>NZ_JBFRGP010000015.1:0-112651 GCF_052115385.1 Dyella sp. 2RAB6
AACGAGATCTTCGGGCTTCTGATAGTTGGCTAACAGACTGCTAAGCAGCTCGTCGGGCACTTCGTGTTTGCGTGGACTCATGGTGTCTCCGGGTCAGATGGCAGTTTCCTGCCAATGCCCCGTTTACACAAAATCTAGGATAGGCCCCCTGAGGGAGGCGATGGTCGCGCGCGATGGGGGCTTCGAGAATGGGGCTAAGTTCAGTTTGAAGAACGGAATGAGGTTAACTTTTCCGCGCCTAACAAAAAGCCCGACGATCTCTCGCCGGGCTTTTTCCTGCTTCATTGGTGGAGGTGGCGGGAGTCGAACCCGCGTCCGAAGGCGTTTGACGCCCGGTACTACATGCTTAGCTCACCGTTAGATCTCATCCCGCGACAGCACAGTGTGCGAAGCGCATCGAAGGACCAGCCTGCTTGATTTAACCCTTACCGACAGGCGGCAGCTTTGGGCGATCTCGTGATAGTGACCCTACATCCACGAGCACGAGCACAAGTGGGTTCGGGGCTAGGCCTTAAGCGGCCAGAGCGTAGTTGTCGTCGTTGGCAACTATAAGTTTGCAACTGGTTTTACGAGGAAAGTCGCCCCCTCGGCATGCACCAAACTATCTCACTACCCCCGTCGAAGCCAGAACACCCCCGGGGAAAAGATTGCTGGAACGCGACAGTATATGGAGCTGAGGCGGCTCACTTCAAGCTTGCGGATGAACCGCATTCTGCCGGTATCGTTGGCCCACGCAGACGACAGGGGAAGGCACATGACCAGGGTTCGGCTGGCGGTACAAGGCGATGCGGGCACGCTGACGGAGTTGCGTTGCGCGTTCCTGGAGGAAATGGGGCAGCACCTGCCCGAGGGCTTCTCGGACCATCTGCGCGACTGGATCGAAACCGCGCTGCAGGCCGGCAGGCTGCATGCCTGGATGGCGGAGCACGAGGGGCGGGTGGTCGGCAGTGCGGCGGTCAATCCCTATCCGCACCTGCCTTCGGCGAATTATCCGACGGGGCAGGGCTGGTACCTGCTCAACGTCTACGTGAGGCCCGCGCAGCGCCAGGGTGGCGTGGGTACGGCGCTGCTGGCGGCGGTGGGCTCGGCGGCGCGGGAGCACGGTATCGACGCACTGACCCTGCATGCGAATGCGCGGGCCAGGGCGCTGTACGAGCGCCACGGCTTCAAATCATCGAATGACGCGATGAAGCTGGGCCTCGCCTGAGGCCGCAGCTTTAGAGGCACGTAGCTTTAGGGCCAGGCCTCAGGCGCGATTGTGGGCGCGCATGGTGCGCTGCTTCTCGCGCAGCCAGTCGCGTTCCTTCTCGGTCTCGCGCTTGTCGTGTGCCTGCTTGCCGCGGGCCACGCCGACTTCGACCTTCACCTTGTTGCCCTTCCAGTACATGGCCATGGGCACCAGGGTGTAGCCCTTGCGCTCCACCGCGCCGACGAGCTGGTCGATCTCTTCGCGGTGCAGCAGCAGCTTGCGCGTGCGGCGGTCCTCGGCGATTACGTGGGAGGACGCGCTGATCAGCGGCGGGATCGAGGTGCCCACCAGGAAGATCTCGCCCCGCAGCACGATGGCGTAGCTGTCGCCGAAATTGATGCGGCCGGCGCGCAGTGCCTTCAGCTCCCAGCCCTGCAAGGCGATGCCCGCCTCGTAGCGCTGGTCGATGTGGTACTCGTGGCGGGCGCGCTTGTTGAGCGCGATGGTGCCGCCGCCTTTGTTGTCTTTGTCCTTAGCCTTGGCCATGTCCGCTAAACTTCGGGGCCGACGACCCCGCTGGCGATGCGGCCGGGTGGCCGCACCGAGTGATTCGAAGAAGAGGCTGATGTGATCGAGATCCGCCGCAGCGCGCTGGTGAAGTACTCCCCGGCGCAGATGTTCGACCTGGTCAACGATGTCGAAGCATACCCAAAGCGTTTCCCCTGGTGTGCCGGCGCCGAGGTGCTGGAGCGCGCTGACAACATGCTGGTGGCGCGGCTGGATCTCAAGTTCGCCGGCCTGCGCCAGAGTTTCACCACCCGCAATACCACCGAGCGTCCACAGCGCCTGCATATGAGCCTGGTCGACGGTCCGTTCCGCAGCCTGGACGGCGTGTGGGACTTCCTGGCCCTGGGCGATGCCGGTTGCAAGATCAACTTCGCCCTCGATTTCGATTACGCCAACAAGCTGGGTGGCGCGGCCTTGAAGCTGGGCTTCCAGGGCCTGGCCAGCCGCATGGTGGAGGATTTCTGCCGCGAGGCGGAGCGCGTCTATGGCTGAGCGCATCGCGGTGGAAGTGGCTTACGCGGAAGCCGGCCGCCAATGGGTGTTGCCGGTGGAACTGCCGGCCGGCGCCACGGTGATGCAGGCGATCGAGGCGTCCGGGCTGGTGGAGCAGGTGCCGGGGCTGGCGATCGATCCGGCGCGGCTGGGGGTGTTTTCCCGTAAAGCGACGCCGGACCAGCTACTGGAAGACGGCGACCGGGTGGAAATCTACCGGCCGCTCAGCCTCGATCCGAAGGAGGCGCGCCGGCGGCGCGCCCAGAACCCCTAGCTACAACCTTCGGCAACAACGCTTAGTTGCCGCCGTTGTTGCCGTTGTTGCCAGTCGGGAAGGTGTTGCCGTCCTTTTTCTGCTCTTCCGGCGTCTTGGTCTTGTCGCCCGAGTTCTCGTCCACTGGGTAGCCGGCGCGGAACTTCTTCTGCTCCTCGACCAGCTTCTTGGCGTCCTCGGCGAAGAAATCGCCCTCGGTGCGCACCAGGCTGTCGTTATTGAAGCTCAGGCTCAGCGTGCGCACCTTGATCGGGCCGCCGCGGTGCTGCTGGGTGGATACGTAGTCCCAACGATTCTGGTCGAACGGGGTGGCCACCGAGGGCGAACCCATCAGCACCAGTACCTGGCGCTTGGTCATGCCGGGCTTGAGCTGATCCACGTTCTTCTTGTCGAGCAGGTTGCCCTGCTGCACGTCGGGGGTATAGACGAGTCGGCAGCTGGCCAGGGACAGGCCCAGCAAGGCGAAACCCAGCGTGCGGATCAGCTTGTGCATGCGTGTTGCGTCCGGATCGTGAAGGTGGCGGATGATACACTATCGAGTTGATGGCACCGTGTGCCTGGAGGTCGAGCGATGGAACAGGAAACCAAGGAACTGCGCAAAGCCGGGCTGAAGGTGACCCACCCCCGCATGCGCATCCTGCAGATCCTCGAAGAAGAGGAGGCTCACCACCTCACCGCCGAGGACATCTACAAGAAGCTGCTCGCCCACCAGGAAGACATCGGCCTGGCCACCGTGTACCGGGTGCTGACCCAGTTCGAGGCCGCCGGCATCGTGGTGAAGCACAACTTCGAAGGCGGCCAGGCCGTCTACGAACTGGATCGCGGCAAGCATCACGATCACATGATCGATGTGGACAGTGGAAAAGTGATCGAGTTCGTCAGCGAGGAGATCGAACGTCTCCAGCATGAAATCGCGGCGCGGCATGGGTATGTGATCGAGGACCACAGCTTGGTGCTGTATGTGCGGCCGAAGCCGCGCGGGCGTTGAGGTTCGGCGGGGTGCAGAAAGCCGGTGGCATGGCCGCCGGCTTTTTTTTTAGCCCCTCTCCCCCCGGGAGAGGGGTTGGGGTGAGGGTACGGGCGGAGCGCAAGGGTGATGTGCACCGCTCCGGCCGAACCCTCATCCGGCTGCCGCCACCTTCCTCGCTCCTCAAGGCCGCGCACATCCCTGTGCGCTCCCCGCGTGCTCCCGGAGGGAGAAGGGCTCGGTCTGGAAGGTTGAGATGGGGCCCCGGAAAAACCTTCGCCCATAAAAAAAGCCGCGGGAGGACTCCTGTCCACCCGGCGGCTGATCCGCTACCGATCGGCTTCCTGACGGGGCGAATTGCTCGCCAGTTGTCAGGCTGTGCCTCCTGATAGCGGAGGAACGGCATCCTGCCGCTCTTCATGCCCACCGTCCCCACGGTTGGCATGGCTCACCATCTTGCGATGGTGGCTCCCCCACATCGATGGGAAGGATGCTAACGAGCTGTTCACGAGCCGGGTATTGGAAAATTTCCTAGAAGTGGGAACTTTCTGGAACGGTTTACAAACGCTGTGTGAAGCCGTTCGCATTGCTGCTGCGCAGCAGTATGCGCAGGTGCACGCCGTGCGATTCCGGGCGCAGCCGGAATACGCCGCCCAGCGAGGTCACGCGGTCGCGCATGCCCTGCAGGCCGCGGCCGCCGCGTGGCATGCGTGTGGGCAGGCCGACGCCGTCGTCGCGGATATCCAGCAGGGCGAGCGCGCCGCCCTGGCGTTCGCCGATGCGCAGGCGCAACTGGAAGGTGGACGCCTGCGCGTGCTTCACCGCATTGGTCGCGCTTTCCTGCACCAGGCGATAGATCGCGGTGCGGGTGTCTTCGTCGAGCAGGCGCGGGTCGCCGTGCAGGTCGGTGCGGTAGATCACGCCGGCGGTGGCCAGCAAGTCCCGAATGGGGCCTTCGTCGAGCGCGCGCAGCAGGCCGAATTCGTCGAGCACCGCGGGGCGCAGATCGTCCAGCAGGCGATGCAGCGCGCGGCGCATATGGCCGAGGATGCCGTTGATCGACAGGCCGATGTCGTCCATGCCCGCCTGCGCCAGGCGCGCCTGCGCCAGCTTCAGATGGGTGGAGATGGCGGTGAGGTTCTGGCCGAGCTCGTCATGCAGTTCGGAGGCCATATGGCGGCGCTGGTTTTCTTCCGCCTGCAGGTTGCCGCGTGCGGCGTCGCGCAGCTGGCGGGCGAGCTGGTCCAGGCGGCGGTTCACCGCGGCCAGATAGACGTTCTGCTCGGCCACGCGCTCGCTGCTGCGGCGTAGCGCGTCGGTGGCCGCGCCCAGCATCAGCGCACCGGTGCCGGCCACGGCGAGGAACAACTGCGCGGGAGCCTCGGGTGCGGGGCGGCCGGCGAAATGGTCGACCAGGGTCATGCCCAGGCTGGAGATCAGCATCGCCAGGCTGGCGCCGCGCCAGCCATGGCGGAACGCGAAGAACAGCACCGGCGCCAGCGAAAGAATGCGCGCGAACTGCGGCTGCGGCGCCGGATGCGAAGAAAGCAGCAGCAGGATCGCCAGCGCCGGCAACATCACCAGCAGGCCATCCATGGTGAGGTTGGTGAAGGCGCGATGCTCCAGGTGCGCGCGGAACAGCATGATCAGCAGCGGCGTCACCAGCAGCGTGCCGACGTAGTTGCCCAGCAGGTCCTGCCCCAGCGCGCGCATCAGCAGCTGCGAGGAGGGCACGGCATGCACCGCGGTGAGGATCGCCGCATCCACCACCGTGGTCGCGGCCACGGTGAAGGCGGCCGACAGCAGCAGGCGCGAGACGTCTTCCGGGTCGCGCATGCTCACGTGCAGTTGCGCGCGGCGCATCAGCCACAGGCAGATGGTGACCACCACCGGCTCCGGCAGCTCGCCCAGGATCAGCCCCTGCCAGCCCAGCGGCATGCCCTGGGTCAGTGCCAGCAGGGTGGTCGCGCCGAATTCGGCGAACAGCAGCCACGGCCACATCCGCGTCGGCGACAGCAGCAGGGCGCCGAAGCGCAGGCCGTAGGGCAGCATCCAGTACGGCTGCTCGGTGGGCCACAGCAGCAGCCACAGCAGGAAATAACCGACGCAGGCCAGGATGCCGGCCCAGGGCAGGAACAGGGGTCTCGAAAGCATGGCGGCGATGGTACATGCGGCCAGCGGCGGAGCGAGGGGCGTGAGGTGCAGGAGTGATGGGTGTCGCTTCGCCCGGACCCTCATCCGGCTGCCGCCACCTTCTCCTGGAAGGAGAAGGATTCGAATTTGGAGGTTGAGGGGGCCCGTGGGCAAACCGCCGGGGGCTGCTATACAGTGCGGACCCATGTACAGCATCGTCCTGGTCGATGACCACGCCATAGTCCGCGAAGGCTTCAAGCGGCTGATCGAATTGGAGCCCGACCTCGAGGTCGTGGCCGAGTGCCGCAGCGCCGACGACGCGGTGGAGGCAGTCAGCCAACGCCGCCCAGACCTGGTCGCGCTGGATCTCTCACTGCCCGATGGCAGCGGCCTGCCGCTGATCGAGCATCTGCGCAGCGTGGCCGACCAGACCCGCATCGTGGTGCTGAGCATGCACGACGGCGAACCCTACGTTTCCGAAGCCCTGCGCCGCGGCGCCAGCGGCTACGTGACCAAGGGCGTGGCGCCGGAGGAACTGGTGGCCGGCCTGCGTGCGGTGATGCAGGGCGAGTGTTTCCTCAGCTCCGACCTGCGCCAGCGCCGCGCCGAACGGCCGAGCGAGGCGCTGGACCCGATCAACCGCCTGACCAGCCGCGAGCGCGAAGTCTTTCTGCTGCTGGCGGAAGGGCGCGCGCCGAAGCAGGTGGCGGGAGAGTTGGGGATCGGGCAGAAGACCGTCTACATCCACCGCGCCAGCCTGATGGGCAAGCTGGGGGCGGGCTCGGAACTTGATCTTTATCGGATGGCGAGCGAGCGCGGGTTGTTGCCGCGTAGAGACGGCAAGGCCTGATGCGCTGAGCCCCTCTCCCATCGGGAGAGGGGTTGGGGTGAGGGTACGGGCGGAGTGGGGCGCCCGGCTCCGCCCGGACCCTCATCCGGCTGCCGCCACCTTCCTCGCTCCTCACAGCCGGGCACATCCCTGTGCCCTCCCCGCGTGCTCCCGGAGGGAGAAGGCTTCACTCTTGAAGGTCGGTTCGAGCTCAGGCCGTCTGCGCCCGATCCAGCATCTGCTTGGCGTGCGCCCGCGTTTCCTTGGTGATCTCCACACCACCCAACATCCGCGCCAGCTCGTCGCGGCGCCCACCCGCATCCAGCTTCTCGATCCGCGTCTGCGTCGAGCTGCCATCGCTTTGCTTGCTCACCCGCAGATGCGCATGCCCCTGCGCCGCCACCTGCGGCAGATGGGTGACGCACAGCACCTGGCGCTGGCCGCCGAGCGAGCGCAGCTTCTGGCCGACCACTTCGGCCACCGCACCGCCGATGCCGGTGTCGACTTCGTCGAACACCATGCTGCCGACCGTGTCCTTGCCCAGCGTGGCCACTTCGATCGCCAGGCTGATGCGCGCCAGTTCGCCGCCCGAAGCCACCTTGCGCAGCGGGCGCGGCGGCTGGCCGGGGTTGGCGCTGACCAGCAGTTCGCAGCGTTCGCGGCCTTGCGGGTCGGGTTCGTCGCTGCCGGCCGGTTCCAGTTCGATCACCAGCTGGCCGCCGGCCATGCCCAGCTCCGCCATCAGCGCGCCGACCTCCTTGCCCAGCTTGGCGGCGGAGCTGGTGCGGGCCTTGCTCAGCTTCGTCGCGGCGGCGTCGTAGTCGCGGCGTAGCTGGTCGCGCTGGGTGGCCAGTTGTTCCAGCGCGTCGCCGGCGCCTTCCAGCTCGCTCAGTTCCGCGCGCAGGGCGGCGGTTTTTTCGTGCAGGTCGGAAACTGGCGTGCGGTGCTTGCGCGAGAGTTCGTGCAGGCGGGTGAGGTGGGTGTCGACCTCGGTGTAGCGCTCCGGGTCCAGGTCCACGTCCTGGGCGTAGCGATTGAGGCCGTCGGCGGCTTCGCCGAGCTGGATGGCGGCATCGTCCAGCAGTTGCAGCAGCGGGGCGAGGCGGTCGTCCAGGGCGGCCAGCTTGTCCAGGTCGGCGTGGGCGCGGGCCAGGGCGCGGCTCAGCGCCAGTTCGCTGTCGCCGTCGACCAGCTCGGCGACGCCGGAGGCGCCTTCGGCCAGCCGGCCGGCATTGGCCAGGCGCTTGTGGCTGGCTTCCAGTTCGGTCAGCTCGGCCGGGGCCAGTACCCATTGCTCCAGTTCCGCGGCCTCGTGGCGCAGCAGTTCCAGGCGCTGCTCGCGGTCTTCGCCGCCGCTGAGCTTGCGGATGCGCGCACCGACCTCGCGCCACTGCACGGCGCTGTCGCGGGCCTGGGCCAGCAGGCTGTCGTGGCCGGCGTAGGCGTCCAGCAGGGCCATCTGGTGGGCGCGGGACAGCAGCGCCTGGTGTTCGTGCTGGCCGTGGATCTCCACCAGCAGGGTGGCCAGCTCGCCGAGCTGGCTGGCGCTGGCCGGGCGGCCGTTGATCCAGGCGCGCGAGCTGCCTTCGGCGCGGATCACGCGGCGCAGGCGGCAGCTGCCGTCGGCCTCGTCCAGTTCCTCGGTGCGCAGCCAGGCGCGGGCCTCGGGCAGGGTGGCCAGGTCGAACTCGGCGGCCAGCTCGGCGCGGTCGCTGCCGGCGCGCACCATGCCGCTGTCGGCGCGGCCGCCGGCCAGCAGCAGCAAGGCGTCGACCAGCAGGGACTTGCCGGCGCCGGTCTCGCCGCTGACCACGGTCAGGCCAGGGCCGAAGGCGATCTCGGCTTCTTCTACTACTGCGAAATGGCGGACGTAGAGCGAGGTAAGCATGGGGTGTCGCGTCGTTGAGTCGGAGGATTGTAAGGGCAGACTCCGGCGGGGTGGAGCGGGCCTGAATGCCCCGGTACCAGCCCCCGCCTGTCCGGTTTTCTTGCAAACTACCGGATCAAACCTTATTTCTTAGCCGTCTCACGGATTGCCACAGAGCGCATGTCTCGACCTCTTGCCAACGACCTGGATATCCGTGCGCGGCGGCTGCTGCGCACGCTGATCGCGCAGTACCTGGCCGACGGCGAGCCGGTGGGCTCGCGCACGCTGTCGCGTTCCTCCGGCCTGGACGTCAGCCCCGCCACCATCCGCAACATCATGGCGGACCTGGAAGACGCCGGCCTGGTCGCCTCGCCGCATACCTCGGCCGGCCGCGTGCCGACGCCGCGCGGCCTGCGCCTGTTCGTGGACAGCCTGATCGAGCTGCAGCCGCTGCCGGTGGAGGAAATGGCCCGCCTGCAGCGCGAGCTGCCCGCCGGCCCCACCACCACCCGCGACCTGCTCGGCAACGTGTCCAGCCTGCTCTCGGCGATGACCCACTTCGCCGGCGTGGTGACGGTGCCGCGCCAGGCCGACTTCCCATTGCGCCACATCGATTTCGTGGCCCTGCCGGACGCCCGCGTGCTGGTGATCCTGGTGTTCTCGGACAACCAGGTGCAGAACCGCGTGATCCAGCTGGCCAAGCCGCTGGAGCCGGGCGAGCTGGAGCAGGCCGCCAATTATCTGAATACGCACTTCGCCGGGCTGCGCCTGGACGACATCCGCGGTCATCTGTTGCGCGAACTGCGCGAGGCCAGCAGCGAACTGAATCGCATGATGTCCAGCACGGTGGAGCTGGCGGCCGCCTCGTTCGCGCCGCAGAGCGAGACCGACGACGTGCTGGTCAGCGGCCAGACCAACCTGATGGGCTATGCGGAACTGGCCAACCTGGAGCGCCTGCGCGAGCTGTTCGAGGCGTTCCAGAAGAAGAACGAACTGCTGCAGCTGATGGAAGTGTGCGCCCGGGCACCGGGCGTGCGGCTGTTCATCGGCGAGGAATCGGGGTTTGCGGCACTGGACGGCTGCAGCGTGGTCACGGCCACCTACGGCACCCAGGGCCGCGTGCTGGGGGCGGTCGGGGTGATCGGCCCCACCCGCATGGCCTACGAACGGGTGATCCCGGTCGTGCAGGCCACGGCCGGCGTATTGAGCGACGCCTTGAATCGCGCCGCCACGGCCTTATAACCGCCACGGGAGGCGGGGTTACCCGCGCAAGCTTGGGGGTCGGCACGTCGTGCCGGCCATGTTTGGGTTTTGGAGTCTTTCATGCAGAACAACGACCAGCCGGTGCCCAGCGGGGCGCCTGAGGCCAGCGCGCCGGACGCGCCGGCCCACGCCGAGCTCGAGGCCCTCAAGGCCCGGGTCGCCGAACTCGAAGCGGCCAACACCGACCTGCGCGACAGCGTGCTGCGCGAGAAGGCCGAGATCGAGAACCAGCGCCGCCGCCTGCACCGCGACGTCGAGCAGGCCCGCCGCTTCGCCAACGAGAAGCTGCTCAACGAGCTGCTGCCGGTGTACGACGGCCTGGAAATGGGCTTGACGGCGGAAGGCGGCGACGTGGCCAGCGTGCGCGAGGGCATCGCGCTCACGCTGAAGTCGCTGCTGAAGATCGCCGAGAACAATGGCCTGGTGCAGGTCGACCCGGTCGGCGAGCCGCTGGACCCGGAGCGCCATCACGCGGTGAGCATGGTGGATGCGCCCGGCCAGGCGCCGAACACGGTGGTCAGCGTGCTGCAGAAGGGCTACGTGTTGAACGATCGTCTGCTGCGTCCCGCGCTGGTCGCGGTCGCCAAGGACTGATCGGCACCGCACCAACTTGGTTTAGCCGCCTGAACGCGGCCACGCCAGACGCTTCAAAACATAAGGTGAGGGCCCGCCGGCGCGTTGAATCGCATGAGCCGGGCCCCATTTGACCAGACAGCGCGGCCGCGGGGCCGCATCGAGATTCGGAGCATATAAATCATGGGCAAGATCATCGGCATCGACCTGGGCACGACCAACTCGTGCGTCGCCATCATGGATGGCAGCACGGCCAAGGTCATCGAGAACTCGGAAGGCGATCGCACCACCCCGTCGATCGTCGCTTTCACCAAGGACGGCGAAGTGCTGGTGGGCGCACCCGCCAAGCGCCAGAGCGTCACCAATCCCAAGAACACCTTCTACGCGGTGAAGCGCCTGATCGGCCGCAAGTTCACCGACGCCGAAGTGCAGAAAGACCTGCACATCGTGCCGTACGGCATCGTCGCGCACGATAACGGCGACGCCTGGGTCAGCACCGCCGACGGCAAGAAGATGGCGCCGCAGGAGATCTCGGCGAAGGTGCTGATGAAGATGAAGAAGACCGCCGAGGATTATCTCGGCGAGCCGGTCACCGAAGCGGTGATCACGGTGCCGGCCTACTTCAACGACAGCCAGCGCCAGGCCACCAAGGACGCCGGCAAGATCGCCGGCCTGGAAGTGAAGCGCATCATCAACGAGCCGACCGCGGCGGCCCTGGCCTATGGCCTGGACAAGAAGGGCGGCGACCGCAAGATCGCGGTGTACGACCTGGGCGGCGGCACCTTCGACGTGTCGATCATCGAGATCGCCGACGTCGACGGCGAGAAGCAGTTCGAGGTGCTGGCCACCAATGGCGACACCTTCCTGGGCGGCGAAGACTTCGACCTGCGCGTGATCGATTACCTGGTCGAGGAGTTCAAGAAGGACCAGGGCATGGACCTGCGCAAGGATCCGCTCGCCCTGCAGCGCCTGAAGGACGCCGCCGAGCGCGCCAAGATCGAGCTGTCCTCCAGCCACCAGACCGAAGTGAACCTGCCGTACGTCACGGCCGACGCCTCTGGCCCGAAGCACCTCAACATCAAGCTGACTCGCGCCAAGCTCGAAGCGCTGGTGGAAGAGCTGGTCAAGCGCACCATCGACCCCTGCCGCACCGCGCTGAACGATGCCGGCCTGCGCGTCTCGGACATCGACGAGGTGATCCTGGTCGGCGGCCAGACCCGCATGCCCAAGGTGCAGGAGTCGGTGAAGGACTTCTTCGGCAAGGAGCCGCGCAAGGACGTCAACCCGGATGAAGCCGTGGCCGTGGGCGCCGCGATCCAGGGCGGCGTGCTGGGCGGTTCGGTGAAGGACGTGCTGCTGCTGGACGTGACCCCGCTGTCGCTGGGTATCGAGACCATGGGCGGCGTGATGACCAAGCTGATCGAGAAGAACACCACGGTGCCGACCAAGGCCTCGCAGGTGTTCTCCACCGCCGACGACAACCAGACCGCGGTGACCGTGCACGTGCTGCAGGGCGAGCGCGAGCGCGCCAGTGCCAACAAGTCGCTGGGCAAGTTCGATCTCACCGGCATCGATTCGGCGCCGCGCGGCATGCCGCAGATCGAAGTGACCTTCGACATCGACGCCAACGGCATCCTGCACGTGTCGGCCAAGGACAAGAAGACCGGCAAGGAACAGAAGATCGAGATCAAGGCCGGCTCCGGCCTGTCCGAGGAAGAGATCGCCCGCATGGTCGCGGACGCCGAGGCCAACAAGGAAGAAGACAAGAAGTTCCAGGAACTGGTCGGCACCCGCAACAAGGCCGATCAGCTGGTGCACGCCACGCGCAGCGCGCTGAAGGAACACGGCGGCAAGGTGCCGGGCGAGCAGCTGAGCACGATCGAAGGCGCGCTGTCGGAGCTGGAGAAGGCGAAGGAAGGCGACGACAAGACCGTGATCGAAGCGAAGATCGAGAAGCTCGAGCAGGCCGCGCAGGCGCTGTACGCGGTGGCCCAGGGCGCCGGCGCCGGCGGTCCGCAGGCTGGCCCGCAGGGTGGCCCGACCGGTCCGGCCGACGATGTGGTCGATGCCGAGTTCACCGAAGTGAAGGGCGACGAAAAGAAGTGACGGAGCGGCCGTCATGGCCGACCTGACGCAGCCCGCGCCCGGGGAAACCCAGGCGCGGGCTGTTTTGTGAAGGAACCTTGAGAGGACATGGATCGCTTCCGATTCATGGAACGCGATCCAGTCGGAAACCAGCATGAGCAAGCGCGACTACTACGAAATCCTCGACGTCGAACGGACGGTGACCGAGGTCGAGCTGAAGAAGTCCTTCCGCCGCCTGGCAATGAAGTACCACCCGGACCGTTGCCCGGACGATCCGCATGCGCAGGAGAAGTTCAAGGAGGCCAAGGAGGCCTACGAAGTGCTCTCCGATGCGCAGAAGCGCGCGCTGTACGACCAGCACGGCCACGCCGCCTTCGAGGCCGGCATGGGCGGGCGCGGCGCCGGCGGCTTCGGCGATATGGGTGACATCTTCGGCGACATCTTCGGCGATATTTTCGGCATGGGCGGCGGTGGGCGCGGACGCACGCGCCGCGGCGCCGACCTGCGTTATCTGATGGAACTGGATCTCGAAGAAGCCGTGTTCGGCGTCGAGAAGAACATCCAGGTGCCGACCCAGGTCAACTGCCAGCACTGCAACGGCTCCGGCTCCGAAGACGGCAAGACCGCGCAGTGCCGCACCTGCAACGGCCACGGCCGGGTGCGCATGCAGAACGGCATCTTCTCGATCCAGCAGACCTGCCCGCATTGCGGCGGCGCCGGCCAGACCATCGAAAAGCCCTGCAAGCCCTGCCGCGGCGAAGGCCGCCTGGAAGAAACCCGCACGCTGTCGGTGAACATCCCGGCCGGCGTCGATACCGGCGACCGCATCCGCCTGACCGGGCAGGGCGAAGCCGGCGGCGCGGGCGCCGAAGCCGGCGACCTGTACGTGGAAGTGCATGTGCGCGAGCACGCGATCTTCCAGCGCCAGGGCAATGATCTTTACTGCGAACTGCCGATCCGCTTCGGCCAGGCCGCGCTGGGCGCCGAGCTGCTGGTGCCGACGCTGGAAGGCGAAGTGGCGATCCAGGTGCCGCCGGAAACGCAGACCGGGCAGCAGTTCCGCCTGCGCGGCCGCGGCGTGAAGTCGGTGCGCAACGGGCGCACCGGCGACCTGATCTGCCACGTGGTGGTGGAAACGCCGGTACGCCTGACCCGCCAGCAGCGCGAGCTGATGGAACAGCTGGAAGCCACCTTCGAGCACGACGATGCGGACAAGCACACGCCGCGCGCCAAGGGCTGGGTCGATGGCGTGAAGCAGTTCTGGTCGCGCGTCACTTCGTGATGGCTGCTGTTCTGAAGCAGGTTGCGCCGGCGCGTGCCGGCGCTAGCATCGACGCTTCACCGTCCGCAGGAGTTCCCGCATGAGCCGTCCTCTTCGCCTCGCCGTCGTCGGCGCCACGGGCCGCATGGGTCGGGCCTTGCTGGATCTGCTGAAGGACGATGCGCGGTTCGAGGTGGTGGCGGCGCTGGCGTCGTCGTCGCGCCTCGGTGAATCGGTGCATGCGGGCGAGGAAGGTTTGCGCTTCACGCGCGAATGGCCGGACGTGGCACCGGAGGTGGCGATCGATTTCAGCGGTCCCGCCGGCCTCGGTGCGGCGCTCGCGCATTGCCGCGCACACAAGATCGCGCTGGTCACCGGCACCACCGGCCTGGACCAGGCCCAGCAGGCAGAACTGACTGCCGCCACGCAGGACATCCCCGTACTGCACGCCGCCAACTTCAGCCTCGGCGTGGCGGTGCTGCGCCGCCTGGTGCGCGAGGCCGCGGCGGCCTTGCCGGATTGGGACCTGGAGATTGTCGAAGCGCACCACCAGCGCAAGCTGGACGCGCCTTCCGGCACCGCGCTGGCGCTGGGCGAGGCGGCTGCGGCGGGACGCGGCATTTCCTTGAGCGACAGCGCCGTCTACGCCCGCGAAGGCAGTACCGGCCCGCGCCGGCACGGCAGCATCGGCTTCGCCGTGGTGCGCGGCGGCGACATCGTCGGCGAGCACGAGGTGTGGATGATCGGGCAGGGCGAGCGGGTGGAACTCAATCACCGCGCCACCGACCGCTCGATCTTCGCCCGCGGCGCGATCGAAGCGGCGCACTGGCTCGCCGGCCACGCGCCGGGCGCCTACGGCCTGGATGCCATGCTGGCGGAGCGCCTGGGCCGCTGATCGGCTTGCCCCGGCCTGGCGGCGCCGCTAACATGCCGCCCGTTGTCATTGGGGAGTAGCCATCCTCGCTCCCGGAAGCTTTGCTTCCACTATCAGAGGAATTCGCGTCAACACACTTGAGGCCTCAGCCTCATGGCGCGAATGGCAGCCGCCACCGGTCACGGTGGTCGCACGCCCGGCGAGACCTTTGGCACGACGCGCTTACCCGGCCGGGTGAGGTGCGTCGTTGCCATCGGTTATCCGCTCGCCCGGCCAAGGACCCTGTCCCATGCTCACCGCCTTGCTGTTCCTGCTTTCCGCCGGCGCGATCTATGTCGCCTGCGAGTACTTCGTCAACGGCGTCGAATGGTTCGGACGCAAGCTCAGTCTCGGCGCCACCGCCACCGGCACGGTGCTCGCGGCGTTCGGCACGGCGCTGCCGGAAAGCGCCGTCACCTTCGTCGCCGTGGTGCTGGGCCGCACGCCCGAACAGAAGGACATCGGCGTCGGCGCCGCGCTCGGCGGTCCGCTGGTGCTGGCCACGATCGCGTACGCAGTGGTGGGCATGGCGCTATGGGCCAATCGCTGCCGGCTGCAGCGCACCGACAACCTGGTGCGCGTCGAGCATGGACGGCTGGCGCGCGACCAGGCCTGGTTCCTCGGCATCTTCGTGGTGAAGTGCGGCCTGGGCCTGATCGCGTTCGCGTGGAAGCCGTGGCTGGGCGTGCTGTTCCTGGCCGCCTATGGCCTGTACGTGTGGCGCGAGCTGCAGAACGACGACACCGCGCCGGAAGAAGAGGAACTGGAGCCGCTGAAGTTCCAGCCCAGGGCGCTCGACCCCGCACTGTCGCGCGTGCTGCTGCAGACCACGCTGGCACTGCTGGTGATCGCCTTCGCCTCGCATACCTTCGTCAAGCAGATCGAGGCGATCGGCGTGGCGCTGCAGCTTTCGCCGCATCTGGTGGCGCTGGTGCTGAGCCCGGTGGCGACCGAGCTGCCGGAGACGGTGAATGCGCTGATCTGGGTGCGCCAGGGCAAGGAGCGGCTGGCGCTGGCGAATATCTCCGGCGCGATGATGATCCAGGCCACCATTCCCAGCGCGCTGGCGATCTTCGCCACGCCGTGGCTGTTCGATGCGCCGCTGATGGTGGCCGGCGTGCTGACCGGCGTGGCGGTGATCGCGCTGTGGTGGCTGTTCCGCCGAGGCCGCGTGGATGCGCGCTGGATCGTGCCGGTGGGCGGCCTGTACGGCGTGTTCGCGCTGTACGTGGCCTGGCATTTCGCGGGCTGAGCATGGCTGGCGCCGGCCAGGGGCCGGCGCCGTTCAGCCGTGAAAACCGCCGCTGCCGTAGAACAGCCCGAAACACGCGGCGACCAGCAGCGCGATCACCGCAACGATCGACGCCAGCCCCAGCAGCATGCCGCGGCCGGTGCGCGTGCGGCCCTGGACAAGCAGCACCACGGCCCACACCACGATCGCTGCCGGCGGCACCGCCCAGGCGATCAGGCCGAGCGAGAACAGCGCCACTTCGCCGCCCACCATCACGGCCCAGGCCAGGCCGACGCCGCCCCATAGCGAGCCCTGATTTTTCGGCTCCTGGGGAGCCGGCGGACGCGGCGTCGGCCCGGTGCCGGGTTGCTGCTCGCTCATGGGTTGCTCCTTTCGATGGCGCGCGCCTGTTCGATCTCCTGCCGCAAGACCTGCAGCTTCGCCGCCTTGTCGTCGCGATAGAACAGGTTGAAGGTGTCGAACGGCACGATGCGCCCGTCCGGCTGCGCGATGTGCACGCAGGATTTCTTCACCGCGCGCAGGTCGAAGCCGTGCGCGTCGATGAACTGCATGATCAGCACGCGGAACACGTTGCGGTACGACAGCTCCGCCGGCGCCTGCACCTGCGGCAGGCAGCACAGCAGGTCCGCCAGCGAGCAGGCCTGCGATTCGGGCGAATGGTTGGTGGCGAACAGTTCGAACACGTGCGCGCGCAGTTCTTCGTCGCGCTCCACCACGATGGTGTTGCGGCCCTTGCTCACCAGCGTCTCCGGCGAGACGAAGCGCGTCAGCGGCAGCACCTGCTCGCCCAGCTTCAGCGCATAGGCCATGGCCAGGCAGTCCGGATTGCACGGCACCGGAATCAGGTCGTCGGGCTGGAACAGCGGGCTCTGTTCGAGAATCCGCCGTCGCACTTCGCTCAAGGTCAGGCGGTCGCGCTCCGGCTCGTAGCCTTCCAGGCGGCCGGCCGCCTGGATCGGCTGGAACGTCACGCCGCGCACGCAGGGCTGGCTGAGCGCGAAGTCGATGATCTCGCCCAGCTCGCCGTCGTTGAGGCCTTTCTTCACCGTCACCACCAGGGTGGTGGAGATGTCGTGGCGGTTCAGCTGTTCCAGCGCCTTCAGCCGCACGTCGCGCAGGCGTGCGCCGCGCAGGTCCTTGTGCACCTCGTCGCGCAGGGAATCGAATTGCAGATACAGCTCGAAGCCCGGCTGGTACTCGGCCAGGCGCGCGACGAAGTCCGGCTCCCTGGCGATGCGCAGGCCGTTGGTGTTGACCATCAGGTGGCGGATCGGGCGTTGCCGCGCCGCGTCCAGGATCGCGAAGAAATCCGGGTGCAAGGTGGGTTCGCCGCCGGAGATCTGCACCACGTCCGGCTCGCCTTCGTTGGCCACCACCGCATCGAGCATGCGCTCGACCGTGGCCAGGTCGCGGAAGCCCTCGCGGTGCGGGCCGCTTTCGGCATAACAGACCGGGCAGCGCAGATTGCAGTGGTCGGTGATCTCCACCAGGGTCAGGCAGGAGTGCTGCATATGCTCGGGGCACAGGCCGCAGTCGTACGGACAGCCATAGTGCTGCGGCGTGTTGAAGCGCTGCGGCAGCTCCGGCGGCTTGATGTACAGCTCGCGGCATTGCCGGTAATAGGCCGCGTCGTCCGCCAGCAGCACGCGCTCGCGGCCGTGCTGCGGACACCATTTCTCCAGGTAGACGCGCTCGTCCTTGATCAGGATCTTCGCCTCCACCCGGCGCAGGCAGGTGGTGCAGATCGAGATCGCGCTGTCGTAGAACAAGTACGGCCTTACCTTGGCTCCCATGCGCCTCTCCTGGCGAACAGCGCCCGCAGGATGCGGGGCAGGTCGCGGTGGTAGTAGAGCAGTCCCGCCACGCACAGCAGCTGCAGGCCGGACAGCGCATGCAGGTAGGCATAGGGCAGGGGCTTGATGAACTCGACCAGCAGGCGGAACGACAGGTAGCCGATCATGAAGGCGCGGAAGCGGTCGCCCGCTTCGGCCAGCGCGTGGCGGCGCGCATGGATCAGGGCGTACTGCGCGAGCAGGAAGGCGATCTCGTAGAGCTGGGTCGGATGCCGCGGCAGGCCGTCGCCGAAATCGATGCCCCAGGGCAGCGCGGTCGGGTTGCCGTAGGTGTGATCGTTCAAGCCGGCCAGGAAGCAGCCGATGCGGCCGATGCACATGCCCACGGTGAGCGGCAGCACGAACGCATCGCCGGTGGAGTGGCGCACGCCGGCGATTTTCTTGGCCAGCTCCACCCCGGCCAGGCCGCCGAGCAGGGCGCCGACGATCGACTTGCCTTCGAGCAGATGCCACAGGTCGGGGAAGTCGCGGAACGCCGCCAGCGGGTCGTCCAGCCAGAACGACAGCTTGGCGCCCAGCGCCGCACCGACGATGGCGCCGACGCCGACCCAGGCCAGGTGGTCGTCGTGCGAGAACGCCTGCGGCGCGATCTTCTTGCGCGTCCACAGGAAGGTGCGGAAACCGATCGCGTAGGCCAGCGCCTCGAACAGGGTATGCAGCGCGACGGGACTCACCCTGGCCCGCCCGCCGTACTCACGGCTCGACCGCGCTGGCATCCAGGCGCGACAGTTCCTGCCTGGAAGCCTTCAGCCAGGCCTGTTCCTTGCGGCGGTAGTAGCCGGGCATCAGCTTGGCGCGGCGCAGCTGCGCTTCGAACACGTCGCGCGCTTCGGAATGGCGCTGGTGCCGGCCGAGCAGGCGGCCGTAGCGGAAGCGGCCTTCCTCGCCGGGATAGCTGTCGGCCAGTACGCGGAATTCCTGCAGCGCTGCCTCGGTGTCACCCAGGTCTTCCAGGCAGCGGGCGTAGAGCAGGTGGCCTTCGCTGGACTTGAAGCCGGGATTGGCCGCGATCAGCGCCTCCAGCGTGTGCCGGGCCGCGGCGGGGTCGCCGCCTTCGGCCTGGGCCTGAGCCAGGCCGAGCATGAAGGTGGGTTCGGTCGCATACATGCCGGTGAGCAGGCTCTGGAACAGCTCCTGGGCATTGGCATGGTCGCCCAGCTGCAGACATTCCTCGGCCAGCCGGCGGCGGTTGTCGATGGTGTTGCTCAGTTCCAGCCGGCGCTGCAGTTCGCGGCGGCGGCGCTGCGGATCGATCACCCGCATGGCCGTGCCGGCGGCCTTGCGGCCGCGCGGGTCGCGGCGCAGGTCGGGCAGCACGGCGGCCAGCACGTAGACCACCACCGCAAGATAGGAGCCGATCAGGATCAGCCAGATCCAGTACATCGGCCGCCCGCTGCGCACCACGTGCACGGCGCAACCGATCTGCAGGGCCAGGGACAGCATGACGACGACGGGCATGCCCTCTCCTTAGGATGCAAGCGGTCCAATTGGCCGATGCTACGCCAAGGCGGGTGTTAGGTGGAATCCGCCGTCGAAGCGGCGGCTCAGTCGCGGTGGGCGGCGCTGCGGTCGCGGTCCGCGCCCAGCCGGCGGTCCAGCGAGCCGAACAGCTTCTTGAAGGCGCGGGCGAACTTGCCGCGCTTGGTCTTGCGCAGCTTTTCCTCCTCGCTGGTGAGCCAGGCCACCTGGATCACCCGGCGCTCGCCCTCGTAGGGCAGGTGGCCGTGGAAGGAGTTGTCGCAGCGCTTGAACACCGCGAACTCGCCGTACAGGGGCTTGAGTTCCGGCGCCACGATGTCGTCGATATTGTCGATGCTGCCGAGGAAGCGCAGGCAGCCGTCGCTGGTGTCCGGCCACTGCGTGTTGAGGTAGAGCAGGGCGGTGGCCACCTTGGACTTGCTGTCGGTGTGGATGGTGCCGTGGCGCTTGTTGAGCGAGCGGCACAGGGTGACCAGGGTGGGGTAGCTGCCCAGGTTCTCGATGCCTAAGCGCTTGCCGATCGCGCTGGCGAACTCCGGGGTGGTCAGCCGCCCGACCAGCGCATTGACGGTGGGGCCGCAATCGCTGGCGTCGTAGGGGAAGAAGCCGGCGCTGGCGTAGCGCGGGAAATCGCGTTCCAGGTCGCTGCGCGACTCGTCCGGGAGCTGCCCGTGGGCGATCAGGAACGGGAAGGGTTCCAGCCTGATATCCGTATCCGGTCGGTCGAGACGGGCAGGATCGAGCAGAACGGCAGCGCTCATAGGCGTGTGCATCTCCATTGGAACGGGCGCTAGTGTAGCGCCTGCGCCGCCGCCCCGCGGACAACAACACGCTCCGTTCACGCCGGTTTTCGAGGCAGAGATCGGTGGACAGAACCGGCCTTCGCACCTATCATTGCAACCCGCCCAAAGACTTTCCTCGACCAAGGTCCACAAGCCAGCTAGCAGCGGCTTGCGGACTTTGCTGCACCTAAAAGGCGGCCCCCTCCATGCCTATTCCCGCTCTGCTTGCTCTCGAAGACGGCAGCGTATTTCACGGCCAGGCCGTGGGTGCGACTGGTGAAACCGTCGGCGAGGTGGTGTTCAACACCGCCATGACCGGCTACCAGGAGATCCTCACCGATCCCTCGTACTCGCGTCAGCTCGTGACCCTGACCTATCCCCATATCGGCAACACCGGCGTCAACGCCGAGGACGCCGAATCCCTGGCCGTGCATGCCGCCGGCCTGATCGTGCGCGACGTACCGCGCCGCGCGAGCAACTGGCGCAGCACGGAAAGCCTGCCCGATTACCTCAAGCGCCTAGGCATCGTCGCCATCGCCGGCATCGATACCCGCCGCCTGACCCGCATCCTGCGCGACAAGGGCGCGCTGGCCGGCTGCATCGTCGCCGGCGAACACGTCGACGCCGAGGCCGCACTGGCCAAGGCGCGAGCCTTCCCTGGCCTCAACGGCATGGACCTGGCCAAGGTGGTCAGCGTGACCAAGCCCTACGCCTGGAAGGAAGGCACCTACGACCTCGATCGCCAGGCCTTCGAACAGCCGGCCATGCGCTTCAAGGTGGTGGCCTACGACTACGGCGTGAAGTTCAACATCCTGCGCCTGCTCGCCGCGCAGGGCTGCGACATCACCGTGGTGCCGGCGCAGACGCCCGCCGCCGAGGTGCTGGCAATGAAGCCGGACGGCGTGTTCCTGTCCAACGGCCCCGGCGACCCGGCGGCCTGCGACTACGCGGTGGCCGCCACGCGGCAGTTGCTGGACGCGAAGATCCCGCTGTTCGGCATCTGCCTGGGCCACCAGATCATGGGCCTGGCGCTGGGCGCCAAGACCTTGAAGATGAAGTTCGGCCACCACGGCGCCAACCATCCGGTGAAGGACCACGACGACGGCCGCGTGCTGATCACCTCGCAGAACCACGGTTTCGCGGTCGACCCGGCCACCTTGCCGGCGAATGTGCGGGTCACCCACAGCTCGCTGTTCGACGGCTCGCTGCAGGGCTTCGCGCTCACCGACCGTCCGGCGTTCTGCTTCCAGGGCCACCCGGAAGCGAGCCCCGGCCCGCACGACATCGGTTACCTCTTCGAACGTTTCGCCAAGCTGATGCAGGAGTCCCGCTGAGATGCCCAAGCGCACAGACATCAAGAGCGTCCTGATCATCGGCGCCGGCCCGATCGTGATCGGCCAGGCCTGCGAGTTCGACTACTCCGGCGCGCAGGCCTGCAAGGCGCTGAAGGAAGAGGGCTACCGGGTGATCCTGGTGAACTCCAACCCCGCCACGATCATGACCGACCCGGAGACCGCCGACGCGGTCTACATCGAGCCGATCAACTGGCAGACGGTGGAACGCATCATCGCCAAGGAGCGCCCGGACGCGGTGCTGCCCACCATGGGCGGCCAGACCGGCCTCAATTGCGCGCTGGACCTGGCCGACAACGGCGTGCTGGAGAAGTACGGCGTCGAGCTGATCGGTGCCTCGCGCGAAGCCATCCGCATGGCCGAGGACCGCGAGCTGTTCCGCATCGCCATGAAGGACATCGGCCTGGAATGCCCGAAGGCCGAAGTCGCCCGCAACTTCGAGCAGGCGCTGGAGATCCAGGTCAAGGTCGGCTTCCCCACCATCATCCGCCCCAGCTTCACCCTGGGCGGCTCCGGCGGCGGCATCGCCTACAACAAGGAAGAATTCGAGGAGATCGCCAAGCGCGGCCTCGATCTTTCGCCGGTGCATGAAATCCTGGTCGAGGAATCGGTACTGGGCTGGAAGGAATTCGAGATGGAAGTGGTCCGCGACAAGGCGGACAACTGCATCATCGTGTGCTCGATCGAAAACCTCGATCCGATGGGCGTGCACACCGGTGACTCGATCACCGTGGCGCCGGCGCAGACGCTTACCGACAAGGAATACCAGCGCCTGCGCGACGCCTCGATCGCCGTGCTGCGCAAGATCGGCGTGGACACCGGCGGCTCCAACGTGCAGTTCGGCATCAATGCCGAGGACGGCCGCGTGGTGGTGATCGAGATGAATCCGCGCGTGTCGCGTTCCTCGGCGCTGGCCTCCAAGGCCACCGGCTTTCCGATCGCCAAGATCGCGGCCAAGCTGGCCGTGGGCTACACGCTGGACGAGCTGAAGAACGACATCACCGGCGGTCTCACCCCGGCCTCGTTCGAGCCGAGCATCGACTACGTGGTCACGAAGATTCCGCGCTTCGCCTTCGAGAAATTCCCCTCGGCCGATGCACGCCTGACCACCCAGATGAAGTCGGTGGGCGAGGTGATGGCGATGGGCCGCACCTTCCACGAATCGCTGCAGAAGGCGCTGCGCGGCCTGGAGATCGGCAAGACCGGCCTCAACCCGACCGGCGTCGACTTCAGCACCGACGACGGCCTGGCCGCGCTCAAGCGCGAGCTGCGCGAGCCGCGTCCCGACCGCGTGTTCCACCTGGGCGATGCGTTCCGCGCCGGGCTGTCGCTGGAAGAGGTGTATGGCCTCAGCCGCGTCGATCCGTGGTTCCTCGCTGCGTTCGAAGACATCGTGCTGACCGAGAACGAGGTGCAGGCGCAGGGCATCAGTGCGCTGGACGCACTGCGCATGCGCGAGCTCAAGCGCATGGGCTTCGCCGACGCACGCATCGCCGAACTCACCGACACCGACGAAGCCGCCGTGCGCCACCTGCGCCGCACGCTGGGCGTGCGCCCGGTGTACAAGCGCGTGGACTCCTGCGCCGCCGAGTTCGCCACCCACACCGCCTACATGTACTCGACCTACGAGGAAGAGTGCGAAGCCAACCCCACCGACCGCGACAAGATCATGGTGCTGGGCGGCGGTCCGAACCGCATCGGCCAGGGCATCGAGTTCGACTACTGCTGCGTGCACGCGGCGCTGGCGCTGCGCGAGGACGGGTTCGAGACCATCATGGTCAACTGCAACCCGGAAACCGTGTCCACCGACTACGACACCTCCGACCGCCTGTACTTCGAGCCGCTGACGCTGGAAGACGTGCTGGAGATCGTCGATCTCGAAAAGCCGAAGGGCGTGATCGTGCAGTACGGCGGCCAGACCCCGCTGAAGCTGGCTCGCTCGCTCGAGGCGGCCGGCGTGCCGGTGATCGGCACCTCGCCGGATTCGATCGATCTGGCCGAGGACCGCGAGCGCTTCCAGCAGATGATCGAGAAGATCGGCCTGAAGCAGCCGCCGAACCGCACCGCGCGCAATGCCGACGAGGCCTTGGTGCTGGCGCGCGAAATCGGTTACCCGCTGGTGGTGCGCCCGAGCTACGTGCTGGGCGGCCGCGCGATGGAAATCGTTTACGGCGACGCCGACCTCTCGCGCTACATCCGCGAGGCGGTGCAGGTGTCGAATGATTCGCCGGTGCTGCTGGACCGCTTCCTTGACCACGCGGTCGAAGTGGACGTGGACATCATCGCCGACGCCGAAGGCAACGTGCTGGTGGGCGGCATCATGGAGCACATTGAGGAAGCCGGCGTGCATTCCGGCGACTCCTCCTGCTCGCTGCCGCCGTATTCGCTGTCCAAGGAAGTGCAGGACGAGCTGCGCCGCCAGTCCGCGCTGATGGCGAGGGAGCTGAAGGTGATCGGCCTGATGAACACCCAGTTCGCCATCCAGGGCGAGACCGTGTTCATCCTGGAAGTGAACCCGCGTGCTTCGCGCACGGTGCCGTTCGTGTCCAAGGCCACCGGCGTGCCGCTGGCCAAGATCGCCGCGCGCGCCATGGCCGGCCGCTCGCTGATCGCGCAGAACGCCACCAAGGAAGTGATTCCGTCGTACTACTCGGTGAAGGAAGCGATCTTCCCGTTCCTGAAGTTCCAGAACGTGGACCCGATCCTCGGCCCCGAGATGCGTTCCACCGGCGAAGTGATGGGCGTGGGCCGCAGCTTCGGCGCCGCCTTCGCGCGCGGCCACGACGCGGCCGGCATCAAGACGCCGCCGAAGGGCAAGGTGTTCGTGTCGGTGCGCGATGCCGACAAGGACCGCCTGCTGCCGGTGGCCAGGGACGCGGTGTCGCGCGGTTTCAGCCTGGTCGCTACCGAAGGCACCGCCCAGTACCTGGCCGAGCGCGGCGTGGCCTGCGAGCGCATCAACAAGGTGGCCGAGGGCCGCCCGCATATCGTCGACCTGATCAAGAACGGCGAGATCGTCTATATCGTCAACACCACCGAGGGCAAGCAGGCCATCGCCGACTCGTTCTCGATCCGCCGCGAAGCCCTGCAGCATCGCGTCACCTACTCAACCACCGTCGCCGGTGCCCGTGCCCTGGTGCATTCGCTGGACTACCACGGCGCCGGTGAAGTGCACAGCTTGCAGGAGCTGCACAAGGAGCTGAAAGCATGAGTCGTCCCCCCATCACCAAGGCCGGTTCCGAGCGCCTGCGCAGCGAACTGGAACGCCTGAAGTCGTCCGACCGGCCGCGCATCATCGCGGCCATCGCCGAGGCGCGCGCGCATGGCGACCTGAAGGAAAACGCCGAGTACCACGCGGCGCGCGAGCAGCAGAGCTTCACCGAGGGGCGCATCGCCGAACTCGAAGCGGCGCTGTCGACCGCCGAGGTGATCGACGTGACGCGGCTCAATCCCGGTTCGCGCGTGGTGTTCGGCGCCATCGTGGACCTGGAAGACGAAGACAGCGGCGAGGCGGTGACCTACCAGATCGTCGGCGACCTGGAGGCGGACATCAAACAGCGCCTGATCGCGGTGTCTTCGCCGATCGCCCGCGCGCTGATCGGCAAGAGCGCAGAGGACAGCTTCGAGTTCCAGGCACCGAATGGCACGAAGCGGTATGTGATCATCGGCGTGCGCTACAGCTGACCGATCGCCGTAGGTTGGGGTGAGCCGCAGGCGAACCCCAACAGCACGATGCATATGAAGTCTGCGATGTTGGGGTTCGCCTGCGGCTCACCCCAACCTACGTCGTACGAAATCCAGGCCATAAAAAAGGGCCGCGAATGCGGCCCTTCTTATGACTCGTCGCGGCTGAAACTCAGCGCTGACGGGCCTTGAAACGCGGGTTGCTCTTGCAGATCACGAACACCTTGCCGCGACGGCGCACAACCTTGCAGTCACGGTGCCGCTGCTTGGCGGACTTCAAAGAGGAAAGCACCTTCACGGCCAGCTCCTGACACTAACGGGAAAAGACAAGCTCGCAAGTGTAGCCGCTTGATTGCCTTGGAACAAGTATGTATTCACAACAAATTCGGTACGGAGCGCGCTTCGGCCACCAGGGATAGGAACTGGGCCAGCACCGGCGAGGCGTCGTCCCGGCGGCTGGCGACGGCCAGCAGCATGTAGGCGTCCGGGTCTTCCAGCTCCACATAGCTGACCCCGGCCAGGCTCACCGTGCACATCGAGGCCGGGATCAGCGCCAGCCCCATGCCGGCCGCCACCAGCATCAGCAAGCCGTTGATCTGTTGTGCGTGCTGGCGGATCAGCGGGTGGAAATCGGCCTTGGCGGCGATCAGGGTCAGGCGGTCGTACAGGGTGGCGGCCAGTTCGCGCGGCTGCACCACGAACGGGGCGTCGGCCACTTCGCGCAGCCAGATCCGCCGGCGCGCGGCCAGCGGGTGCTCGGAGGGCAGGGCCAGCAGCAGGGGCTCGCGGTCGATCTCGTCGATGCGCAGGGCGTGCGTATCCGCCTCGTGCTTGGGCAGGTCGCGCACGAAGCCCACGTCCAGCTCGCCGCTGAGCAGGGCGGCGAACTGCGGCTCGGTATACATCTCGGTAAGGATCACCCGCACGTGCGGCGCGTGGCGCCCGTAGCGCAGCAGGGTCTGCGGCAGGGAAGGGTGGAAGGTCACCGAGACCGTGTAGGCCAGCCGCAGCTGCCCGCTGAAGCCGGCGGCGGCCTGCGCCACCTGGCTGCGCGCCTCGTCGGCCTTGGCCAGGATCTGCCGGGCCTGCTCCAGGAATACGCGGCCGGGCTCGGTCAGGGCCACGTTGCGCTTGTCGCGGTCCAGCAGGCGTACGCCGAGGTCCGCTTCCAGGGCCTGGATCTGCTGGGACAGCGGCGGCTGGGAGATATGCAGGCGCTGCGAGGCGCGCGTGAAGCTGAGCTCCTCGGCGACGGCGACGAAGTAACGCAGCTGGCGGAAATCGAACATATAGGGTTTACATATAAGTTACGTCGAAAATATATATTGGTTTAGATGCGGTGTCGAACCTATCCTTTCGTTCGTCCCGCCACCGTCCCCTCCCCCCAGGTGGCGGCGACCCTCGCCCCGCAGCGACGCTACCCCCGCGATACCCGGCCCCCTCCCCCTGGCCCGCTATCGACGCGTCGTCTTGCGGGGCGCTTTCTTTTTCGCGCTCCGAAACTCCCGCGACGCCGCGCCGACCAGCCCCTCAGAGGGTGCTGGCCAGCCGCGTGCCCTGGGCGATCGCCCGCTTGGCATCCAGTTCGGCAGCCATGTCGGCGCCGCCGATCACGTGCGGCGTGAGGCCGGCGGCGAGCAGGGCGTCGGCCAGCTCGCGCAGCGGTTCCTGGCCGGCGCAGACGATCACGTGGTCGACCGGCAGCAGCTGCGCCTTGCCGTCGATGCTGATGTGCAGGCCGGCCTCGTCGAGGCGGTCGTAGCTCACCCCGCCCAGCATGGCGACCTGCTTGTTCTTCAGCGTGGCGCGATGCACCCAGCCGGTGGTCTTGTTGAGGCGCGCGCCGGGGCGGCCTTCGGAACGCTGCATCAGCCAGATCTGCCGCGCCGGTTTTTCCGGCGCCGCGGCGAGCAGGCCGCCGCGTGCATCGAGATGCATGTCCACGCCCCATTCGCGCGTCCAGCGGGCCACGTCGGTGGTTGGGGAGGGCGCGTGTTCGACCAGGAATTCGGCCACGTCGAAGCCGATGCCGCCGGCGCCGATGATGGCCACCCGCTGGCCGACCGGCCGGTTATGCGCGAGCACGTCCAGATAGCTGAGCACGCGCGCATCGTCGCTGCCGGGGAAGGCCACCTTGCGCGGCGCAATGCCGGTGGCGATGACTACTTCGTCGTAGCCGCGCAGTGTGGCTACGTCCGCCTTGGTGCGCAGGCGCAGCGTCACGCCGAGGTCGGCCAGCCGGTGCCGGAAATAGCGCAGCGTCTCGTGGAATTCCTCCTTGCCGGGAATCTGCTTGGCGTAGTTGAACTGGCCGCCGATCTCGTCGGCCTGGTCGATCAGGGTGACCTCGTGCCCGCGCTCGGCCAGCGTGCTGGCGCAGGCCATGCCGGCGGGGCCTGCGCCGACCACGGCGATGCGCTTGCGCTGCGCGGCCGGCGTAATCGTCAGCTCGGTTTCGTGGCAGGCGCGCGGGTTCACCATGCAGCTGGCGCGCTGGTTCTGGAACACGTGGTCGAGGCAGGCCTGGTTGCAGGCGATACAGGTGTTGATGCGGTCGGCGCGTCCGGCGCGGGCTTTTTTCGCCCAGTCCGGATCGGCCAGCAGCGGCCGCGCCATCGAGACCATGTCGGCATCGCCTTCGGCCAGGATCCGCTCCGCCACGTCGGGCATGTTGATGCGGTTGGTGGTGATCAGCGGAATGCCGACCTCGCCCTTCAGCTTGCGCGTCACCCAGGCGAAACCGGCGCGCGGCACGCTGGTGACGATGGTGGGAATGCGCGCCTCGTGCCAGCCGATGCCGGTGTTGATGATGCTGGCGCCGGCGGCTTCGATGGCCTTGGCCAGCGCGACGATCTCGTCCCAGTCCTGGCCTTGCTCGACCAGGTCCAGCATCGACAGGCGGTAGATGATGATGAAGTCGCGGCCCACCGCTTCGCGCATGCGGCGCACGATTTCCAGCGGAAAACGGGCGCGCCTGGCCGCGCTGCCGCCCCAGCCGTCGCTGCGGCGGTTGGTGCGCTCGGCCAGGAACTGGTTGATCAGGTAACCCTCCGAGCCCATCACCTCGACGCCGTCGTAGCCGGCCTCGCGCGCCAGCTTCGCGCAGCGCACGAAGTCGGCGATGGTGCGCTCCACCCCGCGCGAGGAGAGCCCGCGCGGCGTGAACGGGGTGATCGGCGACTTCAGCTTCGACGGCGCCACCGACAACGGGTGATAGCCGTAGCGCCCGGCATGCAGGATCTGCAGGCACAGCTTGCCGCCCTCGGCGTGCACCGCCTGCGTCAGCTTGCGGTGCCGCGCCACGTGCCAGGGCATGGAGAGGCGGCCGCCGAACGGCTTCAGCCAGCCTTCGATGCTCGGCGCGATGCCGCCGGTGACCATCAGCCCGACACCGCCGCGGGCGCGCTCGGCGAAATATGCGGCGAGCTTGTCGTAGTCGGCGGCCTTGTCCTCCAGGCCCGTATGCATCGAGCCCATCAGGATGCGGTTGGGCAGGATGGTGTGGCCCAGATCGAGCGGCGCGAAGAGATGGGGGTAGTCCATACGGCCCGGAGTCAGTTCAAACGGTCGTATGAATGTGCCCGCTGAGCGGGCCCAAAAGCAAGGCTTCAGGCCAGCAGCTGGTGCACCAGGGCGATATAGCGGCGCATGGCGTCGTCGCGCGAGCTGCCGCGCAGCTTGGCCCAGGCCTCGTACTTGGCGGTGCCGACGAAGTCGAAGAAGCCCGGCACCGGGCCCTGCACGTCGCCCTCGGAGCCCTGCTTGTAGAGCGCGTAGAGCTTGAGCAGGGTGTCGTTGTCCGGGCGCTCGCCCAGGCCCTGGACGTCCTCGGCGGCTTGCTGGAACTCGCTTTGAAGGTCGTCGCTCATGGCAGGGCTTGGGCACGCGGCAGGACGGAGGCGGCCGGCTAGATAGCATGCGCTCCGGGTGGGGTCAACGCGTTAACATAATGGTTTGCCTGCCGCCGGAGCCCCGATGAGTCCCTCGACCCCCGTTCCCGTACTGACCATCGACGGGCCCTCGGGATCCGGAAAAGGCACCGTCAGCCGGCTGGTTGCCGAGCATCTGGGCTGGCGCCTGCTGGATTCGGGCGCGCTGTACCGGGCGGTCGGCTACGCGGCTGGCATGGAGGGCCTGGACCTGTCCGACGCCGAGGCGGTCACCCGCTGCGCCCAGCACGTGAAGATCCGCTTCCAGGCCGCCCCGGACGGCGGCGAGACCCATGTGCTGGTCAACGGCCACGACGCCACCGACGAACTGCGCACCGAAACCGCCGGCGCGGCGGCCTCGGCGATCGCCTCGATCCCCTCGGTGCGGGCTGCCCTGGTCGACCTGCAGCTGGGTTTCCGCAAGGCCCCGGGCCTGGTCGCCGACGGGCGCGACATGGGCACCGTGATCTTCCCGGACGCCCCCTACAAGGTGTTCCTGACCGCGAGCGCCGCCGAAAGGGCGAAAAGGCGCTATAAACAGTTGAAAGCAAAGGGTCTCAGCGTTACACTCTCCGGCCTTCAGCGAGAGATCGAGGCGCGCGATGCCAGGGATGCGTCCCGCACCGTTGCGCCGCTCAAGCCGGCCGACGATGCGGTACTGGTGGATAGCACCGGCATGGACATCGAGGCCGTCGTCGCGAAAGTACTTGCCGTCCTGCAGCCTCACCCGGCTGCCTGAAGGCATAAGGTGCCCGCGCCTGGCGCGGGATTTTGGTCAACGGTGCCGAAGGGGAACTTCCTCCTAAGACACCCACAACCGGTGGGCCGATCCGCATTGCGCAAACATTCCCATGCGCACCGTGGAGCAGGCCTTTTCTCATTTCTGGAATCAACATGACTGAAAGTTTTGCCGAGCTGTTTGAACAGAGCCAACAGGCCATCTCCAAGCTGAAGCCGGGCGCGATCGTCAGCGGTATCGTTGTGGAAATCCGCAACGACGTCGTCGTGATCAACGCCGGCCTCAAGAGCGAAGGCATCGTCCCGATCGAGCAGTTCAAGGACGAGAGCGGCACGCTCGAGGTGCAGGTGGGCGACGAAGTAAAGGTCGCTCTTGACGCACTGGAAGACGGCTTCGGCGAGACCAAGCTCTCCCGCGAGAAGGCCAAGCGTTCCATGGTATGGGACGACCTCGAGGCGGCCTTCGAGAAGGAAGAGACCATCACCGGCAAGATCTCCGGCAAGGTCAAGGGCGGTTTCACCGTCGACATCAAGGACGTCCGCGCCTTCCTGCCGGGCTCGCTGGTCGACGTGCGCCCGGTGCGCGACCCGGTGTACCTCGAGGGCAAGGACCTCGAGTTCAAGATCATCAAGCTGGACCGCAAGCGCAACAACGTGGTCGTCAGCCGCCGCGCCGTCGTCGAGACCGAGTTCTCCGAGGAGCGCGAGAAGCTGCTTGAGCGCCTGACCGAAGGCGCGGTGGTCAAGGGCACCGTCAAGAACCTCACCGACTACGGCGCGTTCGTGGACCTGGGCGGTATCGATGGCCTGCTGCACATCACCGACATGGCGTGGAAGCGCGTGCGTCACCCGTCCGAAGTCGTCAACGTCGGCGACGAGCTGGATGTCCGCGTGCTGAAGTACGACCGCGAGCGCAACCGCGTGTCGCTGGGCCTGAAGCAGCTGGGCGACGACCCGTGGGTCGCCATCGCTCGCCGCTACCCGGTCGGCAGCCGCCTGTTCGGCAAGGTCTCCAACGTCACCGATTACGGCTGCTTCGTCGAGATCGAGCCGGGCGTGGAAGGCCTGGTCCACGTGTCCGAAATGGACTGGACCAACAAGAACGTCAACCCGGCCAAGGTGGTGCAGGTCGGCGACGAGACCGAAGTGATGGTGCTGGACGTGGATGAAGAGCGTCGCCGCATCTCGCTGGGTATCAAGCAGACCCGCTCGAACCCGTGGGAAGCCTTCGCCGCCATGCACAAGAAGGGCGACAAGGTGTCCGGCCAGATCAAGTCGATCACCGACTTCGGCATCTTCATCGGCCTGGACGGCGGCATCGACGGCCTGGTTCACCTGTCCGACATCTCCTGGCAGGGCACCGGCGAAGACCTCGTGCGCAACTTCAAGAAGGGCGACGAGATCGAGGCCGTGGTGCTGGCGGTGGATCCGGAGCGCGAGCGCATCTCCCTCGGCATCAAGCAGATGGAGCAGGATCCGTTCGGTCAGTTCATGGCGACCAACACGCGCGGCACCATCGTCAACGGCATCGTGAAGGAAGTCGACGCGAAGGGTGCGGTGATCGACCTGGGCGAGGGCGTGGAGGGTTACCTCCGTGCCAACGACATCGCCAAGGAGCGCATCGACGACGCCACCCAGCACCTGAAGGTGGGCGACAAGGTCGAAGCCAAGTTCACCGGCATGGACCGCAAGGGTCGCCAGCTGCAGCTCTCCATCCGCGCCAAGGATGAAGAGGATCTGCACGACGCCATGCAGGAGTACACGTCGGCTACCGGCGGTACCACCAAGCTCGGCGCTCTGCTGAAAGAGCAGCTGAACAAGGCTGACTAAGCAATACACGCACGACACGGGGCGGCGCTCGCCGCCCCGTGGTTCCATCGTCACGGACATTGGGGACCCATGACCAAATCCGAATTGATCGAAGCGCTGGCACGGCGCCAGACCCATCTGGCCTTCAGCGACGTCGAGCTGGCCGTCAAGAGCGTCATCGAACAGATGAGCAACGCGCTTTCGCACGGCGAACGCATCGAAGTCCGCGGTTTCGGCAGCTTCGCGCTGCACTACCGTCCGCCGCGCATGGGCCGCAATCCCAAGACCGGCGAAGCGGTGGCGCTGCCGGGTAAGCACGTACCGCATTTCAAGCCGGGCAAGGAATTGCGCGAACGCGTCAACCAGGCCCTGGCCGAAGCTGAAGCAGCAGCGTCCGCTTAAAGCGGGAGCAGGCAAGCGATGAAGGCAGGCGGCGTCGAGCCGGTCCTGCCTTCTTTTTTGTCTGCGCGTCGTGAATTGGAAGACGCTCCGCGCCGCATGAACGCGGCCCCGCGGACGCCTGTGCCGGTAGGCACCAATCGGTTAAAGTCCCGGGCATGCGATTGATCGTCACGCTCGTTCTCCTGCTCTTTATCGCCGCCGGCGTGGCGCTGGGCGCGCTCAATGCCGACCTCGTCGGTTACGACCTCGGCTTCGCGCGCTTCCAGCTGCCCAAGGGTGCGGCCCTGCTCGCCGCGATGGCGCTGGGCTGGCTGCTGGGTGGGCTCACCGCATGGCTGGGCACCAGCGCGCGGCACCGCCGCCAGCGCAGGCAGAACGCCCGCGGCACGGATTCCAAGCTGCCCGCCGACGCATGATCGCCCTCTATGTGCTGGCCCTGCTGATCCCGGTCGCTTTCGCCAGTGGCTGGTGGACCGCCCGGAGCGCCGGAGCGAAGCGCTCGGGCGCGCAAGTCAGCGAGCTGTCCTCCGATTACTTCCGCGGCCTGAACTACCTGCTCAACGAAGAGCAGGACAAGGCGATCGAAGTGTTCCTGCGCCTGGCGGAATACAACCGCGACACGGTTGAAACGCATCTCGCCCTGGGCAACCTGTTCCGCCGCCGCGGCGAAGTGGACCGCGCGATCCGCCTGCACCAGCACCTGGTTTCGCGGCCCGGCCTGTCCGATGCGATGAAGACCGTCGCGCTGCTGGAACTGGGCGAGGACTACATGCGCGCCGGCCTGCTCGACCGCGCCGAAACGCTGTTCTCCGACCTGGTGGCGATGGATGCGCACGCGCCGTCCGCGCTGCGCCATCTGATCGCGATCTACCAGCACGAACGCGACTGGCACAAGGCGATCGAACACGCGCGCCGCCTCGAAGCGATGACCGGCGAAGACGAGGCCGGCATGATCGCGCAGTTCTATTGCGAGCTGGCCGAACAGGCCCGCCAGCACGGCGCGCGCCAGGACGCCCGCGAATACCTGCGCCAGGCCTTCACCTGCCAGCCCGACAGCGTGCGCGCCTTCATGCTCACCGGCCGCCTGCACGCCGAGGACGGCGAGCACGCCCAGGCCATCGAAGCCTACGAGGCAGCGGTGGAGGCGGATATCGCCTTCGTGCCGGAAATCCTGCCGCCGCTGCTCAACAGCTATGCGCGCTCGCAGCAGATGGAACGCGCCGAGCGGTTCCTGCGCGACATCCTGGAGCGCTACCACGGCATCTCGCCGGTGCTCGCGCTCACCCGCCTGTACCAGCAGCGCGACGGCGAGCGCATGGCGATCGATTTCCTTACTTCGCAGCTGCGCCAGCGGCCGTCGGTGCGCGGCCTGATGGCGCTGATCGATGCCACCATGGACAAGGTCGAAGGCGAGGCGCGCGAGAACTTCCTGATCCTGCGCGACCTCACCAAGAAGCTGCTGGAAGGCCAGGCCATGTACCGCTGCAGCCGCTGCGGCTTCGGCGCCAAGGCGCACCACTGGCAATGCCCGAGCTGCAAGAGCTGGAGCACGATCCGCCCGATCCACGGCGTCGCCAACGAGTGAGGTCGCGATGATGCTGCCCCTGGTGCCGGCCTCTGGAATGGTGCTGGCTGCGTTCGTGCTCGCCTTGCTGGTGGTGCGCGGCGCGGTCGCCTACGCCCACCGCCGCGGCATGCTCGACCACCCCGGCCAGCGCCGCTCGCATTCGATCCCCACCCCGCGCGGCGGCGGCATCGGCATGGTGATCGCGGTGCTGGCGACCGCGCCGTGGGCGCTGCTGCTGTTCGCGCCGGCATGGCCGTGCTACCTCGCCCTGGCGTTCGCGCTGGCCACCGCCCTGGTGGCCGCGATCGGCTGGTGGGACGACCATCATTCGCTGCCCGTACTGCCGCGTCTGGGCGTGCAGCTCGGGGCCTGCCTGCTGTTCGGCGGTGCGCTGAGCTTCGGGGCGCTGTCCTGGCTGTGGCTGCCCTTGCTGGTGCTGGGTGGGGCCTGGAGCATCAACCTGCACAACTTCATGGACGGCATCGACGGCATCCTGGCCCAGCAATGCCTGTTCGTGGCGGTGGGGCTGGCCGTGCTGGCGGGTGGGGCGGGGCAGCCGGCGCTGGCCGTGTCCGCCGCCTGCCTGGCAGCCGCCGCGCTGGGTTTCTGGTGCTACAACCGGCCGCGGGCGTCGATCTTCATGGGCGACGTGGGCAGCGGCACCCTGGGTTTCCTGCTGTTCGCCTTCACCGCGCTGCTGTGGCGGGTCGACCACGGCCTGCTGTGGCCGGCCGTGATCCTCAGTTCATCCTTCATAACGGACGCCAGCCTTACCCTGCTGAGCCGCTTTCTGAAAGGACGGCGCTGGTACACTCCGCACCGCGAACACCTGTACCAATGGCTGGTTCGCAGTGGCATGTCGCACGCGCAGGGGGGCGCGTGCTACCTGGCCTGGAACCTGGTGATGGCGGCGCCGCTGGCGTGGTTGTCATGGTTCTGTCCAGGTTGGGGATGGACGATCTGCGTCGTCACGTATTTGATCGCCGGCGCAGCTTGGGTGCTCGCCAAGCGCTACTGTCGGTGGCGTATCCAGCACAAGGCCAGTCATGTCGCTACGTAAACTGATCGCTGTCATCCATCCGCGTGCGGCCGTCGTGCTGCACGACCTGCTGATGGCGGCGCTGGCCTGGTGGATCGCCAAGTCGCTGCGCTATGCGCTGGTCGGCGACGTGACGGTGCACTTCCACCTGCTGGAATTTCCGCTGGTGCTGGCCGTGCAGGGCATGGTGCTGAACTGGACCGGCCTGTACCGCGGCCTGTGGCGCTTCGCCAGCCTGCCGGACCTGTGGAACATCCTGCGCGCCACGGTGATCGGCTCGCTCGCCATCGGCCTGATCCTGTTCCTCTACAACCGCCTGGAAGACGTGCCGCGCTCGGTGCTGCTGGTCTATCCGGTGGTGCTGTCGATGCTGCTGGGCGGCCCGCGCCTGGCCTACCGTTTCTGGAAAGACAGCCGCATCGACATGTTCCAGTCGCAGCCGGTGCAGCGCGTGCTGATCGTCGGCGCCGACCGCGCCGGCGAGGCGCTGGCGCGCGACCTGCACCGCGACAGCCGCTACGCCGTGGTCGGTTTCGTCGACGACCACGACAGCCTGCGCGGCGCCAGCATCAACGGCCGCCCGGTGCTGGGGCGGATCGAGCTGCTGCCCGAGCTGGCGCGCGAAGTGGCCGCGCAGATGCTGCTGATCGCCATGCCTGGCGCGTCCACCGAGGAAATGCGCCGCGTGGTCGAGCTGTGCGACCAGACCGGCCTGCCGTACCGCACCGTGCCCAAGCTCGAAGACGTGGTCGCCGGCCGTGCCCAGTTCAACGAGATCAAGGAGGTCGCGATCGAGGACCTGCTCGGCCGCGATGCGGTGGAGCTGGACTGGACCGCGATCCGCGAAACCCTCACCGGCAAGCGCGTGCTGGTCACCGGCGGCGGCGGCTCGATCGGTTCGGAGCTGTGCCGGCAGGTCGCGCGCCTGGGCGCGCAGTCGCTGTGCGTGGTGGACAACGGCGAATTCAATCTTTACCAGATCGCGCAGGAACTGCGCCTCGAATTCCCCGAGATGCTGTTCGACCCGATCCTGGCCGACTGCGGCGACCCCGCCGCGATGACGCGCCTGTTCGTCGAATACAAGCCGCAGGTGGTATTCCACGCCGCCGCCTACAAGCACGTGCCGCTGCTGCAGGGCCAATTGCGTTCGGCTTTCCGCAACAACGTGCTGGCCTCGCGCAACATGGCGGACCTCGCCGACCGCCACCACGCCGAATGCTTCGTGCTGATCTCCACCGACAAGGCGGTCAATCCGACCAGCGTGATGGGCGCCTGCAAGCGCATCGCGGAGATCTGGTGCCAGAACCTGGACGCACGCTCGGCCACGCGCTACATCACCGTGCGCTTCGGCAACGTGCTCGATTCGGCTGGCTCGGTAGTGCCGCTGTTCCGCAAGCAGATCCGCGCGGGCGGCCCGGTCACCATCACCCATCCGGAAATCTCGCGTTATTTCATGACCATCCCGGAGGCCTGCCAGCTCATTCTGCAGGCGGCCAGCCTGGGCAAGGGCGGCGAGCTGTTCGCGCTGGACATGGGCGAGCCGGTGAAGATCCGCGACCTCGCCGAACAGATGATCCGCCTGGCCGGCAAGAAGCCCGGCACCGAGATCCCGATCGTGTTCACCGGTTTGCGCTCGGGCGAGAAATTGTTCGAGGAGCTGTTCCATCCGCTGGAAAACTACACGGCGACCGCGCACGCCAAGATCTTCCTGGCGCAGTACCGCCAGGTCAGCTGGGACCTGCTGCAGGCGCAGCTGGTGAAGGCGTCCGAAGCCACGGTCGCCTACGATGAAGAAACCCTCAGGCGCTGCGTGTCCAGCCTGCTGCCGTCGTTCCGCTGGAGCGACGTGGCGCAGCCGGACAACGTGGTGTCGATCCGTCGCAACGAATCAGGAGAGAAGTGAGTGAGCAAGCCTCTGCGCAAGGTGGTGTTTCCGGTGGCAGGCCTGGGCACGCGGTTCCTGCCGGCCACCAAGGTGGTCGCCAAGGAAATGCTGCCGGTGCTGGACAAGCCGCTGATCCAGTACGCGGTGGATGAAGCCGTCGATGCCGGCGCCGATACCCTGGTGTTCGTCACCAACCGCTACAAGCACGCCATCGCCGACTACTTCGACAAGTCCTACGAGCTGGAAGCCAAGCTGCAGGAGAAGGGCAAGGACGAACTGCTCGCCCTGGTGCAGGGCACGCTGCCGCGCAACGTGCGCGCCATCTTCGTCACCCAGCCCGAAGCGCTGGGCCTGGGCCACGCCGTGCTGTGCGCCAAGCCCGTGGTCGGCGACGAGCCGTTCGGCGTGATCCTTCCGGACGACCTGATCTGGAACAAGGGCAAGGGCGCGCTGGGCCAGATGGCCGAGCTGGCGCAGGGCCAGGGCGCCAGCGGCGTGATCGCGGTGGAGGAAGTGCCGCAGAGCGACACCGACAAGTACGGCATCGTCGACGCCACCCCGATCGATCCGCGCAGCGCGCAGATCCGCCACATGGTGGAAAAGCCCAAGCCGTCCGAGGCGCCGTCGAACCTGGCGGTGGTCGGCCGCTACGTGCTGCCCGGCCGCATCTTCGAGCTGCTGGAAAAGACCACGCCCGGCGCCGGCGGCGAGATCCAGCTCACCGACGCGATCGACGCGCTGCTCAAGGAGCAGGGCAAGGTGCTGGCCTATCGCTTCGAAGGCACCCGCTTCGACTGCGGCAACAAGGCCGGCCTGGTCCGCGCGACCATGCACATGGCGCTGCAGGATCCCAAGCTTGCACCGGTGGTGCGCGAGCTGCTCGCCGGGCTCTAAGAGAACCCTCGATTTGCGACAACCTGGCTCCCTCTCCCCTCCGGGGAGAGGGTTGGGGTGAGGGGCCGGGCGGAGTGGTGAGCTGAGGGTCGAGAAGGCTCCAAAGCTTTTTCGCGCCGTTGAAACTTTGTCGCTAGAGCGACCCCTCATCTGGCTGCCGCCATCTTCTCCCCGGCGGGGAGAAGAGTTCCGATTTGTAGGCGCGCAAGACGTCGCGCCGCCCACATCCCACCGCCGCCATGCCACAATCGCTACCGCATTCCGCCAGGAATCGCAGGCAGGATGCGTCAAGGGGAAAACCTGTCGATCATGCTGTTCCACTCGCTGGAGCAGCGTCGTCGCATGCGGGTTCCGGCCTGAGGCCGGCCTAGCGCGGTGTTGCCTCTTCATCGGATGAATTGCCAGGAAGCATTATGGATTTGCTGCGGTTTCTGCTCTCGTTGCCCGTGCGTCTGCTGCGCGGCCTGCTCCATGTGATCGCGCTGCTGCTGCGGCCGCTGCTGGGCAACGTGTCCTGGTCCGCGCCGGGCTGGGTGCCCGCCACGGGCTCCTTCGTCAAGCGCAAGCCGCTGCAGTCGGCCGGCCTGGTGCTCGGCGTGGTGGCGCTGGCCGTGGGCGGCTGGTTCGGCTGGGAGTGGTACAAGAACCGCCCCAAGCCGGTGGAGCCGACGCGGATCACCTTCGAGGTGAACAAGCCGGGCATCACCAACTACACCGCGCAGACCATCACCTACGACAGCCTGGTCGTGCGCTTCTCGCGCTCGGCGGCGCCGCTGGAAGGCGTCGGCAAGCCGGTCACCACCGGCGTGGTGATGGACCCGGTGATGAAGGGGCAGTGGAGCTGGCAGGACGACCGCACCCTGCGCTTCGCACCCAGCGAGGACTGGCCGGTCGGCAAGCACTTCGACGTGCGCTTCGACATCGCCAAGACCTTCGCCCCGCACGTGCTGATGGCGGATGACCATTTCGGCTTCGACACCGAGCCGTTCACGGTGAAGTTCGGCCGCGGCGAGTTCTTCCAGGACCCGCAGGACGCCACCGCCAAGAAGACCATCCAGCCGGTGTCCTTCAACTATCCGGTGGACACCGCCCAGTTCGAGAAGCGCATCGCGCTCACCCTGACCCAGAAGGGCAGCTCGGACAGCGCGCTGAAGTTCACCGTCGTCTACGACCCGTACAAGCTGCAGGCGTGGATCCACTCGCAGCCGCTGGCCCTGCCGCGCGACGACGGCGCGGTGAAGTACGCGCTCGACAAGGGCGTGCGCAGCCTGCGCGGCGGCGACGCCTTCAAGGACAAGCTCGACACCGCGGTGAAGGTGCCGGGCCTGTACAGCCTGACCATCGACGAGATCGCGCCGACCCTGGTCGACAACGACAAGTACGAGCCCGAACAGGTGCTGGTGGTCGGCGTCAGCGGCACGGTGCGCGACAGCGAACTGGCCGGCCTGACCAAGGCGTGGATCCTCCCGAAGCGCAACCCGCAGGTGGAGCAGGGCGACGACGATGCGCCGTACCCGTGGGAGGTCTCCCAGGTCAGCGAAGAGCTGCTGCGCAAGTCGCAGCCGCTGAAGCTGGAACTGGTGCCGACCGAGAACGAATACGAAGCCGGCCAGAGCTTCAAGTTCCACGCCGAACCCGGCCAGCGCGTCTACGTGCGCGTGGAGAAGGGCCTGAAGTCGTTCGGCGGCTACATCCTCGGCCAGCCGAAGGTGGAAGCGCTGACCGTACCGGACTATCCTAAGCTGCTGCGCTTCATGGCCGACGGCTCGCTGCTGTCGCTGAGCGGCAGCAAGCGCATCTCGGTGGTGTCGCGCAACCTGGCGGGCATGCGGGTCGAAATCGGCCGCGTGCTGCCGGACCAGCTGCAGCACCTGGTCAGCCTCAACGAAGGCAACTACGCGCATCCGTCGCTGAACTACGCTTTCAGCGAAGACCATATCGTCGACCGCTTCGAGCAGAAGCGCAGTTTCCCCAAGGGCGATCCGGGCAAGGCGCGCTACGAGGGCGTCGACCTGGCGCAGTACCTGAAGGACGGCAAGCGCGGCGTGTTCCTGCTGCATCTGTCGGCCTACGACGCCGCTGCCGAGAAGAAGAAAGCCGAAGCGGCCGCCGCGGCGGAACAAGGCCCGGAAGCCGCGCCGCGCACCACCGAAGCCTCCGATGACGGCGCCAACGCAGAGGGCGAAGGCGAAGCCGAGGGCGAAGGCGCCGAAGCCGACACCAGCACGCCCGACCCGGCCGACACCCGCCTGGTGGTGGTCACCGACCTCGGCATGCTGGTCAAGCGCGCCGTCGACGGCAGCCAGGACGTGTTCGTGCAGTCCATCCACGACGGCCAGCCGGTGGCCGGCGCCACGGTGTCCGTGCTCGCAGTGAACGGGCAGACCCTGTTCAGCGAAAGCACCGGCGCCGAAGGCGTGGTGCATTTCCCCACGCTCAAGGGCCTGGAGCGCGAGAAGCGCCCGGTGCTGTACCTGGTGAAGAAGGGCGAGGATCTGTCCTTCCTGCCGATCGGCAGCTACGACCGCCAGCTCGACTACTCGCGCTTCGATATCGGCGGCGAGCGCAACGCCACCAACCAGGGCCAGCTCTCCAGCTATCTGTTCTCCGACCGCGGCATCTACCGCCCGGGCGACACCTTCCATATCGGCCTGATCGTGCGCGCCGCCAGCTGGACGCGCAGCGTGGCCGGCGTGCCGCTGCAGGCGGAGATCGTCGACCCGCGCGGCGTGTCGGTGAAGCAGCTGCCGATGAGCATGGATGCCAGCGGCTTCGGCGAGCTCTCCTACGCGCCGGCGGAAACCGCGCCGACCGGCACCTGGACCGTCAACCTCTACATCGTCAAGGACGGCAAGCCCGGCGCGCAGATCGGCAGCACTACCGTGCAGGTGAAGGAATTCCTGCCCGACCGCATGAAGGTCGAGGCCAAGCTGTCGCAGCAGGTGCCGGAGGGCTGGGTCAAGCCGGACCAGCTCAAGGGCCTGGTCGACGTGCAGAACCTGTTCGGCACGCCGGCGGAGAACCGCCGCGTCGAAGCCTCGCTCACCCTGCGTCCGGCCTGGCCGGCGTTCCGCAGCTGGCCGGACTATCACTTCTACGACGTGCGCCGCGCCAAGGAGGGCTACGAAGAAGCTCTGCAGGACGGCACTACCGACGACAAGGGCCACGCCGAATTCGAGCTGGACCTGAAGAAATACGCCGACGCCACCTACCAGTTGTACTTCCTGGCCAAGGCCTATGAAGCCGAGGGCGGCCGCAATGTCGCCGCCGCCGCGCAGACCCTGGTTTCCAGCAACGACTGGCTGGTCGGCTACCGCGCCGCGGACAGCCTGGACTACGTCAACCGCGGCTCCACCCGCAGCGTGCACCTGGTGGCGATCGACAGCCACGCCAAGTCGACGGAGCTGAAGGAGCTGCGCGCCGAGCTGATCGAGCGCCGCTATATCTCGGTGCTGACCAAGCAGGATTCGGGCGTCTACAAGTACCAGTCCAAGCTCAAGGAAGTCACCGTCACCGAAAAGCCGCTGGCGATTCCTGCGGCCGGCATGGACTACGCGCTGCCCACCGACAAGCCGGGCAACTACGCGCTGGTGATCCGGCGCAGCAGCGACCGCGTCGAGGTCAACCGCGTCGACTTCTCGGTGGCCGGCGACGCCAACGTGTCGCGCTCGCTGGACCGCAACGCCGAACTGCAGCTCACCCTCAGCAAGCCGGACTACGCCCCGGGCGAGGCGGTGGAGATCGCCGTGCGCGCGCCGTACGCGGGCAGCGGCCTGATCACCATCGAGCGCGACAAGGTCTACGCGCACGCCTGGTTCCATGCCGACACCACCAGCTCGGTGCAGCACATCACCGTGCCGGCGGACTTCGAAGGCAACGGCTACATCAACGTGCAGTACATCCGCGACCCGTCCTCGGACGAGGTCTTCATGAGCCCGCTGAGCTATGGCGTGGTGCCGTTCTCGGTCAACCTCGACGCGCGCCGCAATGCGATCAAGGTCGACGCGCCGGCGCTGGTGAAGCCGGGCGAGACGGTGACCTTTAAGCTCAGCGCGCCGCAGCCGACCAGGGCGGTGGTGTTCGCGGTGGACGAGGGCATCCTGCAGGTGGCCCGCTACAAGCTGGGCGATCCGCTGAAGTTCTTCTTCCGCAAGCGCATGCTGGAAGTGGGCACCTCGCAGATCCTCGACCTGATCCTGCCGGACTTCGAGAAGCTGATGGCCATGGCCGCCCCCGGCGGCGACGCCGACGGCGCGATCGGCCGCCAGTTGAATCCGTTCAAGCGCAAGCGCGACAAGCCGGTGGCGTTCTGGTCCGGCATCGTCGACATCGACGGCGAGAAGGAACTCACCTACCAGGTGCCGGACTACTTCAACGGCAAGCTGCGCGTGATGGCGGTCAGCGTGTCGCCGGACCGCGTAGGCACCTTCGAAGGCGCCACCACCGTGCGCGGCGACTTCGTGCTGTCGCCGAACGTGCCCACCACGCTGGCCCCGGGCGACGAGGCCGAAGTCAGCGTCGGCGTGGCCAACAACCTCACCGGCCTCGGCGGCAAGCCGGTGCCGGTGGCGGTGACCCTGAAGACCGGCCCGCAGCTGCAGGTGCTGGGCGAGGCGACGCAATCTTTAAGCCTGGGCGAGATGCGCGAAGGCGTGGCGCTGTTCCGGGTGAAGGCCACCGACAAGCTCGGCTCGGGCAATCTGACTTTCAGCGCGGGCTATGGCGGCAAGTCGGCCAAGCAAAGCGTGGATCTGTCGGTGCGCCCGGCCGCGGCCTACCGCACCCAGGTCGACGTCGGCCGCGTGGATGCCGGCGCCAAGGCCGACCTGCCGGACCTGCGGAAGCTCTACGACGAGTACGCCGCGCGCGACACCGCCATCTCGCCGCTGCCGGTGGTGCTGGCGCAGGGCCTGAGCAGCTATCTGGTGAACTACCAGAACTACTGCAGCGAGCAGATCATCAGCTCGGCGATGCCGCGCCTGGTGCTGCCGAAGTGGCCGGTGGTGCCGGTGTTCGCGCACGCGCTGCAGCCCACCTTCGAGCAGAAGAAGCAGAGCAACGAAGAGGCGCTGTCCAGCTTCCTCGACGTGCTGCACACGCGCCAGAACGGGCAGGGCGGCTTCGGCCTGTGGACGGCCACGCCGGATGCCGAGCCGTTCGTGTCGGCCTATGCGATGAACTTCCTGATCGAAGCGCGCGACCGCGGCGTCAGCGTGCCCAAGGACATGTTCGACGCCGGCAACGGCTACCTGCGCCAGCTCGCCGGCGACAACGGCATGGACTCGCTGGACAAGCTGCGCCAGCGCGCCTACGCCGTCTATCTGCTGACCCGCCAGGGCAACGTCACCACCAACGACCTGGCGGCGGTGCAGAAGCGCCTGCAGGACGTCTATCCGGACCAGTGGAAGAACGACCTCGCCGCGGCCTGGCTGGCGGCTTCGTACCAGTTGCTGAAGCAGGACAAGCAGGCCGCGCAGCTGATCGCCGGCCCGCAGAAGCTGCTGGAGCGCAACGACCGCGACAAGAACTACGTCTACGGCTACTACTACGACGCGCTGATCCGCGACTCCAGCGTGCTCTACGTGCTGGGCAAGCACTTCCCCGAACGGGCCAGGAACCTGTCGCCGCACGTGTGGGAGAACATCGCCTACGCGCTGTCGCATCGCTGGTACAACACGCTGTCCTCGTCGATGACCATCCTGGCGCTGGACGCCTATGCCAATGACGCGGCCGGCGATGTCAGCAAGCTGGGCATCGACGAAGTGCATGCCGACGGCAGTGTCAAAGCCATCGCTGCCTTGCAGGGCAACCTGCTGCAGGCCGGCAGCTGGAGTGCCGCGGCCAACCGCCTGCGCTACATCAACGGCGGTTCGCTGCCGGCGTGGTACGTGGCCAGCCAGGGCGGCTACGACCGCGAGGCGCCGGCCAAGGCGGTGAAGGACGGCCTGGAGATCATCCGCGAGTACACCGACACCAGCGGCAAGGTGCTGAGCGAGGTGAAGGTGGGCGAGGAGATCGACGTGCACGTGAAGATCCGCGCCACCCGCGACGAGGGCGTGTCCAACGTGGCCATCGTCGACCTGCTGCCCGGCGGTTTCGAGCCGGTGATCCAGCCGCCGCCGGAAGTGACCGACCACCAGGACGACGGCAGCGAGCAGAACGACCAGGGCGGCGACAGCACGGTGGCCGCCAGCGCGTGGCGCTCGCCGATCGGCTTGTCCAGCTCGACCTGGACGCCGGAATACGCGGATATCCGCGAGGACCGCGTGGTGATCTACGGCGCCGCCACCACCGACGTGCGCCAGTTCGTGTATCGCATCAAGGCCACCAACGCCGGCAAGTTCATCGTGCCGCCGGCGTATGGCGAGTCGATGTACGACCGCACGATCCAGGCACGTTCGCCGGGTGGCACGACGTTGACGGTGAGCAAGCCGTAAGCGTGAAAAAAAAAGCCCCTCTCCCATCGGGAGAGGGGTTGGGGTGAGGGTACGGGCGGAGTGGGACATTGCGCTCCGCCCGCACCCTCATCCGCCTGCCGGCACCTTCTCCCGGAGGGAGAAGGGTTCCAGCTTGGAGACTGAGGAAATAGCGAAGCTCCGCAGAGCTTCGATCGCAATGAAAGCTCTATTAGCCCATCCCGCCGTCAAAGCCCTCACCCGCTGGATCCTCCGCTGGCAGAACTGGCTGGTCGGCGCGGCGCTGATCGCCGCCGTGCTGGCGGGCTTGCGCCTGTGGCCGCATCCGCGCCTGCGCGAATGGATGCCTTCGTCCACCGCGGTGTACGACGCCAAGGGCCGCCTGCTGCGCCTCACCCTGGCCAGCGACGAGCGCTACCGCCTGTGGGTGCCGCTGAAGGACATCGCGCCGCCACTGGTCGAGGGCGTGCTGCTGCACGAGGACCGCTGGTACCGCTGGCATGCCGGCTTCAATCCTTATGGCCTGGCGCGCGGCGCCTGGGTCACCTATGTGCGCCACGGCAATCCGCAGGGCGGCTCCACCGTCACCATGCAGCTCGCGCGGCTGCTGTGGCGGCTCAATACGCGTTCGCCGCTGGGCAAGCTGCGCCAGCTCGGCCGCGCGGTGCAGCTGGAACTGTTCTATTCGAAGGACGAGATCCTCGAGGCCTATCTCAACTACGCGCCGTACGGGCGCAATGTGGAAGGCGTCGGCGCTGCCAGCCTGGCCTATTTCGACAAGCCGCCCGCCGCGCTGACCTTGCCCGAAGCGCTGACCCTGGCGGTGGTGCCGCAGGATCCGACCCGCCGCCTGCGCGCGGGCGGCGCCGCGGCGGACGCGGCGCCGGAGGTGATCAACCGCCATCTCGCCGATTCGCGCAATCGTCTGTACACGCGCTGGTTACACCAGCATCCGGCCGATGCCGCGCTGAAGCCGCTGTTTGCCTTGCCGCTCAACCTGCGCTCGCTGTCGCGCCTGCCGTTCGAGGCGCCGCATGCGGTGGAGCAGCTGCTCAACGCGAGGCGGCTGGAGGCCGCCGCGACCGACAGCCGCGTTGCCACCACGCTGGACCTGGACCTGCAGCACGACCTGGAACGACAGGTCGCCCGCTATATCGAACGCAACCAGTCGCGCGGCGTGCGCAACGCGGCGGCGATCCTGGTCGATACGCGCGACATGTCGATCAAGGCGATGATCGGTTCGGCCGGCTATGCCGACGCCGCCATCCATGGCCAGGTCAACGGCACGCTGGCCAAGCGCTCGCCGGGTTCGACCCTGAAGCCGTTTATCTACGCGCTGGGTTTCGACCAGGGCGTGCTGCATCCGCAGACCGTGCTGCGCGACGTGCCCACGTCGTTCGGCCCTTACACGCCGGAGAACTTCGACGGGCATTTCCTCGGCCCGGTGACGGCGACCGAGGCGCTGGTGCGCAGCCGCAATATCCCGGCGGTGTGGGTCGCCTCGCAGCTGCACGGGCCGAGCTTCTACCAGTTCCTGCGCGACGCCGGCATCGGTCGCCTGGCCAGCGAGAAGCACTACGGCCTGGCCCTGGTGCTCGGCGGCGGCGAAGTCACCATGCAGGAGCTGGCGAGCCTGTACGCGATGCTGGCCAACCGTGGCGAACTGAAACCCTTGCGCCTGGCGGCGAACGATCCGGTGGCGAAGCAGGGCACCCGCCTGCTCAGCGAAGAAGCCAGCTTCATGGTGATGGACATGCTGCGGCAGAACCAGCGGCCGGACGAAACCACCGGCGCGCAGCCGAACCGCCTGCCGGTGTACTGGAAAACCGGCACCTCGTGGGGCTTCCGCGATGCCTGGACCGCCGGCAGCTTCGGGCCCTATGTGCTGGTGGTGTGGGTGGGCAATTTCGACGGCAGCGGCAACCCCGCCTTTGTCGGCGTGGAGGCGGCCGCGCCGCTGTTCTTCCAGATCGTCGACGCGCTGCGCGCCGAGCAGCCGGGCATGGCCGAGCCGATCCGCCATATGCCGGCCAATCTCAAGCGCGTATCGATCTGCCTGGCCAGCGGCGAGCTGCCGAACCAGTGGTGTCCGCAGAAGGGCAGCACCTGGTTCATTCCCGGCAAGTCGCCGATCCGGGTCAGCCAGGTGCATCGCCCGGTGGTGATCGACGACGCCACCGGCAAGCCGGCCTGTCCGCCCTACGCCGGCAAGCGCACCCATCTGGAGGTGTACGAGTTCTGGCCGTCCGAACTGCAGCAGGTGTTTATCCAGGCCGGCATCCCGCGCCGAACGCCGCCGCGCAACGAGGCCTGCGTCAACGGCGGCGAGGCGGTGGGCGAACCGCCGCGGATCACCTCGCCGCTACGCGGCAGCATCTATGCGCTGCGGCTGAAGCGGCGCGAGGACGACCGCATCGCCTTCAGCGCCAACGGCGACGCCGCCACGCGCACCTTGTACTGGTTCGTCAACGACGCCTATGTCGGCAGCAGCGCGCCGGGGCAGCCGCTGTTCTGGCAGGCGCCGACGGCGGGCAACTACGACGTGCGCGTGGTCGACGACCGCGGCATGAGCGATACGCGCCCGCTGGGCGTGAGCCTGGTCGAATGAGGCAGGCCCGATTGACCCTGCCAAGGGTCACCCCGGAGCCCGCGCGGGGCTGCGCTATGCTGCCAGGCCTGTCCCGCGCAGCCTGCCTCCGAGCGCCACCATGAAGCAGTCACCGGCCTCTTCCTATTACCGCGCCACGGCCAAGGCCTACGAGCCGTACGCCGCGTTGCGCGGCCGCGCCGAGGCCAAGGTAGTCATCGTCGGCGGCGGTTTCGCCGGCCTGCATACGGCGCTGGCACTGGCCGAGCGCGGCGTGCGCGACGTGGTGCTGCTGGAGCGCGAGCAGGTCGGCTTCGGCGCCTCGGGCCGCAACGGCGGCTTCGTGTTCGCCGGCTATTCGCTGGGCGAGCAGAGCCTGCTGGACCAGCTCGGCGAGGAGCGCGCCCGCGCGCTGTTCGGCCTGACCACCGCGGCGGTCGAACGCATCCGCGCGCAGGTGCTGCGTTATGGCATCGACTGCGATCTGGTCGACGACGGCGTGCTGTGGGCCAACTGGTTCCGCGACCCCGCCGTGCTGCGCGCGCGCCAGGCGCTGCTGGAAAAACACTATGGCGTGCAGTGGGAATGGGTGCCGCAGCAGGCGCTGCGCGAACGCGTGCATAGCGCGCGCTATTTCGACGGGCTGTACGAGCGCCACGCCTTCCACCTGCATCCGCTGAACTTCGCCGTCGGCCTGGCCGCGGCGGCCGCGGGGCAGGGCGTGCGCATCCACGAAAACACCGACGCCTGGCGGCTGCGCCGCGACGGCTTGCGCTGGCGCGTGGAGACCGACCAGGGCGCGGTGCTGGCCGAGCACGTGGTGCTGGCCTGCGGCGGCTACCTGGCCGGGCTGCGGCGCTCGATCGACCGCGCCATCCTGCCGATCGCCACCTATGTGATGACCACCGAGCCGCTGGGCGAGCGCCTGCGCGAATGCCTGGACACGCGCGCGGCGGTCTACGACACCCGCTTCGCCTTCGACTACTACCGCCCGCTGCCGGATACGCGCCTGCTCTGGGGCGGCCGCATCTCCATCCGCAACCGCTCGCCGCAGGCGGTGCGCCGCCTGCTGACGCACGACATGCTGCGCGTGTTTCCGGCGCTCAAGGGCGCGCGCGTCGACTTCGCCTGGTCCGGCCTGATGAGCTACGCGCGCCACCAGATGCCGCAGATCGGCGGCGGCGAGGAAGGCCTGTGGTGGGCGCAGGCGTTCGGCGGCCACGGCCTGGCACCCACCTGCGCGGCCGGCGAGCTGCTCGCCGCGGCGATCGCCGAACGCGACGAGCGCTGGAAGCTGTTCGCCAACTACGGGCTGGCGCATGCGCATCGCCCCGCCGGCTACCTGGCGGCGCAGGCGAGCTACTGGTGGCACCAGGGCCGGGACTGGTTCAAGACGAGGCTGGAAGCATGACGACCGAAGACGCAGCACCCATCAGCTGGGCCGATTTCGAAAAGGTGCTGCTGGTGGCCGGCACCGTCACACGGGTGGAAGCGTTTCCCGAGGCGCGCAAGCCGGCCTGGAAAGTGTGGGTGGACTTCGGCCCCTACGGCGAGAAGAAGACCAGCGCGCAGATCGCTGCGTTGTACCGGCCCGAGGACCTGCTCGGCCGGCAGATCGTCGGCGTGATCAATTTTCCGGAGAAACAGATCGGGCCGTTCCGTTCGCAATTCCTGCTGACCGGCTTTCCCACCGACGAGGGCGTGGTGATCACCGGCATCGAACGCCCGGTGCCGAACGGCACGCGCCTGGCCTGAGCCGCTGTTCGCCCGCGTCGGGCCATCTCCGCTCCACACACGGCCGGCATGCTGCGGTCTTTCCCCGCTCAGGACGCACGATGAACAAGCCGCTCCGCCTCCTTCTTGCCGGCGCCGTCGCGCTGGCTTGCGCCCAGCTGCATGCCGCCGACGACCGCGGCTGGAGCACGCCCGAAAAGCCGTTCCGCATCTACGGCGATACCTGGTACGTCGGCACGCATGGCCTGAGCGCGATCCTGATCACCTCGCCGCAGGGCCACGTGCTGATCGACGGCACCTTGCCGGAGAATGCGAAGCTGGTGGAGCAGAACATCCGCTCGCTCGGTTTTCGCCTCGGCGACGTCAAGGCGATCCTCAACTCGCATGCGCACGCCGATCATGCCGGCGCGATCGCCGCGCTGGCCGCTGCCAGCGGCGCTCCGGTCTACGCCAGCCACTACGGCGCGGAGGAACTGAAGGCCGGCGGCGATTATGCGGAGGATCCGCAGAACGGCGAGGCGCCGCATTTCCCGAAGGTGGCCAAGGTCAACGAGGTGAGCGACGGCGGCACGGTGAAGGTGGGCGATATCGTGGTGACCGCGCATTACACGCCGGGCCATACGCCGGGTGCGACGACGTGGACCTGGCGCTCCTGCGACAAGGATCGCTGCCTCGACGTGGTCTATGCCGACAGCATCACCGCCTTCACCAACGACGTATATCGCTACAGCGACCCCGCGCATCCCGAGCGCGTCACCGCTTTCCGCAAAACTTTCGAGGTCGTCGCGGCGCTGCCCTGCGATGTGCTGGTCACCACGCATCCGGATATGAGCGATTTCCTCGGACGCGCCGCGGCGCATCGTGCGGGCAAGCAGCCGGATCCGTTGTTCGATCGCGATGCGTGCAAGGCGCTGGCGCAGTCGTCGGTGGTGAAGTTCGATGAGAAGTTGAAGCAGGAGCGCGCTGCGAAGCCCTGAGGCCACCCAACCCCGTCATTCCGGCGCAGGCCGGAATCCAGTAGAGGGGCGCCGCATGGAGCGAGTCGCTCCAGGGCGTCGCTCTTGAACGTACTCGCGACAACCAAACCTTATCGCTACTGGATTCCGGCCTGCGCCGGAATGACGGGGTCGGGATGGTGACGCACTTGGGGGCGGTGGTGAATCAGCCGCCGCGATCCAGCCACACTTCCAGCCCCTGCGCATTGAGCTCGATATCCATGCCCAATATCCGCAGCAAGTCATCGCGCGAGCCCTTCCAGCCATGCGCCGCCAGGCGTCCGGCGTACAGATCGGTCAGCGCCCACTTCAGCTCTTCGTGGCGCTTGTCCTTCGGCTCGCCGCGCACCGCATGGCCCAGGCTGACCATCGCGTCGATCTGCGCATGCAGCCCCTTGGCCAGCCGCTCGATATCGCCGACGGGGCCGAAGTGGGTGACGTACATGGCATCGGGTTTCAGTGCGACCAGCCGGTCGATCGACTGGTGCAGCGCCTCGGGTTCGAACTGCACCGGCGTGCTGGTGGGGATCGCGAAGGGGCCGCGTTCGGTATCGAACTCGCGATACGAAAGGCCAAAGGTATCGCCGGTAAAACAGGCCCGGCCCTGTTCGTCGTAGACGCACAGATGGTGCCTTGCATGCCCCGGCGTATCCAGGCAGCGCAGCGGCCGTCCGTGCAGTTCGACCACGTGGCCTTCCGGTGCTTCCACCACGCGTTCGGCCGGAATCGGCCGCAGGCGCCCGTAGCTTTTCTGCATCACCTCATCGCCGTACACCGCCGTGGCGCCGGCCCATAACTGGGTCGGATCGATCATGTGCCGCGCGCCGCGCGGATGCACCACGGCCCTCGCGTTCGGCAGCTGCGCCATCAGCTCGCCGGCGCCGCCGGCATGGTCCAGGTGCACGTGGGTGAGGATCAGCCAGTCCACCTGGGCCGGCGTGAGGCCGGCCTGGTCCAGCGCCTCGAGCATGCGCGGCACGGCGTAGTTAGTGCCGCAGTCGATAAAGGCGCCATGGCCTTGCTCGACCACCAGGTAGGCGGCATCGAAGCGCGGACGGACGAAGCCGGTGTCGATGACGTGGATGCCGTGTGAGGGAGCCATATCCGCCTTCGCCGTGGATATTGAGGTAGGTTGGGGTGAGCCGCCGGCGAACCCCAACAGGTCTCGCCGGCAACCCGCCTGTTGGGGTTCGCCGGCGGCTCACCCCAACCTACCATTATTCATGCCCATGACCCCCGATTTTATGACGCATGTGCTGCTGCTGGTGCTCGACCTGCTCGGCACCTTCGTGTTCGCCCTCAGCGGCGCGCTCACCGGTGTGCGGCGCCAGCTCGACCTGTTCGGCGTGCTGGTACTGTCCTTCGCCGCGGGCAATGCCGGCGGCATCACCCGCGACCTGCTGATCGGCGCCACGCCGCCGGCGGCGATCGCCGACTGGCGCTACCTGGCGGTGTCCGTGCTGGCCGGCATCGTCACTTTCTACCGCTATGGCCTGATCGAGCGCCTGAAAAACCCGGTACAGATGTCGGATGCGGCCGGCCTGGCGCTGTTCGCCGTGGCCGGCGCGCAGAAGGCGCTGGCGCATGGGCTCAATCCGGCGATGGCTGCCTTGCTGGGCATGCTCACCGGCGTCGGCGGCGGCATCCTGCGCGACGTGCTGGTCACGCAGATCCCGACCGTGCTGCGCGCGGACCTGTATGCGGTGGCCGCGCTGGCTGGCGCCGCGATCGTGGTGGCAGGCGACTGGCTGCACCTGCCGCCCACGCTGTCCATCCTGACCGGCGCGGCGGCCTGCTTCGGCCTGCGCTTCATGGCGATCCGCTACGGCTGGCATCTGCCGCGCGCGATGGGCGCGCAGGAGCCGCCGGCTTGATGCGCGCGTGGCCGCGCGGCGCCTAGGTGGCGTCGTGGAAGATGATCCCCAGCGTGTGGCGCCGCCCGGAGCGCAACTCGCTGACGCCGTGGCGCAGGTTCACCCGGTAGCTGCCGCGGCTGCCGCGCACGGGGCGGTGATGCACGGCGAAGATCACCGCATCGCCTTCGCCGAGCGGCACCACGTGCGGACGCGATTGCATGCGCGGGCGCTGCTCGGTCAGCACGAACTCGCCGCCGCTGAAATCGCGCCAGGGTTCGCAAAGCAGCACGGCCACCTGCAGCGGAAACACATGTTCGCCGTAGAGATCCTGGTGCAGGCAGTTGTAGTCGCCGGTGCCGTAGCGCAACAGCAGCGGCGTCGGGCGTAGCTGGCCGGCGTGATGGCAGCGTTGCAGGAACTCGGCGTGCCGTTCCGGATAGCGCACGTCGATGCCCATCGCTTCGTTCCACTGGTTGGCCAGCGGCGCCAGGCGCGGATAGAGCGCGGCGCGCAGCTCGGCCACCGGCGAGGGCAGGGGATAGTCGAAGTACTGGTACTCGCCACGGCCGAAGCCGTGGCGAGCCATCAGCACCTTGCTGCGGAACAGCGCCGGGCGGTCGTACAGCGAGACGATCCGGTCGCAGGTTTCCGGCGCGAGCAGGCCGGGCAGTACGGCGTGCCCTTGCGCATCCAGTTGCTGCAGCACGCGCGGCCAGTCGAACGCCGCCAGGCGCGCGTCGACATCGTCGCCGGCCAACGCTTCGATCATTGCACTCATGCCCGCGCCTCCCGCTCCAGCAGCGCGCGCTTGCGCTCGACACCCCAGCGATAGCCGGACAGCGAGCCGTCGCCGCGGATCACCCGATGGCAAGGCACCGCCATCGCCAGCGCATTGGCGCCGCAGGCCAAGGCCACGGCGCGCGATGCGTCCGGCATGCCGATGCGCAGGGCGACTTCCTTGTAGCTCGCCGTGTTGCCGGCGGGGATCGCGCGCAGCGCTTCCCATACCTTGCGCTGGAACGGCGTGCCGCGCAGGTCGAGCGTGGCCTTGAACGCCGTATCCGGATGCTCGATCAGCGCCGCGGCCTGTGCGAGCGTCGCGGCCAGTGCAGCGTCGTCGCGGGTCAGTTCCGTCTGCGCAAAGCGCTGGCGCAGATCCGCTTCCAGCGCCCCGGCGTTCTCGCCGAACAGGATCGCGCACACGCCGCGCTCGCTCGCTGCTACCAGCAGCATGCCCAGCGGCGAGTCGCCGATGCCGTAGTGCAAGGCTTCGCGCACACGGTCCGGCCGGCAGCGTGCGCAGGGCCGGAAGCCGGCGCGTTCGGCGTCTTCGCGCCTATGGTGAAACGCGACGTTTTCGGGGCGTGCCGGGCGCGCGGCACAGGAAGGTTTGCAATACACGCCGGTGCTGCGCACCGAGTACCAGAACGAGCCATCGGCACGCTCGTCGCGGTTGCGCATCTGCGTCCAGCGCGGATCGCGCAGGGTGGCGTCGATATGGTCTTTCATTCGAGCGGCGGCGTTCATGGCGCGTCTCCTGGTTCGAGGGTGACGCCAGCTTAGGTTTCGCGCGACTTGCGCACACTCCGATTCTTGCTGTGGGCGTTGTCCATAAAAAAGCGCTGCACCAGGCGACGCTTTTTCTCTCTACTTTCCAAGGCCGGATCCTTCTCCCTGTGGGAGCACGCGGGGAGCGCACAGGGATGTGCGCGGCTCTGAGGAGCGAGGAAGGTGGCGGCAGCCGGATGAGGGTACGGGCGGAGCGATGCACATCACTCTTGCGCTCCGCCCGTACCCTCACCCCAACCCCTCTCCCAGTGGGAGAGGGGCTTCAAAGCTCAAAGCGACTCGAAGATCCCCGCCGCGCCCATGCCGGTGCCGATGCACATGGTCACCATGCCGTACTTCTGCTTGCGGCGGCGCATGCCGTGCACCAGGGTGGCGGCGCGGATCGCGCCGGTGGCGCCCAGCGGGTGGCCGAGCGCGATGGCGCCGCCCAGCGGATTGATCTTCGAAGGATCCAGGCCCAGGTCCTTGATCACTGCCAGCGACTGCGCGGCGAAGGCTTCGTTGAGCTCGATCCAGTCCAGCTGGTCCTGGGTCAGGCCGGCCTGCTTGAGCGCCTTCGGAATCGCTTCCTTGGGGCCGATGCCCATGATGTCCGGACGCACGCCGGCCACCGCATAGCTGACGAAGCGGGCGATCGGCGTCAGGCCGTATTCCTTGATCGCCGCCTCACTGGCCAGCAGCACCGCGCCGGCGCCATCGGAGGTCTGCGAGGAATTGCCCGCGGTGACCGAGCCGCCGAACTGGCCGTTGCGGAACACCGGCTTGAGCTTGCCCAGCACGTCCACCGTGCTGCCCGGGCGCGGGCCTTCGTCGGTGTCGATCAGACGGCTATCCGTCTTGATCGAGCGCGAGGCCAGGTCCGGGTAGTGGTCGTCGAGCTTGAACGGGGTGATCTCGTCCTTGAACTCGCCGCCCTTGATCGCGGCCAGCGCGCGCTCGTGGCTGGCGGCGGCGAACGTGTCCTGCTCTTCGCGGCTGACCTTCCACTGCTTGGCCACGTTCTCGGCGGTGATGCCCATGCCGTAGGCGATGCCGATGTGCTCGTTATCGAAGATGCCGGGGTTCATCGCCACCTTGTGGCCCATCATCGGCACCATGCTCATGCTCTCGGTGCCGGCGGCCAGCATCAGGTCCGCTTCGCCCAGGCGGATGCGGTCGGCGGCCTGGGCGATGGCCTGTACGCCGGAGGAGCAGAAACGGTTGACGGTGACGCCCGGCACGGTGTCCGGCAGGCCGGCCAGCAGCAGGCCGATGCGCGCCACGTTCATGCCTTGCTCGGCTTCGGGCATGGCGCAGCCGACGATCACGTCGCCGATGCGGTGCGGGTCGATGCCCGGCGCCTGCGCCATCACGGCGCGGATCACGTGGGCCAGCATGTCGTCGGGACGGGTATTGCGGAACACGCCGCGCGGTGCCTTGCCGACCGGGGTGCGGGTGGCGGCGACGATGTAGGCGTCTTGCACTTGCTTGCTCATGGTCTTTTGCTCCGTGGCGTCGCGCGATGCGCGGCGACGCCGTCAGGGATGGAAGGGTTCGGTGGCGTCGGCGTCAGTTGCGCAGCGGCTTGCCGGTGGTCATCGTGTGGGCGATGCGCGCCTGGGTCTTTTCCGTCTGCGCCAGCTCCACGAAGTGCTTGCGCTCCAGCTCCAGCAGCCATGCCTCGTCCACCTGCGAGCCACGCTCGATCGCGCCGCCGCACAAGGTGTCGGCGATGCGCGTGGCGATCGCCACGTCGTGCTCGGAGACGAAGTAGCCGGCCTGCATATTGGCCAGCGAGGCGCGGAAGGTGGCGGTGCCGACGTCGCCGGCCACCGGGATGCTGCGCGCCGGCAGCGGCGGGCGGTAGCCGCTCTCGGCCAGTGCACGCGCCACCTGCTTGGCCACGTAGAGCAGTTCGTAGGCGTTGAACACCACCACGTCGCTGTCGCGCAGCAGGCCCAGCTGCTTCGCTTCCATCGCGCTGCCGGAGACCTTGGCCATGGCCACCGTCTCGAACACTTTCTTCAGCGGCTCGAACGGATCGCCCGGGTTGGCCTGCGCCGCGCGGATCGCCAGCTCGTGCAGGCCGCCGCCGGCCGGCAGCAGGCCGACGCCTGCCTCGACCAGGCCGATATAGCTTTCCAGCGCCGCCACGGTGCGCGCCGAATGCATCTGGAATTCGCAGCCGCCGCCCAGGGCCAGGCCGCGCACGGCCGACACCACCGGCACCAGCGAGTGCTTGATGCGCATGCTGGTGCGCTGGAAGTTGGCGACCATCGCCTCGAAGTCGCCCAGCTTGCCGGCCTGCAGCAGGCCCAGCGCGCCCTTCAGGTCGGCGCCGGCGGAGAACGGTTCGCCGGTCTGCCAGATCACCACCGCCTTCAGCTGCTGCTCGGCGACGTCGATCGCCTGCTGGATGCCGTCGAGCACCTGGTCATTGACCGTGTTCATCTTGGTCTTGAACGAGATGATGCCGACGCCGTCGTCGCCCAGCGTCCACAGGCGCACGCCGTCGTTCTCCCACACCGTGCTGCCCTGGTCGAACTTCTCGCCCAGGATCGGATCGGGGAACAGCTGGCGCTGGTACACCGGGTGCTGCGAGCGCGGCTTGTCGGCGTTGGCACCGGCGGAGTACGAACCGCTCTTGCCGTGCACGCCGCTGCGCCCGTCGGTCACCCACGTCGGCAGCGGGGCGCTGCTCATGGCCTTGCCGGCGGCGATGTCTTCCTCGATCCACTTCGCCACCTGCTGCCAGCCGGCGGCCTGCCAGGTCTCGAACGGGCCGAGCTTCCAGCCGTAGCCCCAGCGGATGGCGAAGTCGACGTCGCGCGCGGTGTCGGCGATATCGGCCAGGTGGTAAGCCGTGTAATGGAACAGATCGCGGAAGGTGGCCCACAGGAACTGTGCCTGCGCATCGCTCGACGCGCGCAGCTTGGCGAACTTCTCCGCCGGGTCTCTGATGGCGAGGATCGCGGCCACTTCGTCGGAAGCCTGCTGCTCCGATGCGCGGTAGTCGCGCTTGGCGACATCCAGCACCACGATGTCCTTGCCGGCCTTGCGGTAGAAACCGGCGCCGGTCTTCTGGCCCAGCGCGCCCTGTTCGATCAGGCCCTGCAGCCACGCCGGCGCCTTGAAGTACTGGTGCCACGGATCGTCGGCCAGGGTGTCGGCCATGGTCTTGATCACGTGCGCCATGGTGTCCAGGCCCACCACATCGGCGGTGCGATAGGTGGCGCTCTTGGGACGGCCTACGGCCGGGCCGGTGAGCGCGTCGACCACGTCGAAGCCGAGCTTGAACTGCTCGGTGTGGTGCATGGTGGCCAGCATCGAGAACACGCCGATGCGGTTGCCGATGAAGTTCGGCGTGTCCTTGGCGTAGACCACGCCCTTGCCGACCACGGTGGTGAGGAAGGCTTCGAGGCCTTGCAGCACATCGGGGTGGGTGAGGCGGGTCGGGATCAGCTCGACCAGGTGCATGTAGCGCGGCGGATTGAAGAAGTGCACACCGGTGAAGCGGTGGCGCATTTCTTCGGGCAGCGCTTCGGCCAGGCCGTTGATCGACAGGCCCGAGGTGTTGCTGGCCAGCACGGCGTGCGGCGCGACGTAGGGCGCGATCTTCTTGTACAGATCCAGCTTCCAGTCCATCCGTTCGGCGATCGCCTCGATCACCAGGTCGACGTCCTTCAGGTGATCGAGGTCGTCGTCGTAGTTGGCCGGGATGATCGCGGCGGCGCGGCTGCCGTCGGCCAGCGGAGCAGGGGAGAGCTTCTTCAGGTTCTCGATCGCCTTGAGCGCGATGCCGCTCTTGGGACCTTCCTTGGCGGGCAGGTCGAACAGCACGGTCTCGACATTGGCGTTGGTCAGGTGCGCGGCGATCTGCGCGCCCATGACGCCGGCGCCGAGCACCGCGGCCTTGCGGATGCGCAGCGGATGGGATGCGACTGGAGCGGTCATTGGCTTCTCCGTGATACGGACACTGAGGGGTGTGTTGAAAACGCAAAGGAGGCCGTCGCCGGCCTCCGCAGAAAATTCAGGGGGCGTTGAGGCCGGCGGCCGCGAAGCGGATCAGGTGCTCGGCCGTCTGCTCACGATGCACCCGCTCGGTGACATCGCTTTTGCGCTGGATCATGCCGAAGCCGGACATGGCATGGGTCAGCGCGCCGGTGACCAGGTCCACCCGCCAGTACAGCTCCTGCTTGCTCAGGTCCGGCAGCAGGCGGCCGAATTCGGCGGTGAACTGGCGCATGACGTGGCCGTAGTTCTCCGACAGGAACTTGCGCAGGGTGTCGTCGTGTTCGGCGAAGGCGCGGGCCAGCACGCGCATGAAGAGCGAGCCGCTGCCTTCGTGGGACAGCTCCAGCGCCGGCTTGATAAAGGCCGCCAGGACGTCCTCCAGGCTGGTTTCCGGCAGGCCGGCAATGCGCGTCAGCGCGGCCATGCGGTGGCCGTTGAGCTGGTCCAGGCGGCGGCGGAAGACCTCTTCGATCAGGCGGTCCTTGCTGCCGAAGTGGTAGTTCACGGCGGCCAGGTTGACGCCCGCGGCAGCGGTGAGCTGGCGTAGCGAGGCGCCGTCGAAACCGTGCCGGGCGAATAATTCCTCGGCGGCGGTCAGGATGCGTTCCTTGGTCGAATGCGGCACGGCTTGCAAGCGGGCGGTCCCCCGGGTGGCTACGGCAGGAATCAAACGATCGTTTGAGCATACGGGGGAGGAATCCTCCCCGTCAAACGATCGTTTACAACGCCCGACGCCCGGCTTGCGAATCAGTTAGAATCTGTCAGACTTTCGTGAGCTAAATCCTCTACACGCCGTAGGATTTAGCCTACTTTGCTGGCTAGCTGGCCAGACCGCCCACTCAGATACCAGTTTTTCCGGAGCAGACTACTCATGGCGCTGGAGCGCACCCTTTCGATCATCAAGCCCGACGCCGTCGCCAAGAACGTCATCGGCGAAATCTATGCCCGCTTCGAGAAGTCCGGTCTCAAGATCGTGGCCGCCAAGCAGAAACAGCTGTCGCGCCAGGAAGCCGAAGGCTTCTACGCCGTGCACAAGGAGCGTCCGTTCTTCAAGGCGCTGGTCGAGTTCATGATCTCCGGCCCGGTGATGATCCAGGTGCTGGAAGGCGACAACGCTGTGCTCAAGCACCGCGACCTGATGGGCGCCACCAATCCGAAGGACGCCGCGCCGGGCACCATCCGCGCCGATTTCGCCGACTCGATCGACGCGAACGCCGTGCATGGTTCGGACGCAGCTGAAACCGCACAGGTCGAGATCGCGTATTTCTTCGCCGCGACCGAAGTGCACTCCAGGTAATCCACCACGGCGCCCGTCATGGGCGCCGTCTGTCATGCGGCCACCGCGGCCGCGCTTTTCGAAGACGATGAACCAGGCCGTTTCCACTCCATCCACCGACAAGGTCAACCTGCTCGATTTCGATCGCCAGGGGCTGCGCGATTTCTTCGCCCAGCTCGGCGAGAAGCCGTATCGCGCCGAGCAAGTGATGAAGTGGATCTATCACCGCCTGGAAGACAACTTCGAGAACATGACCGACGTGGGCAAGGCGCTGCGCACCAAGCTCGAAGCGGCCTGCTACATCGGCGCGCCCAAGACCATGTTCGACAAGGGCGCCGTCGACGGCACGCACAAGTGGCTGCTGGGCATGGACGGCGGCAACGCCGTCGAAGCCGTGTACATCCCCGAGCCCACCCGCGGCACGCTGTGCGTGTCCTCGCAGGTGGGCTGCGGGCTGAACTGCCAGTTCTGCTCCACCGCCACGCAAGGCTTCAACCGCAACCTGGCCACGTCCGAGATCATCGGGCAGATGTGGGTGGCGGCCAAATATCTCGGCAACGTCACGCACCAGAGCCGCCGCATCACCAACGTGGTGATGATGGGCATGGGCGAGCCGCTGCTGAACTTCGACAACGTGGTGAAGGCGATGAGCCTGATGCGCGACGACCTGGGCTTCGGCCTGGCCGCCAAGCGCGTGACGCTGTCGACCGCCGGCCTGGTGCCGATGATCGACAAGCTGTCGGACGCCATCGACGTCTCGCTGGCGGTATCGCTGCACGCCGCCAACGACGAGCTGCGCACCGAGCTGGTGCCGCTCAACAAGCGTTATCCGATCGAGGAGCTGATGGGCGCCTGCCGCCGTTGGCTGGAGCGCCGGGCGCGCACCTCGATCACCTTCGAATACACGCTGATGAAGGGCGTCAACGACCAGCCCGAGCACGCGCGGCAGCTGATCAAGCTGATGCGCAAGATGCCCAACTGCAAGGTCAACCTGATTCCCTTCAACCCCTTTCCCGGCACGCGCTTCGAGCGCTCCGACGCCGACACGATCCGCGCCTTCCAGACCCAGCTGCTCAACGCCGGCATCCTCACCATGTTGCGCCGCACCCGCGGCGACGACATCGATGCGGCATGCGGCCAGCTCAAGGGACAGGTGCTGGACCGCACGCGCCGCCAGGCCGAATTCCGTAAACGACTCGACGAGGACGCGAGCCATGCGGCTTGATCGGATCCTGCTGGCCGCCTGTCTGGCCGCATCGCTGGCCGCCTGTACGACCACCGGCACCGACCCGGGGCCGAACCCGCGCGTCGCCAAGAGCGACAACGCGCTGGAAGGCGCGCGCGTGCATACCGAGCTGGCGCAGTCGTACATGCAGAACGGCGATCTGCAGGGCGCGCTGACCAAGCTCAACAAGGCGCTGTCCTTCGACCCGAACTACATGCCCGCGCACACCGTGATGGCGGTGCTGTACGAGCGCATCGGCAACCAGGCCGAGGCGGAAAAGCACTATCGCCGCGCGGCCGCGCTGGCGCCCGACAAGGGCGACCCCAACAACAACCTCGGCGCCTTCCTGTGCAAGACCGGCCGCGGGGCCGAGGCGGCGCAGTACTTCCAGAAGGCGGTGGCCGATCCGTTCTACCAGACGCCAGCCACGGCCTGGACCAATGCCGGCCGCTGCCTGGAGACCACCGGCGACGTTGCCGGCGCCGAGGACGACTACCGCAAGGCGATCGCGCTCGATCCGCAGAACGCCGACGCGCTGCTGCAGGTCGCCTCGCTGCTGTTCCAGCAGAACGACGCTTTCCGCGCGCGGGCCTTCCTGCAGCGCTACGACGCCCTGGGCCAGCTTTCGCCGGCCGGGCTCAAGCTGGGCCACGACATCGAACTCCGACTGGGCAACAAGGACGCTGCCCATAATTACAGCAGGCGATTGCAGAGCCAGTTCCCGGATTCGGAACAGGCCCGCGCCGTCGACTCAACCGCAAGCCAATGACATCCATGCAGTCACAGCCAACCGGTCCGGAGGCCGGGGACAAAGGTCTGTTCGACGCGAGCGCGCAGGGGGCGACCGCCATGATGGACACCGCCACAACGGAAAATTTCGGCGCGCGCCTGCGCGCCGCACGCGAGGCCAGGGGCCTGGACGTGGAGAGCTGCGGCCAGGTCTTGCGCCTGCCCGTACGCGTCCTGCGCCAGCTTGAGAGCGGCGACTATGCCGGGATCGACTACCAGGTCTACCTCGCGGGCTATCTCACCAAGTACGGCCACCATGTGGGCGTGGACGAGGCGGCCCTGCAGGCCGAACTCAGCCGCCTGACGCCGGCGCAGCCGACGCTGGTGGCCACCGGCGGCATCTCGCATTCGCGCTATCTGCTCGAACGCTATGCGCGCGCGGCCACCTACGTGGTGCTGACCGCGGCGATCGTGGTGCCGACGATCTGGCTGGGCGTGCGCGGCACGCTCGACCGCGACGTCAGCCACCTCGCACCGCTGGATTCCAAGCCGGTCGCACAGGCCGATCTGCCCGCTGCCAGCAGCGTGGCGAATGCGGGCGCGCTGGCCGCCAATGCACCGCTGTCCGCCGCGCCCAAGCCCGCCGGGCAGGCCGTCGAGCAGCAGCCCCTGAACCAGCAGCCGGTCGACCAGCAGCAAGAGCAGCCGCTGCTCGCCTCGATGGCGCCGTTCCCCAGCCTGGGCAGCGGCGACACCGCGCAACCCAAGGACACGGCCAGGGCCGAGCCGGTCGGCGACGGTGCGCACAGCCTGTCGCTGCAGCTGCCTAACGCCAGCTGGGTCGAAGTGGTGGCGCAGGACGGTTCGCGCCTGGAATATGGCCTGCTGCCGGCCGGCAGCAGCAAGACCTACCGCAGCGACAAGCCGCTGACGGTGCGCATCGGCAACGCCAGCGGTGCACAGGTCTCGCTCGACGGCCAGCCGGTGGTGCTGGACAGCTTCCGTCGCGCCAACGTGGCCCACTTCAAGGTGGACGTGCGCGACGGCAAGGCCACCCCGGCCGGCGTTTAAGCGGCGTTTCGCGGGTCGCGCCTGATCGCGCGACAGCGCCTGCGGGCAGGCTTCCGCTGGGTGGAGCGATCCACGCGGGGCAGTGCGATCGGTTATGCTTGTCCTTTGCCCGCTCGACGGCAGCGTCGAGCCGGGTCCGTTCCATTCTCTATCGCGCCAGGAAGGTCGCCGCACCTTCCGGCGGCATCTGTTCCCTATCAAGGGTGATTGCATGGCATTTGAAGTCTACGACGACTACGAGCAGGGCGAACGCGTACAGAAGTGGTTGCGCCAGAACGGTCTTTCGATCGTGGTCGGCGTCGCGATCGGCCTGGTCGGCATCTTCGGCTGGCAGCAGTGGAGCAACCACAAGGCCGGCCGCGAGAGCGAGGCGTCGCAGCTCTACCAGCAGTTGCAGACCGCTGTCGCCGGCGGCAAGACCGACCAGGCGGACACGCTCACCGAGCAGCTGTTCAAGGATTACGCCGAGTCGCCGTACGCGGTGTTCGCCGCGGGCGACCGCGCGGTGCGCCAGGCCAACGCCAAGCAGCTGGACAAGGCGCTGGTCTCGCTGAACTGGGCCGAGACCCACGCCGTCGATCCGAACCTGAAGGCGCTGATGCAGCTGCGCACCGCGCAGTTGCAGCTGGCGCAGGACAAGGCGGCCGACGCCGTGGCCACGCTCGACCGCATGGGCGCGAAAAACTACGAAGGCCTGAGTCAGGAACTACGTGGCGATGCCCTGGTCAAGCTTGGTCGCCCGGACGACGCGCGCAAGGCCTACGAGGCCGCCAAGGCAGCGCTGGGCGTGGGTGCGCCGCAGAGCGGCGCCTTGCAGTTGAAACTAGACAATCTGGCCGTGGCCGGGAAGCAGGGTGCATGAAAGCTGGTGTGATGAAACGAGCTTTGCTGGTCGGTCTGGTGTCGGTGGTGAGCCTGGCCGGCTGTCATTCCTTCAAGAAGGAAAACGTCCAGCCGCCCACGCCGCTCGACAAGGATTTCAAGCCGACGGCGCAGGTCACGCGCCTGTGGACCAGCAGCGTCGGCAAGGGCGCCGGTGAATCCGGCCTGCGCCTGCGCCCGGCCTTCGCCGATGGCGTGCTCTATGTAGCCAGCACCGACGGCAAGATCGAAGCGCTGGACGCCAGCAGCGGCAAGACGCTGTGGTCCAAGAGCTCCAGCACCAAGGGCTGGTTCGGCTGGGGCGACAAGAAGCGTAAAGACGCCTTCTACGCCGGCGGCCCGGCCGCGTCCGGCGACCTGCTGGCGATCGGCACGCTCGACGGCCACGTCTACGGCATCAACGCCAAGGACGGTTCGCCGCGCTGGGAGGCCACCGTCAGCTCCGAAGTGCTGGCGGCGCCGGCCGTGGTCGGCAACCTGGTGGTGGTGCGCGCCGGCGACGGCCGCCTGTACGGCCTGGACAGCACGTCCGGCGAGCGCCGCTGGGCCTACGACCAGAGCAATGTCCCGCTGCTCAGCCTGCGCGGCAACGGCCCGCTGCTGGTCGCCAACGGCGTGATCTTCTTCGGCAGCGACAACGGCAAGCTGGTCGCCCTGCGCCTGGACAACGGCGAGAAGCTGTGGGAACAGAACATGGCCAGCGGCGAAGGCCGCACCGAGATCGACCGCCTGAATGACACCGACGGCGCCATCGTGCTCGACGGCAGCACCCTCTACGGCGCCGCCTACCACGGCAACCTCGTCGCGGTGGACGGTCCCAGCGGCCGCCCGCTGTGGGCGCGCCCGTTCTCCACCTTCACTTCGGTCGACGTCAGCGGCAACGCCCTGTTCGGCGTGAATGACGATTCCCAGGTGTGGTCGTTCGACAAGAGCGCCGGCGCCGACATGTGGAAGAACGACAAGCTGAAGTACCGCTGGCTCACTTCGCCCACGGTGCAGAACAACTACGTGGTGGTCGCCGACAGCGAAGGCTACGTGCACTGGCTGCAGACCAGCGACGGTGCGCTGGCCGCACGCGAGCGCCTGTCGAAGAAGCCCATTCGCGCCCAGCCACTGGTGGTGGGCGATACCGTGTACGTCGAGGACGTGAAGGGCCGTATCGGCGCCTACCGCCTCGGCGGGCACTGATCCCGCAAGGTTGTAGTCCCAGATGCTGCCTGTCGTCGCCCTGGTCGGCCGCCCCAACGTCGGTAAGTCGACCCTTTTCAATGCCATGACGCGCAGCCGCGACGCCCTGGTGGCCGACATGCCGGGCGTCACCCGCGATCGCCACTACGGCGTCTGCCGCATCGGCGACCGCCCGTTCGTGGTGGTCGACACCGGCGGCCTTTCCGGCGTCGAGGAAGGCCTGGATGTGCTCACCGCGCAACAGGTCCGTCTCGCCATCGAGGAGGCCCAGGTGCTGGTGTTCGTGCTCGACGCGCGCGACGGCCTGCTGCCGCAGGACCGCGCGATCCTCGACGACCTGCGCCGCAGCGGCAAACCCATCATCGCCGCGGTCAACAAGACCGACGGCCTGGACCTGCAGAACGCGCTGGCCGAGTTCGCCGTGTTCGGCCTGGCCTCCACCTTGCCGTTGTCGGCCGCGCACAACCGCGGCACCGACGACCTGGTGCAGCACGTACTGCCGCTGCTGCCGGAAGACGTGCACGAGGAACTGGCGCCGGAAGACGTCGGCGCCATCCGCGTGGCCATCGTCGGCCGCCCCAATGCCGGCAAGTCGACCCTGATCAACCGCCTGCTCGGCGAAGAGCGCCTGATCGTCTCCAGCGTCGCCGGCACCACGCGCGATCCGATCCGCGTGCCGCTGGAACGCGACGGCCGCCGCTACGTGCTGATCGACACCGCCGGCGTGCGGCGCAAGGCGCGCGTCGAGGAAGCATTGGAGAAGTTCAGCGTCATCAAGACGCTGCAGTCGATGGCTGCCGCCCAGGTGGTGGTGGTGATGATCGACGCGCGCGAGAACCTGGCCGACCAGGATCTCACCCTGATCGGCCACGCCATGGACGAGGGCAGGGCGCTGGTGATCGCCGTCAACAAGTGGGACGGCATGGATGCGTACCAGCGCGAGCAGTGCGAGCGCGCTTTGGAGCGCCGCCTGCAGTTCGTCGACTGGGCCAAGAACGTATTCATCTCCGCGCTGCACGGCTCCGGCCTGCGCGAGCTGATGCGCGCGGTCGTGCGCGCCCACGACGCCGCCAACCGCGAGCTGGGCTCCTCCGAGCTGACCCGCACGCTGGAACGCGCCTACGAGGGCTACCAGCCCCCGCTGGTGCGCGGCCACGCGCCGAAGCTGCGCTTCGCCCATCCGGGCGGCAGCAATCCGCCGACCATCGTGATCCACGGCAGCCGCACCAAGCACATCGCGCCGGCCTACCGCCGTTATCTCGAGAACTTCTTCCGCAAGCGCTTCCGCCTGGAAGGCACGCCGGTGCGCATCGAATTCCGCGATGGCGAGAATCCGTACGCCGGCAAGAAGAACGTGCTGACCGAAGCGCAGCAGCGCAAGCGCCAGCGCATGGTGCGCGAGATGAAGAAGCGCAAGCGCTGAGTCGATACTGGCGACACCCCGCATCCTCGTCCCTGGCGACACCCCACACCCTCGTCATTCCGGCGCAGGCCGGAATCCAGTGGCGACAGCGTCTGATACGAGCCTTACCGTCTGAATGCTCTTAATGCATTAAGTCCTGAGCATCGTCGCCAGACCTGGCTCTTCCGTTACTGGATTCCGGCCTGCGCCGGAATGACGAGGGTGTGAGGTGTCGCTGTGGTGGAGCCGCGCCGCTCCATCACGCGCGCCCCTTCCCCGATCGTCTTAAACTCCACGGCATGACCGAGTCATTCAATCGCGAGAGCTGGCTCGCGCAGCTGCGCCAGCAGGTGCCGGAGATCTCCCCGGCCGAAGCGCTCACCCGGCAAGCCGGCGGAGCCCTCCTGATCGACGTCCGCGAAGACCACGAACGCGCCGACGGCACCCCCGCCGGCGCGCTGGGCCTGTCCCGCGGCTTCCTCGAACTGCGCATCGAACAGACCGAAGCTAACCGCGAGCGCCCCATCGTTGCTTTGTGCGGCAGCGGCCAGCGCTCGCTGCTCGCGGCCGAGGCGCTGCAGCGCATGGGTTACCGCCAGGTGTCGTCGGTGGCCGGCGGCTTCAACCGCTGGAAAGCCGAGGGCCTGCCCATCGTCACCGGTGCGCTCGATGCCGACGCCGCCGAACGCTACTCGCGCCAGCTGCGCCTGCCGCAGGTGGGCGAGGCGGGGCAGGCCAGGTTGGGCGCGGCGAAGATCGTGCTGCTCGGCGCAGGCGGCCTGGGCGCGCCGGCGGCGCTGTATCTCGCCGCGGCGGGCGTGGGGCAGCTCACCTTGATCGACGACGATCGCGTCGAGCGCTCCAACCTGCATCGCCAGGTGATCCATGCCGACGCGCGCGTCGGCATGGCCAAGACCGAATCCGCGCGGCTTGCGCTCAACGCGCTCAATCCGCGCGTGCGCATCGAGACCCGCGAAGAACGCCTGCGCGCCGATAACGTCGAGCGCCTGCTGGCCGGCCACGACCTGGTCATCGACGGTGCCGACAACTTCGCCGCGCGTTATCTGATCGCCGCGGCTTCGCGCCGGCTCAGCCTGCCGATGGTCTACGGCGCGGTGGAGCGCTTCACCGGCCAGGTCAGCGTGTTCGATCCGCGCCGTGACGATGCGCCGTGCTACCGCTGCCTGTTCCCCGAGCCGCCGTCCGCGGCGGAAGCGCCCAATTGCAGCGAGGCCGGTGTGCTCGGCGTGCTGCCCGGGCTGATCGGCCTGCTGCAGGCCACCGAGGCGCTGAAGCTGATCCTCGACCTGGGCGAAACGCTGTCCGGCCGCCTGCTGCATGTCGATGCGCTGGGCATGCGTTTCCGCGAAACGCGGCTGCGGCGCGATCCTTCGTGCCCGGGTTGCGGACGCGACGCCGTCTTCCACGGCTACGAGGACATCGCGCAGCTGTGCGCGTCGGCCTGAGCGCTACGCCAGGTCGGACGGAATCAGGGCATACACCGCCGCATCCACGGCGCTGTCATCGATCACCAGCCGCTGCCGCCCGATGCCTTCGAAGCGCGCGCCGGCTTTCTCCGCGCAACGGCGACTGGGCGCGTTATCCGCGGCGGCGACGATCTCCACGCGCACCAGCTTCAGCGTGTCGAAACCAAACCGCGCCACCGCCGGCACCGCGCGCGGCGCGATGCCCTGGCCCTGGCGCGATTGCCGCACCCAGTAACCGAGGTTGGCACTGCGATGCTGCCGGTTGAACTGGTTCAGCCCGACGCCGCCGGCCACGCTGCCGTCGGCCTCGTCGATGATGGCGAAGGCGAACAGTTCCTCCAGTTGCCAGCAGCCCTGGGCATGCGCGATCCACGCCACGCTGTCGTCGCGCGCATAGCCTTGGCGACACCAAGGCAGCCAGCGCCCCACGCTGTCGATCGACTCGCTGGCCGCCGCGAACAGCGCGTCGGCGTCCTCCGGCTGCCACGGGCGCACCCGCAGCGAGCCGGGTGGCAGCGGGAAGGAAGGCCAGGGAGCTTGATCCTGAGACATGGCAGTTTGTACGTGTCCGGGCGAGCCCGGATAATAGGCATCTTTGCAGGCGGGCAGACACCATGAGCGCACGGATCATCGACGGCAAACGCATCGCCAAGGAACTGCTCGACCGCATCGGCCGCCGCGTGGCCGAGCGCAAGGCGCAGGGGCTGGCCGAGCCGGGCCTGGCGGTGGTGCTGGTCGGCGACGATGCGGCTTCGGCCGTATACGTGCGCAACAAGCGCGCCGCCTGCAAGCAGGTGGGTTTCAACTCCTTCGGCTACGACCTGCCGACCAGCACCACGCAGGAAGAACTGTTCGCGCTGATCGACCAGCTCAATGCCGACCCCGCCGTGCACGGCATCCTGGTGCAGTCGCCGCTGCCGGAACATATCGACGAGGACGCCCTGGTCGACCGCATCGACCCGGCCAAGGACGTCGATGGCTTCCAGGCCATCAATATCGGCCGCCTCGCGCTGCGCCGCTTCGGCCTGCGCCCGTGCACGCCGCGCGGCGTGCTGACCCTGCTGGGCCACACCGACCGTCCCGTGCGCGGCCAGCATGCGGTGGTGGTGGGCGTGTCCAACCATGTCGGCCGTCCGCTGCTGCTGGAACTGCTGATCGCCGGCTGCACCACCACGGCCTGCCACAAGTTCACGCGCGATCTGGAAAGCCATATCCGCCAGGCCGATATCGTGATCGTCGCGGTGGGCCGTCCGGGCCTGATCAAGGGCGAATGGATCAAGCCGGGTGCGGTGGTGATCGACGTCGGCATCAATCGGCTGGACGACGGCCGCCTGGTCGGCGACGTGGAATTCGCGCCTGCCGCCGAGCGCGCCAGCTGGATCACGCCGGTGCCCGGCGGCGTCGGTCCGATGACCGTCGCCACGCTGCTGGAGAACACGCTGGAAGCCGCCGAAACCCGCGGCGCCACGCACAAGGCGCATTGAAGGAAAGCGCTCCAGGCCCCGCCTGCGACCTTGCGTACGCCCTTGGCGCTCTGGCGGCGCCCCGGGTGGGCGCGTATAATTCCATCTTTGCAGCGGGACAAAATCGCATGCGCATCCTCGCCGAGGCCCTCACCTACGACGACGTGTACCTCGTTCCGGCCCACTCGGCCGTTCTCCCACGCGACGTCGATACCTCCACGCGGCTGACCCGCAACCTGCGGCTGAATATCCCCATCGTGTCCGCCGCCATGGACACGGTCACCGAAGCCCGCCTCGCCATCACCATGGCCCAGCAGGGCGGCATCGGCATCATCCACAAGAACATGACCGCCGAGCAGCAGGCCGCCGAAGTGCGCCTGGTGAAGAAGTTCGAGGCCGGCGTCATCCGCAGCCCGATTACCGTCGCCCCGAGCACCTCCATCCGCGAAGTGCTGCAGCTCACCCGCGCGCACAACATCTCCGGCGTGCCGGTGGTGGAAGGCGAGAAGCTGGTCGGCATCGTCACCAGCCGCGACCTGCGCTTCGAGCGCAAGCACGACGACCCGGTGCGCAACATCATGACGCGCCAGGAGAAGCTGGTCACCGTGCGCGAAGGCGCCAGCCAGGACGACGTGCTGCAGCTGCTGCACCACAACCGCATCGAGAAAGTGCTGGTGGTCAACGACGACTTCCAGCTGCGCGGCCTGATCACCGTCAAGGACATCCAGAAAGCCCGCGACAACCCGCACGCCGCCAAGGACCGCCTCGAGCGCCTGCTGGTCGGCGCCGCGGTCGGCGTGGGCGGCGACACCGAACAGCGCATCGCCGCGCTGGTCGACGCCGGCGTCGACGTGCTGGTGGTCGACACCGCGCATGGCCATTCGCAGGGCGTGATCGAACGCGCCGGATGGGTGAAGAAGCACTATCCGCAGGTGCAGGTGATCGCCGGCAACATCGTCACCGGCGAAGCAGCGCGCGCGCTGCTGGACGCGGGTGTCGACGCGGTCAAGGTCGGCGTGGGCCCGGGCTCGATCTGCACCACCCGCGTGGTGGCCGGCGTGGGCGTGCCGCAGATCACCGCGATCGACCTGGTCGCCAATGCGCTGAAGGACGAGATTCCGCTGATCGCCGATGGCGGCATCCGCTACTCCGGCGACATCCCCAAGGCGCTCGCCGCCGGCGCGTCCAGCGTGATGCTCGGCTCGATGTTCGCCGGCACCGAGGAATCCCCCGGCGAGGTGGAGCTGTTCCAGGGCCGCTCGTACAAGAGCTACCGCGGCATGGGTTCGCTCGGCGCGATGGCGCTCGGTTCGAAGGACCGCTACTTCCAGGACGAAGCCGACGCCGACAAGCTGGTGCCGGAAGGCATCGAAGGCCGCGTGCCGTACCGCGGACCGCTGCGCAACATCATTCACCAGCTGATCGGCGGCCTGCGCGCGTCCATGGGTTACCTGGGCGCGGCCAACATCGAGGACGTGCGCCACAACGCGCAGTTCGTCAAGGTGACCTCGGCCGGCGTGACCGAAGCGCATCCGCACGACATCCAGATCACCAAGGAAGCGCCGAACTACCGGCTCAATTCCTAAGCGATCGCACAGCGCCGGCCCCGTGGCCGGCGCTTCGTTTCCAGCCGCCGGCGCCGGGTATCCGAGGCCGGCGGCGCTTTTCAGAAGACAGGCGCGGGCAGGGCCGCCTGCCGCGCATCGGAGCCGGACCGTGACCGACATCCATAGCGACAAAATCCTCATCCTCGATTTCGGCGCGCAGTACACCCAGCTGATCGCCCGCCGCGTGCGCGAGATCGGCGTGTATTGCGAGATCTGGGCGTGGGATCACGACCCGGCGGAAATCGCCGCGTTCGGCGCGAAGGGCATCATCCTGTCCGGCGGCCCCGAGTCCACCACACTGGAAGGCGCACCCAAGGCACCGCAGCAAGTGTTCGACGCGGGCCTGCCGATCCTCGGCATCTGCTACGGCATGCAGACCCTGGCCGCACAGCTCGGCGGTTCCACCGAGGCGGCGGATGCGCGCGAATTCGGCCATGCCGAAGTCGACATCAAGGCGTCGAGCCGGCTGTTCGCCGGGCTGACCGACCACGGCGACGCGCATCGCCTGGACGTGTGGATGAGCCACGGCGACCACGTCGCCACGGCGCCGCCGGGCTTCGCCGTCACCGGCACCACCGACCGCATCCCGGTCGCCGTGATGGAGAACGAAGACAAGCGCTGGTACGGCGTGCAGTTCCATCCGGAAGTGACGCATACCCGGCAGGGCACCGCGCTGCTCAAGCGCTTCGTCACCGAGATCTGCGGCTGCCGCACGCTGTGGACGGCCGCCCACATCATCGAAGACCAGATCGAGCGCGTGCGCACCCAGGTCGGCGACGACCACGTGCTGCTGGGCCTGTCCGGCGGGGTGGATTCCTCCGTCGTCGCCGCGCTGCTGCACCGTGCGATCGGCGACCGCCTGACCTGCGTGTTCGTCGACACCGGCCTGCTGCGCTGGCAGGAAGGCGACCAGGTGATGGCGACCATGGCCCAGCACATGGGCGTGAAGGTGATCCGCGTCGACGCCGCCGCGCGCTATTTCAAGGCGCTGGAAGGGGAGGCCGATCCCGAGGCCAAGCGCAAGATCATCGGCCGGCTGTTCGTGGAGATCTTCGACGAGGAGTCGGCCAAGGTCACCGCGTCGGGCCACGGGCAGGTGAAGTGGCTGGCCCAGGGCACCATCTATCCGGACGTGATCGAGTCGGCCGGCAGCAAGACCGGCAAGGCCCACGTCATCAAGAGCCATCACAACGTCGGCGGCCTGCCGGAGCATATGAAGCTCAAGCTGGTCGAGCCGCTGCGCGAGCTGTTCAAGGACGAGGTGCGCCGCATCGGCGTCGAACTCGGCCTGCCGCGCGAGATGGTCTACCGCCATCCGTTCCCGGGTCCCGGCCTGGGCGTGCGCATCCTCGGCGAAGTGAAGCCGGAGTACGCCGAGCTGCTGGCGCGCGCCGATGCGATCTTCATCGAGGAGCTGCGCCGCTGGGATCTGTACGACAAGACCAGCCAGGCGTTTGCCGTGTTCCTGCCGGTGAAGTCCGTCGGAGTAGTGGGGGATGCCCGCGCCTACGAGTGGGTGATCGCCCTGCGCGCGGTGGAGACGATCGACTTCATGACGGCGCATTGGGCGCACTTGCCGTATGAGTTTCTCGGCAAGGTTTCCAATCGTATTATCAATGAATTACGCGGTGTTTCTCGCGTGGTCTATGACATCAGCGGCAAGCCGCCGGCGACCATCGAGTGGGAATGAGATCCGGCGCCCGGTCATCCTGGCCGGTTCTTAGGAATATTCCGTAAACCTTTGATTTTCAAGACTGGCGCACGAGCAGGGATGCTCCTCGCCCGGAAATCTAGAACAAGGCCTAATTTGGCCTGTCAGCGGCACTGTCCACTGTCGGGGTGAACCACCATGGTCGCTGGCTGGCTGGATCGCTTCGATACCGATGCCGTGGCGGAAACGCAGCATCGTGATCCAAGGTTCGGATAAGTTGTCAGTTGACAACCCATCCAGTCCCCCCTCAGACTGGAGACATGGATGGCCCGTCCCTCTCATCCGAAGAAAGAAGTCGAAGCAGCTCTCCGGTACGCCGAAAGGCAGGGCTGGCGCATCGCGGTCGGCGGTAGCCACGCCTGGGGACGGATGTATTGCCCCTACAACGACCAGGAGTGTCGTTGCGGCGAGTTCTGCATCACCAGTGTGTGGAGCACGCCGAAGAGCCCGGGCAACCATGCACGCGCCTTGCTGCGCGTGGTGGACAACTGTACGACGCACCGCTAGCGCGACTGGCGATGCCCCCAAGGAGTAGCGCCATGGAATACCTCTTCACCCTGAAGTACCAGCTCGCGGACGACGACCGCGACCCGGACGCCCTGGTCGAGCGCCTGGGCGAAGCCGGCTGCGACGACGCCCTGGTCGGCATCGGCCAGCCGGGGCGGCTGGCATTGGAATTCACCCGCGAGGCCCACGACGCCGCAGCGGCCGTGCGCAGCGCGCTGGCCGACGTGCGCCGTGCCGTGCCTTCCGCCCGCCTGATCGAGGTGGCGCCGGACCTGGTGGGCCTGACCGATGTGGCCGAGATCGTGGGCGTATCGCGGCAGAACATGCGCAAGCTGATGCTGGCCAATCCAGGCAGCTTCCCGGCACCGGTGCATGAGGGCAGTGCCTCGATCTGGCATCTGGCCGACGTACTGGCCTGGCTGAAGGCGAAGGGCAGCTATTCGATGGCGCAGACCATGCTCGAGGTGGCGCAGGTGGCCTTGCAGGTCAACGCGGCGAAAGAGGGGCTGCGTCTGCCGCTCTCCGCGTTCGAGGAACTGGAACCGCTAGTTCGATAATGTCGCTTCAGCTTGCGGAGGCACGCCCAGCGCCAGGACCGGATCGAAGTCGAAACTGAACTGGTGTGCGGCGCGCACGGCCCTGCAGCTGCGCCACGCTTTCGGCTGTTCGCCGGGCGGAACGGGCAGGTGGTCCGGCAACGGCCACTGGGTTTGGGCCAGCCGCAAGGCGCGGGTGTAGCGGCGATAGCACCAGGACAGCGAAATCATCAGGTGCCGCGCGACCGTCGGCATATGGCCGCGGCGCAGGGAGATGAAGTTCGCCCAGGCGGCGGCCTGCGAATGGCGATACGACGGCATGGAAATATCCAAATGATCCTCTGCCTGCATGGCGGCGGACAGAGGATCCGGCGTCGGCGCGGCGAGTCTCTCCAGCAGCGGCAGGGTCGCATCGTCTTCGCGTTCGAAGCGCTGCGCCGCGGCGATCTTGCGGTCGTTGTAGCGCACGAAATGCTGATAGAGATGGGCCAGCAGCCGATCGCGAAAACCGGCATCCGCGAAATCCACGTCGTACCCATCCGCCTCGAACGCCACCGCCATCAGCCATGCCTCGCAGGCAACGTCGTCGGCATCGCAATCCCCCGCCTTGCGGGCAATCCGGCGCAAGCTGCTGCGGCAGTCGTTGCAGAATGCCTGGTACGACGCGAGACGGTCTTTGGACATCGCCATGGCCTTGAGGAAGGGCAGGCGTGCCAAGTACCAGCTGTACGTACCTAAACAGCCGGCGGGACCCTACAATTCAGACTATTTGCTGGCCTCCGCTGTCCTGATGAGCACCGATCTCCCAGATTCATCCCTGCCAACCTTCAGCGATGAAGACGAGCGCTTCATGCGCCGCGCACTGCAGCTAGCCGGCCATGCCCGCGATGCGGAAAACGAAGTCCCGGTCGGCGCCTTGCTCGTGCTCAACGGCGACATCATCGGCCTTGGCTGGAACCGCAACATCACCCTCAACGACCCCACCGCGCACGCCGAGATCCAGGCCCTGCGCGCGGCTGGCGAAAAGGTCGGCAACTACCGCCTCACCGGCGCCACGCTGTACGTGACGCTGGAACCCTGCGCGATGTGCTCGATGGCGATGGTGCATGCCCGCGTGGCGCGGGTGGTCTATGGCGCGACCGATCCGAAGACCGGCGCCGCCGGCAGCGTGTTCGACACGCTGATCTCCGAGCGGCACAACCACCGGATCCAGGTCGACGCCGGATTGCTGGCCGAGGAGTCGTCGACAATGCTGAGAGAGTTCTTCAGGTCAAGGCGCTAACTATCTGGCAAGAAACGCTTTAGTGCCGCCAGTAATGACCCAGCTTGTGCAGCCGCTCCAGCGAATGCCCGGCCTTGCCGGCCGCTTCCGCCGCGGTCTCCTTCGCCCACCGCCGCAGCGCTTTCAGCTGGGCATGTTCCCTGGCCTGCGGCAGCAACTCCCTGCATAGGGCACGGGCGGTAAGCCGGTCATGCGCCTCGCCCAGGTGGGTCTGCACGTCCGCCAGCCGCTCCAGCCAGGCCTGGGTGGCCTCGCGCGGGAACAGCGGCTGGAACAACTCGATCGTGTAGCGCAGCTTCTTGGTGGCAGTGCGCGCGCGATGGAGCCGGGTGCGGCCCTCATGCATCCGCGCGGCGCGCTTGCGCAGCTGGCGGAAGCGGGTATCGATCACGCTGGCCGCCGCGGCACGCAGCTCGTCATCGGAGACCTTGCGCTGCGTTTCAGCCCAGGCGTGGAAATGATGGATCGCGGTGGTCAGCCGGGCCTTCTTCAATCCCTCGACCGCTTCCTGATGTCCCTGTACACGCCGCGCATTCAGCGCATGCAGCAGTTCGCCCTCCAGGCGGTCGCCATGCCCGCCATGGGCAAGGAAGGCGGGCAGGGTCTCGTCCAGCAGGATGTCCAGATCGCGTGCCCCGCCCGTGGCGTTGCGAAAGTCCTTGAGCTGCGCCAGCACTCCGTCCGGCTGCTCGCCGGGCAGGGCCGCGGCGACGTGGTCGAGGGTGGCGGTCATGCGCCGCAGGCTCACCCGCCAGGCATGCAGCGCCTTCGGTTCGTACTTGCGCAACAACGCCGAGCGGGCCTTGCTAGCCTTGGCCAGATAGCCGTCGTAGGTGGCGCAGAGGTCGGCGATGGCGGAAGGCGGCTTCGCGGCCTTAGGTGGACGAGGGCGGGGGATCGACTGGCTTGGCTGATGAGGTATCGCACTCATGGCTCGACTCGACCGCTGCGGATAAGGACGGGGGTGCACCCGCCGTTTCTAGCCGAAGCGCTGCCCGCGCCTCTTGATGCAGGTCAACATGAACGAGCCGGTCGCGACCGAGGGCCGTGCCGGGCTGTCTACTCTGCTACAAAATTCGCCAACTGGCGAGACAGCCTCAAGCGATAGCCGCCAGGGTCGGGGCTACCGGACGCTCGATCTTCAGGCTGAACAAGCCATCGGCCCGGGTCCGCCCCATATTCACCGCGGCGATCGGCTTGCCGGCCTTGGCGGCCGCGTTCACGAAGCGGAAGCCGGAAAACACCATCAGCGACGAACCCGCCACCAGCACGGCATCCGCCTGGTCCAGGCCGTGGATGGCGGCCAGCACCCGCTCGCGCGGCACGCCTTCGCCGAAGAACACCACGTCCGGCTTCATCAGGCCGCCGCACAGGGGGCACGCGGGCACCTCGAAGCGGGAGAAATCGTGGCCTTCCAGGTCGGCATCGCCATCCGGGGCGTCGCCGGCATCGAGCATGGCCCACGCCGGATTGCGCTCCTCCAGCACCGCCTGGAACGCCGTGCGCTGCACCAGATGCCCATGCGCCATGCAGCGCACCCGGTCCAGCCGGCCATGCAGATCGATCACGTGGTGGCTGCCCGCGGCCTGGTGCAGTCCATCGACATTCTGGGTCAGCAGCACTTCCACCCGCCCGGCCGCTTCCAGCCGCGACAGCGCCAGATGCGCCGCATTCGGATGCGCCCGCGAGAAGCGCCGCCAGCCGACCAGGCTGCGCGCCCAGTAACGCTGCCGTGTGCGCTCCTCGCCCATGAAAGCCTGGTACGTCACCGGCTGCGGCCGTTTCCAGTCGCCCTGGTTGTCGCGATAGTCCGGAATGCCCGAATCGGTGCTGACACCAGCGCCGGTCAGCACGAACAGCCGCGGATGCGCCGCGACGAAGTCGCGCAGGCGCGCCAGGTCGTCTTCCATCGAGCGCTCCGGCTGCACGTCCGCATTCATGCCGCGGCCCGCAGCCCCAGCTCGGCCAGCGCGGCGGCAATGCCACTGGCATCGTTCACCTGCGCCACGCGCGGCGAGGCGGCGGCGAAATCGGTATCCGCCTCGTGCGCCCAGGTCACGTGATAGGGCATGTACACGCCCCAGCCGCCCAGCTCCACCACCGGCGCGATATCCGAGCGCAGCGAATTGCCGACCATGGCGAAGCGCTCGGCGCCCACGCCGAATTCGTCGAGCAGGCGGCGGTAGGAGCGCTCGTCCTTCTCGGACACGATCTCGATGCGATGGAACAGATCGGCCAATCCGCAGGCCGCCACTTTCTGCTCCTGATGGAACAGGTCGCCCTTGGTGATCAGCACCACGCGATGCGTCGCCGCCACCGCTGCCACTGCCTCGCGGATGCCCGGCAGGAGCGTCACCGGATGCGCGAGCACCTGCTTGCCGATGCCGATGATCCGATGCAGGTCCGTCGCGCTGATGCGCGAGCCGGTCACTTCGATCGCCGCTTCCAGCAGCGACAGGGTCATGCCCTTGGCGCCGTAGCCGAACAGCTTGATATTGCGCCGCTCCACCGCCAGCAGACGCTCGTGCAGGCGCAGGTTGGCCAGGTCGACATAGCCGCCGACGATCTGCTCGAACTGAGTGTGCGCCTCCTGGTAATAGCCCTCGCTATGCCAGAGGGTATCGTCGCCGTCGAAACCGACCCAATCGATCACGGTGTATCGCTCGCGCTGCTGAGGGAGGAGCAGCGAACGATAGCGCGTCGCCCGCAGGCGGGCGAGAGGCCGTAAGCGGGCCGCAGGAGGGTGGCCATGCACGCGCCATCGCGTGGCATTAACGCCGGCGGATTCACCATGTTGTGAAGGGTTCGGCAACGTACGGGGAGCCTGGCCGGCATGCGTAAGCACCCGGCAGGCAAGGGCCGACGCGGAGGACGACACGAGTGACGCTTCCTCGCCAGGGTTATTTCGACGATCGCGAGCATGCCGCCGAGCAGCTCGCCGAAGCGCTGCTCGCGTATCGCGGCAGGCATCCGCTGGTGCTGGCGATTCCGCGCGGCGGCGTGCCGCTCGGCCGGCTGCTGGCCGACCGGCTGGATGGCGATCTCGATGTGGTGCTGGTGCACAAGCTCGGCGCGCCCGGCCAGGAGGAATTCGCCGTGGGCGCGGTGGGCGAGGACGGCCAGGTACTGGTCGCCGAGCATGCGGCACGCGCTGGCGCCGACGAAGCGTATCTGCGCGACGAGGCGACCCATCAGCTCGACGTCATCGCCCGCCGCCGTGAGCTGTACAGCCCGCATCGCGAAGCGCTCGATCCGGCCGGCCGCATCGCCATCGTGGTCGACGACGGCCTGGCCACCGGCGCCACCATGCGCGCGGCGCTCGCCGCGGTGCGTGCGATGGGGCCGCAGACGCTGGTCTGCGCCGTGCCTGTCGCCTCGTCGCGCAGCCTGGCGGAACTGCGACCGCTATGCGACGACGTGGTATGCCCGGCCTCGCCGCGCGACTTCACCGCAGTCAGTCGCTACTACCGCGATTTCCCCGCCGTGACGGACGAAGAAGTCATGCGCCTGCTTACCCGGCAGCCGGCCCTGGCCAGTGCGATGCAGGCCGTGCGCATCCCCGCCGATGGGGTGCGCCTGGAAGGCGACCTGCACGTTCCCGATGACGCGAAGGGGCTGGTGGTGTTCGCACACGGCAGCGGCAGCAGCCGTTTCAGTCCGCGCAACCGGCAGGTGGCCGAAGCGCTGGCCCAGCACGGCATGGCGACGCTGTTGTTCGATCTGCTCGGCGCGGAGGAAGACATCGCCCTCACTTCGCGCTTCGATATCGAGCGCCTGGCCGGCCGCCTGGAAGCAGTGGTGACCTGGGCGATGCGCTTGCCGTCGCTGGCGCGCCTGCCCTTGGGCCTGTTCGGCGCCAGCACCGGCGCCGCCGCCGCGCTGGCCGTGGCCTCGCGCCTGCCGCGCGCGGTGAAAGCGGTGGTGTCGCGCGGCGGGCGGCCGGACCTGGCCGGCCATACGGCGCTGGGCGACGTGGTGGCGCCGACCTTGCTGATCGTCGGCGCCGCGGACAGCGACGTGGTCGCGCTCAACAAATCCGCGCTGGCCTCGATGACGCATACGGTCGAATTGGTGCTGGTGCCCGGCGCCACCCATCTGTTCGACGAACCCGGCGCGCTGGAACACGTCGCCGCGCTGGCGGGTGCGTGGTTCCGGCAGTGGCTGCACTAGCGGGCAGCGCGTAGGTTGGGGTGAGCCGCAGGCGAACCCCAACATGGCGGTACGCATGCAGCTGCGCACGTTGGGGTTCGCCTGCGGCTCACCCCAACCTACTCGAACAGCATCAGTACCGCTGGCGACCAGCTGTAGTCGTACAGCGCCTCGGTGCGCACGGTGGCATAGCCGGCCTCGCGCAATTCCTCCAGCCACGCCTGGATCGGTTGCTCCCAGTTGGACGGCTGCGAGGCCTGGCGCAGCTGGCCCAGCAGCATCGGCGCGAGGAAGCCGCCGGCCACCAGCGGCGCGTTCTCGTCATAGCCGGCGCGCGCGCGCTCGTAGCGCTCGGCGAGTGAATCGAAGTATTCGGCGCTGCCGGCTTCCAGCACGGGCACGTCGAATTCCACCACGGCGAGCTGGCGCACATGCGGGCGCAGCCGCTGCAGGGTGTCCTTGCGCTGCGCCGGCGGCAGCGTTTGCAAGGCGAAGGTCGATTGCGCCAGGTCCCATTGCTGCTCCGGTCGCAGCGAGGCAGCGAAGTCCTGTGCGCTGATCGGCCAGGCCAGCAGATGATCCAGTGTGAGGTTGATCGTGCGCAGCGCTTCGCTCGCATGGCCGAGCAGGACCGGTGAAGGTTCGAGCAGATCCAGCTGCGTCGGCGCACGCCGTGCGCGCTGCAGCGCGGGGATCAAGGCCATGCCGTCGCCGCAGCCGATATCCAGCAACGAGTTCACCGGCAGCGTGTCGTAGAGGCGCGCCAGTGCATCGCTGGTCGCTTCGTATAGCGGCACGTTGTCGCCGCCGCGGATGAACGCCTCGAACGCGGCCGGCTTGTCGTAGACCGCGCGCGCTTCGTCTTCGTCGAGTCCATCTTCATCGAGCAGGTCGAGCAGCGCCTGCGCGAGCAGCGCGCCATCGGCGACGGCCGCTTGCAACGCGTCGTGCGCCGGTGCGGTTTCACCGCGTGCGATCGCGGCCAGCGCATCGGCGAGACGGCGGGTGGAGGCGCTGTTCTGCATGGGCACGGCCTTGTCCGGGTGGGAAACCGGGATGATCGCATGGCCCCTGGGGCTGCTTATTTCTTTCCATTTCTTCCCATTTCTTGCGATTGCAGGCGCAGCTAAGTCTTTGTTGCGTCGCGACTTGCCACGATCCAAATTACATATGAAATTCTGTTTCGCCAGTAAACATGGCCGCCGGGGAGGCGGTCGGGAGGGCCAGGCAGCGATGACATATCCAGTGGTGGCGAGCGTGCGAAACATCGAAACCGGCGGGGAGTTCGCGCAGCTCCCGGCGCGCGATGCGGATGCGCAGCGTCCGTTCCTGGCCGCGGACATCGGCGGCACCCATGCGCGGCTCGGCCTGGTCGCGCCGCAGGCGGAGGGCGCGCCGCGCGTGCTGAGCTATCGCAGCTACCGCTGCGCCGACCATCCGCACCTGGACGACATCGTGCGGCAGTTCTGCACCGAGCTGGACGCACGGCCGCGCGAACTGGTGCTGGCCAGCGCCGGCTACCTGCATGCCGGCGTGGTGGTGAACCGCAACCTCGCCTGGCCGCTGGTGCCGGCCACGCTCGCGCACGAACTGCGCCTGGAGCGCGTGCGCTTCCTCAACGATTTCGAAGCGCTGGCGCACGCCATCGCCTACGTCGACGAACACAGCTCGGTGGCGCTGAAGACCGCCTTCGCATCCGGCAGCAGCGAGGGCCCGATCGCGGTGATCGGTCCCGGCACCGGCCTGGGCGCCGCGGTGTGGTTCCCGGGCGAGCCGCCGCGGGTGATCGCCACCGAGGCCGGGCAGATCCAGCTCGCCGCGCGCGGCGGGCTGGAACGCGAGGTGCTCGACCGTATCGCGCCGCCGGATTGCCACACGCCCTACGAAGCGGTGTTGTCCGGCCCCGGCCTGCATCGCCTGTATGCCGCGCTGTGCGCGGTGTACGACCGCTATCCCGCCTGTGCGGAACCGGCCGACGTGGTCGCCGCCGCCGAAGCCGGCGACGAAGTGGCGTACGAGGCCGTGCAGATGTTCGGCGGCTGGATGGGCTCCTTCGCGGGCGACCTGGCCATGCTCTACGGCACCACCGGCGGCGTGTACCTGGCCGGCGGTTTCCTCTCGCGCATCGTCGACCTGCTGCGCCGCGGCCCGCTGGTCGAACGCTTCCTCGACAAGGGCGTGATGCGCCCGTTCCTGCACAAGGTCCCCATTCGCGTGGTGGACCACGGTCAGCTCGGCGTCGTCGGTGCCGCCAGCTGGCATCTGCATACGCGCACCGCAAAACAGGCGCCGGGATAAGGGCCGACACCGTCCGAGCGGGCGGAATCCACAGCACAGCCTAGCCGGCGGATCTCCTGGGAGGGTGGTCCACGGCACATCCAACGAAAGGGGTGGGACCTGATGATCAAGCACGGCAAGAAACTCCTCTGCGCCAGCATCCTGTGCGGCCTTGGCCTCGCCGGCGCCGCGCAGGCGCAGAACGACACCGCCGCGGCGGCGCCGCAGCAGGACGCCAATGCCGCCGCCAGCGGCGACAAGAGCAAGACCCCGCAGCAGCGCGCACAGGAAAAACAGGCGCAGAACCTGCAGCAGGTGACCGTGACCGGCTATCGCGAGAGCCTGGCCAAGGCGATCGAGATCAAGCGCAACGCCAATGCCATCGTCGACGTGATCAATGCCGAGGACATCGGCAAGTTCCCGGATACCAACGCCGCCGAATCGCTGTCGCACCTGCCGGGTATCTCGGTGGACCGCCAGTTCGGCGAAGGCGAAAAGGTCAGCATCAACGGCACCGACCCCGCGCTCAACCGCGTGCTGCTCAACGGCCAGACCATCGCCTCCGGCGACTGGGGCGGCAATCCCACCGACACCAGCGGACGCACCTTCAACTACACCCTGCTGTCGCCGGAAATCATCAGCAATATGCAGGTGTACAAGTCGTCCGAGGCGCATATCGACGAGGGCAGCATCGGCGGCACCGTGATCGTCAACACGCGCAAGCCGCTGGACCTGCCGGCCAACACGCTGCGCGGCTCGCTCGGCTACAGCTACAACGACCGCTCGAAGGAAGGCAATCCGCGCGGCTCGGTGCTGTGGAGCTGGAAGAACGCCGACAGCACCTTCGGCTTCCTCACCTCGCTCACGCATGACAAGGAAGACCTGTCGCGCGCCGGCATCGAATTCTTCGGCTACACCACCGGTGCCGGCATCACCGGCAACCCGACCGTGAACGGCAGCGGCGACCTCGCCACCGCCAAGCTGCCGGTGGGCATCAACAGCGCCTACTTCCAGCAGACGCGCAAGCGCGACGGCATCCAGAGCGCGCTGCAGTGGCGTCCGGACGACAAGAACGAATTCAACCTCACCGGCATCTACGTCAAGGGCCAGTACAACAACTTCAGCCAGTCCGAATACGTGTGCCCGGGCTGCGGCGATCTGAACAAGATCACCAACGTGACCATGGCCAACGGCTACATCACCAAGGGCACCGTCTCGGCCGCCACCGGCAATGGCCAGCCCTATGCGGAGCTGGATACCAACTACCGCCAGAGCACGGTCAAGACCCGCAGCATCAACCTGCGCCACGACTACAGCGGCGACAAATGGGTGCTCACCAGCCAGGTCGGCTACACCAGCGCCAGCGGCGGCAAGAACCCCGAGTACCTGATGAAGTACCTGCTGAACTCCGGCGGCTACGGCTTCTCGTACGACGGCAAGAGCACCAATGTCACCTACGACAACAACAACCCGAACAACTGGGGCCTGAAGGCCACGCCCGCCGGCCTGCCGGCAGGTTCGACCGATTCCAGCGCCATGCAGGCCGGCGGCGTCTATTACTCGGTCAGCAAGGACCGCGAGCGCTACGCGCAGTTCGACGCCAGCCGCGATCTCGACTGGGGCCCGATCTACCAGGTGCAGATGGGCGGCAAGTACATCAACCACTTCAACGGCCAGAACTCGTTGGGCAACCGCATCAACACCACCGATGCGGTGCTGCTGTCCGGCTTCGACACCGTCAACACGCCGGCCGGCCTGTGGGACGGGCTGGGCGCCAGCGGCGACCTCACGCACTGGACCTCGGCCAGCAAGGGCGCGGTGCTCAGCTATCTGCGCGGCCTGCCGCAGGGTGCGTACAACATCGATTACGGCCAGTCCTTCGGCGTGAAGGAAATCACCAAGGACGCCTACTTCCAGTTCAACTACCACACCGACTACGGCCTGCGCGGCAACTTCGGCCTGCGTTATGCCGACACCACCGACAAGTCCACCTACTGGCAGAGCGTCAACGGCGGCCCGCAGCAGCTGGTCACCGCCAAGCAGGATTACAAGAAGCCGCTGCCCAGCTTCAACCTGATCTACGACGTGGACGACGACAAGGTGCTGCGCTATTCGATGGCCAAGGTGATCGCGCGTCCGCGCTACGCGGATCTGGCCGGCGCCTTCAGCCGCGACGACGTGCGCTTCACTGCCAGCGGCGGCAATCCGAAGCTCAAGCCGTATGAGTCCACCAACTTCGACCTGGCCGGCGAGTGGTATTTCAAGCCCGGCAGCATGCTTGGCACCGAGGTGTTCTACCGCAAGATCGATTCGTACGCGGTCACCACCACCAACGACCAGCAGCTGCTCGGCTCGGATGGCCTGGTGCATACGTACTCGGTGAGTTCGCCGATCAATGCCTCCAACGCCAAGGTCACCGGCGTGTCGCTGATGTACCAGCAGGAGTTCGGCTACGGCTTCGGCCTGCAGGCCAACTACACCTGGGCGCATGCCAGCACCTCCAACGGCCTGAACATGCCGTACCTGTCCAAGAACACCAGCAACATCATCCCGTACTACGAGCACGGCCCGTGGTCGGCGCGCGTGGTCTACAGCTGGCGTTCGCCGTACTTCACCCAGGTCGGCCGCCTCAACTCCGACGTGTTCTCCGATCAGTACAAGGAGCTGGACCTCACCGTCGGCTACCAGGTCAACCAGTGGATGGGCGTGACCATGAGCGCCACCAACCTGCTGGACTCCACTTACTACTGGTACAACGGCGTGAAGTACGCGCCCATCGGCCAATACAAGAACGGCCGCACCTTCGCGGTTGGCGTCAACTTTAAGCTGTAAAGCCAAGCCTTTAGGCGCCGGGCCGGCCACGGCGGGATCGATCTCCCCTCCGCCGCGGCCGGCCCCTTTTTCGCCGGGCGAGCCACGGCCGTGGATCGCCCGGAGTGTGAGCGCACCAGCATTTCCAGCCAGAAGCCCGGGTAAAAGCCCGGCTTGCATAGTCCACCCGCCGGCTAGCCGTTATGATCTTGCGATTGGCCTCGGCCCAAGGTGGGCAGCGAGGTGTGGTCGCGTTGCCGTCGGCACGGAGCGCGTCATCGGCATGCACGGAGACGCAGCGATGGAAGGCCTGACCCCCAGGGACATGGACGTGCTCGGCCACTACGCCCGCCAGGGCAACCGCGAGCGCTACTGGAACTACCTGGCCCAGCATCAGGGCGCCGACGGCTACGGCCTGCTCGCACTGGGCGCGGTGCGCAACGACAACACGCCGGGCGCCGTCGCCAACCTTTACGCGCAGAACTACGCCTACAGCCGCAACCACACCATCCTCAGCGAACGCGGCTGGGAGGAATTCGGCCAGGACCTGGTGCGGGTGGATTACGCACGCCGCGCCGCCCATTTCAACGGCGGCTCGCCGGAACTCGCGCTCAACCTGCCGGTGAAAGACGTGCAGGAAACCTATACCGAAGCGTTCGCGCGCAAGCGCATCGATGCCGACGCCTGGACTCCCAACCGCTTGCTCGACGCCGCCCGCCGCCACGGCGGCGAGGCCGCCACCGAAGGCGCCTGGCGCAGCATGCTCGATCAAGGCCGCCTCGGCGCCTGGCGCGGCTACGACACGTTCACCGCGGTGGTGTCCGCCTACGGCGACGACGAGATGCGCCGTGCCGAATACGTCAAGGACATGGGCGTGGCCTACGCCGGCGCCATCAGCGCCGCGCCGCAGGTCGATCCGAACCGCATCCACCGCGGCGCCGACCGTTATGCCTTCGACCCGCACAGCAAGGAGTGGCTGCACGAGGTTGCTGGCCCGGTCAGCGACCCCAAGGAGCGCGCCGAACTGGACGCCGCCCGCCAGGTGCGCCTGGAGCGCGAACAGAAGGCGCATGAGATCCACCCGGCCGACCGCTTTCGCGATCTCGCCAGCAGCCCGTTCGCGCTCGCCGGGCGCGAACCGGCGGCGCCGGCGGTGCACGAGCCGGGCACCAGCGCGAAGCTCGCCGCACGCGACATCGCGCCGGCGCTGTACGACGAACTGAAACCGCAGCTGCCGGCTACGTTGCCGGAAGAGCGCCTCGCGCAGATCACGCTCGCCGCGAAAGAAGGCGGCATCAAGGCCGGGCAAGTCCGCGCCGTGCTGGTGGAGAACGACACGGTCTACGTCGCCGGCCGCATTCCCGGCATGCTCGGCCAGGTCGACCTCGGCAAGCCCGCGCCGCCGCTGCAGGACAGCCTGCAGCGCTCGGCCGCGCTGGATCAGCGGCAGCAGGAAGGGCAGGCCGCGCAGCATGGGCCGAAGCTGGGATAGACGCCTGCTACCCGGGAGTGCCCGCACGCGGCTGAGCTAAAGTCCGGGCTTTCCCGTGCCGCGCGGTGCGGTCCGAACAAGGCTGGATACCGATGCGTGCGAAGCGTTTCACCCTGGTCGATGTCTTTTCCACCGAAGCGTTTCGCGGCAACCCCGTGGCCGTCGTGCACGACGCCGGCGGCATGTCGGACCAGGACATGCTCGGGCTCGCGCGCTGGACCAACCTCAGCGAAACCTGCTTCCTGCTGCCGGCGGACGATCCGGCCGCCGACTACCGTTTGCGCATCTTCTCCACGCTGCGCGAAATGCCGTTCGCCGGCCATCCCACGCTGGGTGCCTGCCATGCGTGGCTGGCGGCCGGTGGCGCACCGCGCGGCGAGGTCGTGGTGCAGTCGTGCAGCGTAGGCCTGGTCCAGGTACGCGCCGGGCAATCGCGGCTGGCCTTTCGCGCACCGCCCTTGCTGCGCGCCGGGCCGGTGGAGGAGCCGCTGCTGGCGAGCATCCTCACCGCATTCGGCCTGCATCGCGACGAGGTACGGCATGCCCGCTGGGTCGACAACGGCGCCGGCTGGCTGGCCCTGATGCTGGACGATCGCGCCCGCCTGCTCGGGCTGGCGCCTGACCTTTCCGGCCTTCATGGGGTTCCCATCGGCCTTTGCGCGCCCTGGCCGGGTGGCGATGCGTCGTTTGAAGTGCGCGCCTTTATCGGCGGCGATGCGGTGCCGGAAGATCCGGCCACCGGCAGCCTCAATGCCGGCCTCGCGCGCTGGCTGTTGGCGGAGGGCATGGCGCCGCCCTCCTTTGTGATCGCGCAGGGCACGGCGATCGGGCGGGCTGGCCGCATCCATGTGCATAGCGATGGAACCGAGGTATGGATCGGCGGTGCTTGCGTCACGCGCGTCGAGGGGCAGCTATTGCTTTAGGTGCTCGCGGCAAGCGCCGTCGGCGTGGTTGCGCAAAGCGCAACACGGTGATGATCTGGATGCTGTTCTTCCCATGCTCCGGCCTGGGCTTCAAGCTGTTAGCTTTGCCTTCTGTGCCGTAGCAAAGGGACGCTTTCATGAGCCAGCCGATCCGGGTGCTCCTGCAGACCACCATCCCAACCGCCACCGACGACTGGCATATCGGGCGGTTCTCCCTGCTTGCGCAGACGCTGGCGGCGGCGCGCGGCGCGGACGGTGCGCCGCTGTTCGAAGTCACCGCGCGCGATCGCGGTCCGGTGGGGCAGCCCGATCCCGTGCTGTCCGTGCTGGACCGGTCCGAGGTGGATCAGTTGTGGCTATTCGCCGTCGACGTCGGCGACGGTTTGCACGAGGCGGACTGCGAAGCCATCGGGCGCTTCCGCCGCCGTGGCGGCGGCATGCTGGTGGCGCGCGACCATATGGATCTCGGCTGTTCGATCTGTTCGCTGGCCGGCGTCGGCGCCGCCAATCATTTCCACACCCACAACGTGGATCCGGACCCCGCGCACCGGCATATCGACGATCGCGCGACCACCCATATCCTGTGGCCGAACTTCCATTCCGGCGCCAATGGCGATTGGCAGCACATCGTGGCCGTGGGCGAGCCGCATCCCGTGCTGCACGATCCCGACGAAGCGGGCGGCGTGCTGGCTTATCTGCCGGCGCATCCGCATGAGGGCGCGGTGGCCGCGCCGCCGGACGACGCCAGCGCGCGCGTGATCGCGCAGGGGCGCAGCAAGGCGACGGGGCAGGGCTTCAACCTGGCGGTGGCGTTCGAGGCCACCGAGCACAGCGGCCGGGCCATCGCGCAGTCCACCTTCCACCACTTCGCCGACTACAACTGGGACCCGCGCCTGGGCAGCCCCAGCTTCGTCAGCGAAGCGCCGGGCGATGCGATCCGGCACCACCCGCACGCACTCGATGCTACGCACCGCTACGTGCGCAATGTGGCGCTGTGGCTGGCCGGCCGCGACGTGGTGGCGGCCTGATGGACTTTCGCGACGATGACTTGAGCCACTACGCGGACCACGGCACGCCGCCGTTGCCGATCGCCGTGCGCGAGCTGCGCGTGGCCCATGCCGGCGCTTCGATCTGGTGTGGCGTGTATGGCGAAGGCGCACCGGTGCTGCTGTTGCATGGCGCGTTCAACCAGGCCGCCGATTGGAGCCGGCAGATCGCTGCGCTGATGGACGCCGGCTATTGCGCGATCGCCATCGACAACCGCGGCCGCGGGCGCAGCACGCTCGGCACGGAGCCGCTGAGTTACGCGCTGGAAGCGGACGAAGTATTTGCGGTGATGGACGCGCTGGCCGTGCCGGTGGCGTCGATCGTTGGCTGGAGCGATGGCGCCATCATCGGCCTGACCATGGCGATGAAGCATCCGCAACGTGTGCGACGCGTATTTGCGTTCGGCACCGTGATGCATCTGGATGGCTTGACCCCGCTGGACATGGACGACCCGGTGCTGGCGCGGATGTTCAAGCGCGTGAAGCACGATCACGCGCGCTTCTCGCCGGAGGCGGAGCGATTCGATGAGGTTGCGCAGGCCGTGGATCTCATGACGCAGTCGCAGCCCACTTATGACGATGCGGAACTTGCCGCCATCCGTGTACCGGTAGCGGTGGTGTCCGGCGAGCGCGATGAGTTCATCGCGCGGGAGCATACGGAACATCTGGCCAGGGTCATCCCGGACGCGCAGCTGATCTTTCTGCCGGGAGCGACGCACTTCGCGCTGTTGCAGTGGCCGGAGGAGTTCAATCGGGTGATGCTGGATTATCTCAGTGACTGATACATGCTTTGTGTCGAAGGGCGCGATGCGGCGATTTGCGCTCGTGTTTCTGGTGGCCGTGCTTGCCGGGGTGCCGGTCTCAAAAGCGAGAGCCCAATCGGAGACCGGGATCGGTGCCGATAAGCCTTGCGATCGCGTTTGCCAGCAAGCGAAAGTCCAGGCGCTTTTCGATCAGGCCGAGAAAGAAGCCATCGCCGATCGTCCAAAGCCGAGCCTGTCCTCGGAGTGTCTGGTCTTCGACGGCCACGACCACATCGACCCGTTGATCGATGTATGCGCAAAGCTCAAGTACGTGAGATCGCTGCCAGCAGGCGTCCGCACGCGATTTTCCTGCCCATCGGACACCCGCAGCTTGATCGGCCTGACGCTGGATCGCATTCGATCGATCTGGGGAGAGCCGGATTTCATCGACGAAGGGAAAAGCCAGATCGGTTCCCGTCCAGGCCCGTATTGGATGTACTTCATCGGAAGCCCCGTGCCGCTCGCTTTTGGCGGAGGCTTTCCCGAGCTGTCGCTTTATTACGACGACGCTGGAATCGTCAAGGACATAACCTGCTTTTACTCAAGATGACGGATCTTGGATTGACGCAAAAAAGGGCGCCTAAGGGCGCCCTTTTCGTGGGGCATGTTCAGTTAGCCAACTGAACCGTTTTCTCCAGCATCGTTCCATCCCGGTAGATCTTCAGCTTGACCAGTTTGCCGGGCGCGAAAAGATGCTCGGTTTCGCTGCTGGAAAGAGGCTGCCCATCGACCGAAACGATAATGTCCCCGGGAAAGATGTCCGCCTTGAATGCAGGCGTTCCATCGACCACCAGCTTTACCTCTAGCGCGCCATTGGTCTGGACAGCCTTGCGCTCTTCATCGGTGATCTGCCGGAACAAGGCGCCGAAGGCGTACTTTCTTTTGATGAGGAAGACCGCCGCGTAATCGAATCTGGCGGTAGTCACCGGTACGGCGATGGTCTGGGATCCGTAGGTGGTCGTCGTTGCGTGTCCATAGGCGGTGGCGGAGCCGTCGGAACCCACCACTTTGGCCATGCCGCTCGTATAGGACGTCGTTGCCGTCGGGACCAGTACCGGCACCACCATCGATTGAATGCCTGTGTACTTGGGGTCGACCACCACCACCAGGTCGGCCTGAAGCTTTACGGCCTGCTCCTGCGCCTGTGCATCGGTCGGCATATTGGAGCCGTTGAAAGAGGAATAGCCGATCGACATATAACCGGCGCGGTCATACCGCGTATAAAGGGCCTCCGCGGTGCCGCCGAAATGATCGACCAGGGGCGTCGCTGTCGGCGGATTGGCGCGGACCTTGGCGATGGTTTCCGGCGTTACGCCGTTTTCAGGGCGGTAGAATTTTGCGTAGTCGGAAACGCATCCCGAAAGAAGCACCACGCAAAGCCATAGCGTGTTTCTGGCCTTCATATTTTCCCCTGTTTTGAGCGAACCACGGTGACGCATTAGTTACTGTAAGTTCGGCAGGCGGCCAATGAGCTGCGCTATATCCGATATAGCTGCCGTTTGGCGAAACGGCCGGTTGCCGTCACGGATTTAATCCGCCACAAACCCGATCGTCGCATGCGTCCCATCGCAGAACGGCTTGTTCTTGCTCCCGCCGCACCGGCACAAGAACGCGCTGCTCACCCGCGCCACCATCCGCCCGGTGCCGCTGACGATCTCCAGGTTGCCGCGCACCTTCAACGGGCCGTTCGGCTGTGGCTCCACGTGCAAGGGCCCATTGCGCACGGCCAGCATGTCGGTGGCCTTGCCGGTCGGCGGTTCGCCGCTGGCGTTGAAACCCACCTCGTGATGCGAGCCATCGCAGAACGGCTTGTTCTTCGACGCGCCGCAACGGCATAGCGTGGCGCGGAATCCGGCCGGCACGCCGTTCAAATACAACTCGCCGCGGAACGCATAAGGCCCGGCTTCGCGGGTGCCGGCCAGGTTCACCGGCGGCGCGGTTTCGTCGGGGCGGCCATCGCGGCGCTGGTATTGGATGGCACCGGAAGGGCAGGCGTGGGCGATATCGGCCAGGCGTTCCACGTCCATGGTGTCCGGATGGATCCATGGCCCCTGCACATTGGCGAGAAAGACGGTGGGCGCGCCGGTGACGCAGAAGCGGGCGTGGATGCAGCGCTTGGTTTCGAACAGCAGCGTAAGTTTCTCGCCGTCGACGCGTTCGATGCCTGCTTCCACGGTGGTCGAAGGCGCGGGCGGTGCCGGTGCTGCGGTGATCGCCGGTGTCGGCACGCTGGCGCTGTTCGGCGCGCGATGCAGATCGAAACCACGCGTCGCATTCTGCGTCAGTCGCCCCAGCCAGGTCGCAGCCGCCTCGGTACGCGCGTCGCCTTGCTCGTTCAAGTGCACCGCGGCATCCGTCAGCTGCTGCAGGCGCTCGATAAAATAGCGCCGCGCGCCCGGCCCCGGCGGAAACGGCGACGCATCGCGCAAGGCAATGAACGACAGGCCCGCATGACACTGCGGATTGGACGGCCCCGCGGGCAGGCGCGCGGCGCGTTCGGCCAGCGGCGCGATCGCGCGCATCAGGCCCACGGCCAGGTCCACTGCCAGCGCCTTGTCCGGATCGGGCGACGCCACCGCATAGGCATAGCTGAGCAAGCGCAGCATCAAGCCGTACGCGGCGTTGGCCAGGTCGACCGTGGCGATGGCGCGCGCATCCTCGATCCACACGCGGCCCTCCGGGCGCGGCGGACGGCGCATCACCGGATTGGTGGCGGCGGGGAAGGCCGGCGTGAAATCAGGATCCTCAGCCAGCAGCGCCTGGTATTCGGTGCGGATCGCGGCGAACTTCCTGTAATGCGAGTCTTCGACATTCTCCAGCGCACCTTCGCCCTGGGTGACGATGGCGTCGAACGCGGCCAGCGCCGTCTTCAGGCAGATCACGCGTTTGCAACCCGGCAGGTTGGCGTCGGCATCGGTCAACTGCAATTCCGGCGTGCCGCACAGCGCGCCGGCTTCGCCATAGGTGTCGACCATGCGGCGCAGGCCTTCGCCGAGCTTCTCGTAGAACTGGCCCACGGTGTCGTAGTCCACGCCCATCGGCGTAAGGCGCGGGCCGTCGGCGCCGCGCACGAAGCTGCGGTCGGAAGTGAAGCCCTCGCCATCCGGTTCGTCGGAGCCGGCCGGGCGTTCCAGATAGATGAAGTGCTGCAGCGTGGCCACGTTGAACGGCGTCAGCTTCACGATCACGCCGGCCGGCAGCAGGCCCGGGTCGAGCGGGAAATTGAAGCGGCCGATGCGCGGCGCGCCACCCAGTGCCACGGTGATATTCCACACCGCCACCAGATGGCCCATTTCCTCGGTCGCCACCTGCAGGATGGCGCGGCGCCAGCGCGATACGGCTTCCAGCTGCGTCGGCGTCAACCCTTCGTCGACTGAAGTCTTCAGCGAGAAGGCGGCGTACAGATAGGTGCACATCAGGCAGTGTTCGAGCTCCGCCGCCTCGTACAGGGCATGCAGGGCCTGCTCGCGGGTGGGCGCGGCGAGGTGCGGGTGATTGCTGGCCATGGGCTGGCTTCCCGGATGAGCTTGAGAGGGAGAGATCGAGGTTACTCCGCCACGCAAGATAGCGCGCCGTGGCGGCTGCGTGGAAGCCAACCGCCGTCACATGCGCCCGGTTGGCAAGGCCGGCGAGAGGGCAAATGACGCTCCGCGTCAAGGCAGCGCGCGCGCCTCGCCCTCTCTACAATGCGCCCCCTTTGCCATTCCGGAAGACACGCAATGACGGACCTGGTCGTCAACGAGGAACTCAAGGCCTATATCGACCCCATGACGCCCGACGAGTACGAGGCGCTGGAGCGCAGCATCCTCGCCGAGGGTTGCCGCGACGCGCTGGTGCTGTGGGGCGACACCCTGGTCGACGGCCATCACCGCTACAGCGTCTGCCGCAAGCACGACCTGCCGTTCCAGACCATCCAGCACGCGCGCTTCCAGTCGATGGAAGACGTGCATCTGTGGATGATCGAGCAACACCTGGGGCGGCGCAGCGTTTCGCCGTTCCAGCGCGGCGTGCTGGCGCTACGCAAGCGGGAGATCCTGGCGGCGCGGCGGGGGCGGAGCAGGGAGGTCGAGGAAGAGGCGCCGCCTTTCGAGGTGGATGCTGTCGCGGAAGCGCGGGCCGACGTCGTCGCCGTGGAAGCTCCCGCAACCGTGCCCAGCCGCGAAGACCTGGCTCGCGAAGCGCGCCTCAGCCATAGCCAGGTCGGCCTGATCGAGAAGATCCAGAAGCAGGCCACCGAGGAAGTGGTTGCCGCGGTGAAGTCCGGTGTCCTGTCGATCAATGCCGCTGCCGCCGTGGCCAGCCTGCCGGCCGAGGAGCAGCGCGCGGCCGCCGAGGCGGGCGGGAAGCAATTGAAGGAAGCGGCCAAGCGCGTGCGCGAGGCCAAGCGCAAGCCGCGTCAAAAGGAGCGCGAAGAAGCCGAGGGCGTTGCGGAACCGGTGGAGATGAGCGAGCGCGAAGAACTGCTGCAGCTGCGCCAGCGGGTGGCCGAGCTGACCGCGGAGAACCAGGACCTGCGCCAGCAACTGGCGCAGTTGCAAGGCTGAGCCGGGATGCCATCAGGCATGCTGTGCGGGTGGCCCTGAAGGCTTAGGCTTCCAGGGCCGACGGGCAGGGCGGTGATCAACCGTCAGGCTATGCAACCGACCAGGAGCCTTCCATGTCCGACTCACGCCGTTCGCGTCTTGCCCTGTTGCTGTTCCCGCTGTTCGTGTGCGGCGTGGCCCAGGCCGCCACGCCTTCGGCCATCCCGGAAGGCGATGCGCTGGTGCGCACCGTCAACGAACTCGATAAGAAAGTCTTCGACGCATATAACCATTGCGACCTGAAAACCTTCGGCGATTACTTCAGCGCCGACGTGGAGTTCTATCACGACAAGGCGGGCCTGATGGCCGGCCGCGAGCCGGTGGTCGAGGCTACCCGCCGCAATATCTGCCACAAGGTGCGGCGCGAGCTGGTCGGCACGCTGGAGGTGTATCCGATCAAGGATTACGGCGCGATCGAAACCGGCACGCACCGTTTCTGCGAGATCGCCACCAAGACCTGCCAGGGCGAGGGCAAGTTCCTCCATATCTGGCGTTACCAGAACGGCCAATGGCAATTGACGCGGGTGGTCAGCTACGACCACCACAGCATCGAGAACGGCGGGAAGTAAGCGCGATCCGGGTTGCCTGAACGGCAACCCCCTTCGCCCGCTGTCCAGGCCCGGCCCGGCGGCGCCTTCACACTATGCTGTGCGAGCATCGTCGATCGACCAGGGGGACCGGACTGGTGGCCGAAGGGTGATCCCATGAGACTGTCTGGCGTAGGTGGAGGGCTGCTCGCGCTGCTCGCCTTGCTGTTCGTAGGGCTGCTGGTTGCGGTGGCGTTCTATACGGAAGCCGTATCGCCGAAGGAGCTGGCGACCTGGACGTTCCCGTTCCTGGGCACGCTGCTGGGCGCGATCCTCGCCTTCAAATACCAGGGCATCAATGAAGCCATGCGGCGCGAAGAGCTGCGTGCCGGCGCGATCAATCGCGCGATCCTGGTGCTGGTATCGCAGGCCCATTACCTGACCACGGTGCAGGCCGAGTTGTCCAAGGGCAAGGACAGCTGGCACCAGATTTCCAATCTCCGCGCTTTCCCCAGCCCACCCAGCAGCCATGCGCGCCAGCGCGCGGAAGACCTGACCTTCCTGGTGGAGCGGGGCGATGCCCACCTGATCGTGGAAGTGGAAGCCTCGCAGCGCCGTTACGACGATTGCATTCTGCACCTCAATATCCGCAACGACCTGTTGTTCGAGATCGTGCACCCGATGGCCGCGCGCGCCGGCATCATGGGCAAGCCGATCACCATGGAGCAGTTCAAGCAGGCCCTGGGGGAGATGCATTTCGCGCGCTGGGAGACCGCGGCGACCAATGTCTACCAGGCCATTCCCGCCACGCTGGAGGCGATGCCCAAAGTGGCGGTGAAGCTGCGCGATGCGGGAAAGAAGTGGTTTCCGCGGCGGAAGTTTATCGAGGGGATCGATCTTCCCGTGGCTTGAGTGGCGCCGCCCCTGTGCAGGGGTGACGAAAGTACGTTGACACGAAGACATTCGTCCGCTGAAGCTCCGCGCTATCGCCACCGGAGTCTGACGTATGCCGCGCAGCTATCCGCCGAGGTCGATCGTCGCCATGTTGCCGTTATGGCTGGCATGCATGGTTTTCTCTTCAAGCGCTTCTGCCGCCTCGCCGAAAGCCGGCGACATCGTCGTCCAGAGCGGCGTGGTGCAGGCCGCGGACGGCTCGTCCGTTCCCTACGAAGTCGGCACGCTTTACGTGCCGGAGAATCGCCAGGCGCCCGGCAGCCGGATCATCGGCGTCGGATTCGCACGCTTGAAGGCGAAGACGCCCACCGGCGCGCCGCCGGTGTTCTGGTTGCCGGGTGGCCCTGGCCTCAGCGTGTTGGATGCGCTGGACAGCAGCAGCCCCGCAGTCCGTGCACGGCTTGCATCGTGGCTGACCTATGCCAGCGTCGGCGACCTGGTGGTGATCGAGCAGCGTGGCTATACGGTGCGCGGCGAGCGATTGGAGATCACCGCGCCAGCCGAACCGCTGGATCGCCCCGCCACCATCGCGGCGGATATCGCCGGCACCATCGCGCTGGCCAAGGCCGCCGTGGCCGCACATCCGGACAAGGACCTGTCCGGCTACACCATCGCGGCCTGCGCGGAAGACGTGAACGATCTGCGGCGCGCGCTCGGCTACGACCACCTCAGTCTGTTCGGCGGCAGCTTCGGTTCGCAGTGGAGCCTGGCGGTGATGCGCCTGCATCCGGAAACCGTGGCGCGCGCGGTGCTGTCGAGCGTCGAGCCGCTGGACTATGGCTACGACATGCCTTCGCAGGTCTTCGCCGCGATGCAGCGGATCGCGTTCGACGCCGACAAGGACGCAGGGTTGGCGCCTTACCTCCCCGAAGGCGGCTTGATGGCGGCGGTGCGCACGCTGGAAACGCGCTTCGCCAAGGCGCCGGTGCGCGTGAAGGTGAGGGGCAGCGACGGGAAAGAGCAGGCCATCGTGCTCGGGCAGGTGGATTTCCAGTCGGCGCTGCTGGAGCAGGCCGGCGATGCGGAAAGCTGGCCCGCGTTCGTCCTGTCGCAGTACTACGGCCATCACGAGGCGTGGGCGCAGGAGGCGATCGAAGACCGTCGCGCCAAGCCTTACAAATTGATCGGCCCCTTGATCGACACCAGCCTGGGCGAAACGCCCCAGCGCGAATTCCTGCTGCGCAACGATCCGGCGGTCGCCATGCTGGGCACCGGCGGTTTCGCCAGCTATATCGCTTCCGCCAAGGACTGGCCCACGCCCGACATGGGCGATGCGTTCCGCGCATTCGCGCGCAGCGACATTCCCGTGCTGCTGGTGCATGGCGATTGGGATACCTCGACGCCGCTGGAGAACATGCTGACGCAGCTGGCCTACTTTCCGCATGGCCGCGGCATCGTGGTGCATCGGGGCGGCCACGATGGCGTGTTCTATCAGCTGCGCAACGAACCGGCGGCCAAGAGCGCCGTGTATGCCTTCCTGCGGACGGGTGAACTGAACGACCTGCCGACGGAGGTGACCTTGCCGGTGCCGGCGTTCAAGCTTCCGCAGTTCGCGCCGCCTGCACGGCAGTCGGCGCGATAAGCCCGCGGGTTACTGCGTGGCGGGCTGGGCGGGTCCGTCGATGAGGCGAACTGCATCGTCAACCGCACGCTCGAGGAAGGCGAGCACCGCATCCCCCTGGTCATCGATGCCCAGCTCATAAGCCGTCTTCCCAAAAGGCGTGATGGGCGTTCGAAAGAACCACTCCCAGATCGCCTCCCGGTCCGGCTCGATCCGTTCCGCCAGCGCAAGGATGTGGAGCAGGAGACTATTGCTCATCGTTGTCCTCCGCGGCCCGTCTTAAGGCCGATCAGATCGCCATCAGCCGAGCCGCATCGACAGCTCGACATCGTCCGCGAACGGCACCGACAGATAACCGCTCGCCGGGGAACGCACGCGCTCCAGGTATTCCGGGCTGTAATCGGCGTTATCCGCCACCACCAGCGCGCCAGGACGCAGGCGGCTTTCGAGCAGGCTAAGCACCTCCGGGTAAAGCGCTTTCGCGCCGTCGAGCAAGACCAGATCGATCGACTCCGGCAGATCCGCGCTCAGTGTCTTCAGTGCGTCGCCTTCGCGAATCTCGACCAGGTCGATCACGCCGCCAGCTTTCAAATGCTCGCGTGCCTGCGCCACCTTGGATGGTTCGAATTCCGTGGTGATCAGGCGGCCGCCACCGTTGTCGCGCAAGGCGGCCGCCAGATGCAGGGTGGAAATGCCGAACGAGGTGCCGAACTCAACGATGTTCCTTGCGCGGCAGCCACGCGCCAGCATGTAGAGCAATTGTGCTGTTTCGCGCGACACGGGAAGCCACAGATCCTTCAGGCGTCCATACAGATCGAGATATTCGGTCTTGCTGTGCATCAGCCGCGACAGTTCCTCGCGCGGGAAATCGGACCAGTTCGGGCTGTTTGCCTTGGACTGCGCGAACAGGTCATCCAGCAGCGGGGCGAGCGGGGCGGTGGTAAGGGTAGTCATTTGGTTTTCTCCGGGACTTGCATGTTCGTTGCGGGGCCGGATTAGAATGCGACTAATTCGTCAGGTTTCCTATTCGCATTGCCGGAGCCGTCATGGCCGAACGTCAAAACCCCAGGATTTCCTCGCGAAAACAGCCTAAACAGGCGCGCTCGAACGAGCTCGTCGCCGCCATTCTGGAAGCGGCTGCTCAGGTTTTGGCGAAGGAGGGCGCCCATCGTTTCACCACGGCGCGCGTGGCCGAGAAGGCCGGCGTCAGCATCGGCTCGCTGTACCAGTACTTCCCGAACAAGGCGGCGATCCTGTTCCGCCTGCAGAGCGACGAATGGCAACAGACCACCGGCCTGCTGCATGAAATCCTGCAGGACCAGCGCAAACCGCCGCTGGACCGCCTGCGCGCGCTGATCCACGCCTTCCTCCGCTCCGAGTGCGAAGAGGCCGCCATGCGTGTGGCGCTGAGCGATGCCGCCCCTCTCTATCGCGATGCGCCGGAGGCGAAGCAGGTGAAGGCCTCGGGTGAGCGCGCGATGCAGGCCTTCATGCGGGAGGTATTGCCCAAGGCGCCGAAAGCGAAGCGGATGATGGCGGGGGAGTTGGTGAAGGCGACGATGAGTGCGGTGGGGAAGGAGTTTTCGGAGAGTCCGCGCACGGATGGGGAGATCAAGGCTTATGCGGATGCCATGGCCGATATGTTTTGTGCTTACCTTAAGGGGCTTGGTGCCCTATGAAGATTTATGGGTATATCGACGAAGAGATGTCGGTCGAAGAGAAGGGGCCGAAAGTGCTGGCGGAAGTCACCCTCGTCGCCAGTCCTGAAGAGCTGAGGAAAATGGCTTCCTTTCTGCTCGCTTCTGCAGAAAGCATGGAGAGCATGGGCGCTTCGTACAATCACGAGCATCTGGCCGATAAACAGCCTTGCTTTGTCGATTCGCCGGAACTGATCGTGTTCAACCCCGTCCACATCCATCGCGCACATGGCACCTGACCCATGCTCAAGCACCCCGTCATCCAGCTTGGCGACCTCCGTCGCGTCATCAATGGCCTTCTCGAGCACGCCGAACGTGTCCATGGACCGGAGCTTGCACTGGACCGCGATTACTTCTGGCAAATCGGCAGCGAGGCGGTTTACGACGTCCAGACTCCCATCACGGAGGTCCGGGAAGTTGGCAGCCTCGGCGACAGCTGGGAATTTCTGCTGAGTCTTCTCGACAGCGACATCAAAGAGGACGGGCCGTCCCTGATGCTGATGCACGCAGCTCCTTTGCTGCGCTACATTGCGGAGACGATCGAGCGCTAGCTGGTTCGAAAGCGCTGTCGGCAGCTCAGGGGAAAACCGTGGAAGAAAAGAAACCGACGGCATTCGAGTGGGCGTTGTACGGATGGCTCTGTCTCAACGTCGCCATCGGAATCCACGTGATTGGCGGTGGGGTAGTCATCTATGGATCAGGATGGAGGGTTTGGACGCTCCTCCCCATCGGGCTGATCTCGGCAGGTCTCCTTATATGGCGCCTGCTCAAGCCCACCTGGATAACGCTTGGCCTGGCCGCCGTGTTCTATCTGTTCCAGGTCGTAGAGGTGAGGCTCCCCGATGGCCTTTATGCATTCCAATTGGGCCTGACGGTGAAATATCGGGTCTTCGATGATCCGGATCTAGTGGTCAGGATCAATTTGCTGGCAATCGTCACCGCCTGGTTATTTGGATTGGCTGCTTATCGGCGTTTTGAAGAGGAGGGGCCGTAGCGGCGCAGCTTGCGATTCATGTTTTTGCGCAGGTGGTGCTCCAGTCATTGATTCTTCCCGTCTCACCGGATGAGCCGCCCGCCATGGACCATCCCCGACATCCCACCCACGTGGGCTCCTGCTCGGACGCAACCCATGATCAACACCCTGGCCATCGCCAACTACCGCTCCCTGCTCTCCCTCACCATTCCACTGGGCCGGCTCAACCTGATCACCGGCGCCAATGGCAGCGGCAAGTCCAACCTCTATCGCGCCCTGCGTCTGCTGGCGGAAACCGCGCACGGCGGCGTGGTGAGTGCGCTGGCGCGCGAGGGAGGATTGTCGTCCACCTTGTGGGCGGGGCCGGAAAAGATCACGCGCCGCATGCTCACCGGCGAAATACCCATCCAGGGCCTGCCGCGGCAGGAACCGGTAGCGCTCAAACTGGGCTTTGCCGGTGACGATTTCGGTTATGCGATCGACCTGGGTTTGCCGCCGCCCTCCGATGCTCCAACGGCTTTCGAGTTCGATCCGCAGATCAAGCGCGAAGCGATCTGGGCTGGCCCGTTCCTACGTCAGGCCAACCTGCTGGTGGATCGTCGCGGTGCCATGGCGCGCGCAAGGGATGGCCGCCAATGGCGTGTAGTCGCCGAACATCTGAACGCCTTCGAGAGCCTGTTCACCCAGCTCGCCGATCCGGAACGTGCGCCGGAAGCGATGGTGATGCGCGAATCGATCCGCCAGTGGCGCTTCTACGACCATTTCCGCACCGACCGCGACGCGCCTGCGCGCATGGCGCCGCTGGGCACGCGCACTCCGGTGCTCAGTCACGAAGGTGGCGATCTGGCGGCTGCGTGGCAGACCATTGTCGAGATCGGCGACACGCAGGCGCTGAACGCGGCGGTCGAGGACGCCTTTCCCGGCGCGTTCGTCCGCGTCGACACGGATGGCGGGCGTTTCAATCTCCGGTTCACCCAGCACGGGCTGCTGCGCCCGCTTTCCGCCGCCGAGCTCTCCGACGGCACGCTGCGCTATCTGCTGTGGATCGCCGCCCTGCATACACCGAGGCCGCCGCCGCTGATGGTGTTGAACGAACCGGAGACCAGCCTGCATCCCGACCTGCTGCCGGCGCTGGCGCGCTTAATCGTGCAGGCTTCAACGCGCAGCCAGGTCTGGGTGGTGTCGCACGCGGGGCGCTTGATTGCGGCGCTGAAGGAGGCAGCGGGATGCAACGAGGTGGCGCTGGAAAAGAACTTGAGCCAGACGCGAGTGGTGGGGTTGAAGGAGTTGGAGGAGCCGGCGTGGTATTGGCCGGAGCGGTAGGCACCTCTCTTCAATCGTTCTGATCAAGCCGCCGCTGGCCGAAAAGGCACGATGCGCCACCGCTCATGCGATGATGTCGCATGACCGCCTTCACCACGCTCCCCCTCAAGCCCGCCTTGCTCGCCAGCGTCCAGGCGCTGGGCTACGACGAGATGACCCCGATCCAGGCGCAGAGCCTCCCGCCCATGCTGGAAGGGCGTGACGTGATCGCGCAGGCGCAGACGGGCAGCGGCAAGACCGCGGCGTTCGGCCTGAGCCTGCTGCAGTCGCTGAACGTGGAGACGATCCGCTTGCAGGCGCTGGTGCTGTGCCCGACGCGCGAGCTGGCCGACCAGGTGAGCAAATCCATCCGCAAGCTCGCCGCGAACATCCCCAACGTCAAGCTGCTGACCCTGTGCGGTGGCATGCCGCTGGGGCCGCAGCTGGCCTCGCTGACGCACGACCCGCACATCGTGGTCGGCACGCCGGGCCGCGTGCAGGAACACCTCAAGCGCGGCAGCCTGCATGGCGGCGGCATCCAGGTGCTGGTGCTGGACGAGGCCGACCGCATGCTGGACATGGGCTTCAGCGAGGCGATCGACGACATCGTCGGACGCATTGCCAAGCATCATCAGACGCTGCTGTTTTCGGCCACGTATCCGGACGACATCCGCGAAGTAAGCCGGCGCCTGCAGCGCGATCCGGTGGAAATCACCGTGGAGGCACCGGCCGAAACGCGGCCCGCCATCGAACAGCGTTTCGTCGAGGTCGACCCGGCGCGCAAGCTCGATGCGCTGGCGCAGTTGCTGACCGGCGAACGCGGCCAGCACGCCCTGGTGTTCTGCAATATGCGCCGCGACGTGGACGCCGTGGCGCAGGATCTGGATCAGCGCGGCTTTTCCGCACTGGCCCTGCACGGCGATATGGAGCAGCGCGACCGCGACGAAGTGCTGGTGCGATTCGCCAACCGCAGCTGCGCCGTACTGGTGGCCACCGACGTGGCCGCCCGTGGACTCGACATCACCGCCTTGCCGCTGGTGCTCAGCTACGACATCGCCCACGATCCCGACACCCATACCCACCGCATCGGCCGCACCGGCCGCGCCGGACAGACCGGCCTGGCGATCACCCTGTGCACTCCCCGCGAGAAGCCGAAGGCCGACAATATCGAACAGGTGCTCGGCCAGCCGCTGGCATGGCAACCGCTCAAGCTGTCACCGCCGCGCGGCAAGACCTTGAACCTGGCGCCGATGAAAACACTGGTGATCGACGCCGGCCGGCAGGACAAGCTCCGCCCCGGCGACATCCTCGGTGCACTCACCGGCGACGCCGGCCTCAAGGCGGACGACGTCGGCAAGATCGATGTGTTTGCCACCCGCGCCTACGTGGCGGTCAGCCGGGCCTTGGCGAGCAAGGCGCTGGAGCGCTTGCGGGCGGGCAAGATCAAGGGGCGTAACTTTCGGGTGCGGACCTTGGGTTGATGCGGCAGGTTTGAGATTCGCAGGCTATTGCTCTGTGCCCGCCATTTGGCGGGCTGGGTGCGGGATACGGACATCAGGTCAGGAATATGAGCCCACAGAGATGGGAAGTATCTCCTCATGAATCACGGCCAGCTGATTCGCGAAATCAGCGCGACGGAATACGCGGGATTCAAGGCCGAAGAAGTGCGCGGGTTCTCGGGTCATTGGATGGTGTTTTATTTCGTTCCGGCGGCTTATTTCCTGTTCGATCTCGGCAGGCGCAGGGGCGAAGCGCAATAAGCATTGTCGGGACCTCCACACGTTATGGAGGAGGGCGATTACCCATGACTTGGCTCCAGCGATCTGCCGGGCCGGGAATTCGGCAAGTTCATACGTATCGGCCCGTATATCGACCGGGTGCTTTTCGCCGGCACCCTTCCACGGGCTGTCCTGCTTCTCTATTTCGCGCAGTCATAGGCGCGCTGCCCCGGCTTACGCCGTAGACTCCCCCAGCCTTACTTTCCAGGGATTATCGCGCCATGAAGACTTTCGTCCTCGCGCTCCTGATCACGCTGCTGGCCGCGTGCACCTCGCCTGCCGAGCGCGCTGCCCCCACCGGCGCAGCCCAGTTGGCTAACCCGGCCTCGGTCTACTGCCAGCAGCTCGGTGGCAAGTTGGAGATCGTCAAGGGCAAGGACGGCGGCGAATCGGGCTATTGCACGCTGCCCGGTGGCGAACGTATCGAGGAGTGGGCGCTGTTCCGCCGGGATCACAAATAACGGTGATCGACAGGCGCCTCGCATGTGCCGCGACCCCGCGCTCATTGCACGGGATGCAGGTATCGAGGGCCGCGAGGCGTTGCATGGCGTCGTGAATCACGACGACCCAAGCTACAAGAATATCGGCCCTGACCTGTTCAATAACCTGGAACACTGAAGCCGCGGGCACTTGCAGTTGCCCAGGTCAATGGCTTCAATCGGCCGGTTCGAGCCAAGATCGAACGTCCAAGCGATCGGTGGACCGGGGCAGGGGCCCGGTTTGCCGAACAATCCAAGCTGTCCCCAGCACGGGAAACTCCATGCAAACCAACGAATCGCTTCACCGCGGCCTGCAGGAACGCCATATCCGCCTGATGGCCCTGGGCTCGGCCATCGGCGTCGGCCTGTTCCTGGGCTCGGCCAATGCGATCAGGCTCGCCGGCCCGGCCATCCTGCTGTCCTATGTGCTGGGCGGCCTGGCGATCTTCATCATCATGCGCGCGCTCGGCGAGATGGCCGTGCAGAACCCGGTGGCCGGCTCCTTCAGCCGTTATGCACAGGATTATCTCGGGCCATTGCCGGGTTATCTCACCGGCTGGAATTACTGGTTCATGTGGATAATGACCTGCATCGCGGAAATCACCGCGGTAGGCGTCTACATGGGCGTGTGGTTTCCGGATGTGCCGCAATGGATCTGGGCATTGGCGGCGCTGGTGACCATGGGCGCGGTGAACCTGGCCGCGGTCAAGGCCTATGGCGAGTTCGAATTCTGGTTCGCCATGATCAAGGTGGTAACAATCGTGCTGATGATCATCGGCGGCGGCGCCATGATCGTGTTCGGCCTCGGCAACCATGGTACGCCCACCGGCATCAGCAATCTTTGGGCGCATGGCGGCTTCATGCCCAACGGCGTCAAGGGCATGCTGATGGCGTTGCAGATGGTGATGTTCGCCTACCTGGGCGTGGAAATGATCGGCCTCACCGCCGGCGAGGCGGATAACCCGAAGAAGTCGATTCCCGACGCGATCAACTCGGTGTTCTGGCGCATCCTGATCTTCTATGTCGGCGCGCTGTTCGTAATCCTGTCGATCTATCCGTGGAACGAGCTGGGCACGCACGGCAGTCCGTTCGTGATGACCTTCGAGCGGCTGGGCATCAAGTCGGCCGCCGGCATCATCAACTTCGTGGTGCTGACCGCGGCGCTGTCGTCCTGCAACGGCGGCATCTACAGCACCGGCCGCATGCTGTTCAACCTGGCCCAGCAGGGGCAGGCGCCGCGCGCCTTTGCAGTGACCTCGCGCAGCGGCATTCCGTACTGGGCGATCCTGGTTTCGCTGGCCGCCTTGCTCCTCGGCGTGCTGCTCAACTACCTGGTGCCGGCGCAGGTGTTCGTGTGGGTAACCTCGGCGGCGACCTTCGGCGCGATCTGGACCTGGGCCATCGTGCTGATCACGCAGATGAAATACCGCCGCAGCCTGAGCGCGGCCCAGTGTGAGCAACTGGTGTTCCGCATGCCGTTCTTTCCGTACGCCTCGTATCTGGCGCTGGCCTTCCTGGTGCTGGTGATCGGCTTGATGGCTTATTTTCCCGACACGCGGGTGGCCTTGATCGTGGGGCCGTTGTGGCTGGTGTCGTTGACGGTGCTGTACTACGTGTTCGGGCTGGGTCGGAAAGCGATCGTTTAGAAGGCTGCCGGCAGGGCCTTGGTCTGAGCAGGCTGGCGGGCAGCCGTCTGCCGATAAGGCCCTATCAACGCAACAGGCGGCCCCGCTGCTCGCGAGGCCGCCTTCACTGCATCAGCTCTTGATGAACGCCAGGATGTCGTTGTTGATGACATCCGCGTGCGTCGTCGCCATCCCGTGCGGAAAGCCGGGATAAATCTTCAAGGTGGCATTCTTCAGGATCTTCGCCGACAGCACGCCGGCATCCTGGTACGGCACCACCTGGTCGTCGTCGCCGTGCAGCACCAGCGCGGGCTGCTCGATCTTCTTCAGGTCCTCGGTGAAATCGGTTTCCGAGAACGCCTTGATGCAGTCGTAATGGGCCTTGGTGCCGCCCATCATGCCCTGCCGCCACCAGTTGCGGATGACGCCCTCGGAGACCTGGGCGCCAGGACGGTTGAAGCCGTAGAACGGACCGGCCGGGATATCCAGGAAGAACTGCGCGCGGTTGGCGACGAGCTGCTTGCGGAAGTCATCGAACACTTCGAGCGGCGTGCCGCCGGGGTTGCTGGCGTTCTTGACCATGATCGGCGGCACCGCGCCGATCAGCACGATCTTGGCAGTGCGCTGCTGGCCATGGCGCGCCACATAGGCCGCCACTTCGCCGCCGCCGGTGGAATGGCCGATATGGATGGCGTCGCGCAGGTCCAGCGCTTCGGTGAGCGCCGCGAGATCGGCGGCGTAATGCTCCATGTCGTTGCCGCTATCGGTCTGGGTGGAACGACCGTGGCCGCGGCGGTCATGCGCGATCACCCGATAGCCGTGATCCAGGAAGAACAGCATCTGCGCGTCCCAGTCGTCCGAGGACAGCGGCCAGCCATGGCTGAAGACGACGGGCTGGCCCTTGCCCCAGTCCTTGTAGAAGATTTCGACGCCATCTTTGGTAACGATCTTGTTGGTCATGGCTTTGGACTCCGTGGATGGATGCTGAGGTCTTCGCAGTCGCCGGCATGGTTCCTGCGCTGCGAAGACCGCGAGGATATCGCCAACGAGCAGGGTTGCTGAAGCGCTTTGCGGGAGACACCGTGTTCGCTGATTCGCACGGCGGGCGCTGTGTTCAAGTCATGAAGCATGTATCGGATGTGCTACGTCTTCGTGACCCGGCCGCATGGTCGTCGCCCGCTTGAGCGACCATCATGCATGCGTGCCGCCACCTTCCGTGCGCGCCGCTCGCCCGGTGACGGCTATTCCCTGGTGATGGCGTGCCCGCCAAACTCGTTGCGCATCGACGCCAGCAGCTTGTCGGCGAACGAATCCTTGTCGCGCGAACGCAGGCGTTCGATCAACGATTGCGCGATCACCGGCGTTGGCACATTGAGCTCGATCGCCTCATCCACCGTCCAGCGGCCCTCGCCGGAATCGGGCACGTACGGCGCGATGCCGGCCATCTGCGGGTTCTTCTGCAACGCGTCGGCGTGAGGTCGAGCAGCCAGGAACGCACCACGCTGCCGTGGCGCCAGATCTCGGCGATCTGGTGCAGGTCCAGATCGAACTCGGTCTTGTGCTTGAGGATGGCGAAGCCTTCCGCATAGGCCTGCATCAGGCCGTACTCGATGCCGTTGTGGACCATCTTGGTGAAGTGGCCGGAACCGACCGGGCCCACCCGCGCCCAGCCGCGGTCCTGCGCCGGCGCCAGCGTTTCGAACAGCGGACGCAGGCGTTCGATCGCCGCTTCGTCGCCGCCGATCATCAGGCTGTAGCCTTCGTCCAGTCCCCAGATGCCGCCGCTGGTGCCGCAATCGACGTAGGCGATGCCGTGTTCGGTAAAACGTTTCGCGCGGCGTAGCGTGTCCTTGTAGTAGGAGTTGCCGCCGTCGATCACCGTGTCGCCCGCGCCAAGCAGCGGCAGCAGGATGTCGAGGCTGGCGTCGGTGGGCTCGCCCGCCGGCACCATCAGCCACAGCGTGCGCGGCGCGGGCAGGGCGCCGACCAGCGCTGCGAGTGATGGCGCCGATGCGGCGCCCTTGTCTTCGAGCGCTTTGCGCGCCGCCGGCTGCGGATCGAAGCCGACGATCGCGTGTCCACCGCGCATCAGGCGCTGCGCCATATTGGCGCCCATCCTGCCCAGGCCGATCATGCCGAGTTTCATGCTGCGTTCCTCGAGTGGGTTGTCAACGTAGAGGGGCATGATGAACCATCCGCCGAGCACGCGGCATGCAGATGCCGCGAAAACCCGAGGAGCGCCCCATGGCCGAACGTCCCCAGCAGCCCGCGTCAGCGGGTTTCGTCGTGCTGCAGCAGACCGCCACCGGACATTGGCGACTGCTGGGCGAAGTGCAGCGCAAGCCGGGCCTCGCGGCACAGGCGGCGCGCACGCAGGCGATCCTCGAGGCGACGGGTGGCAAGGCGAAGGACGGTGAGATCTATGCCGCCGTGCTGCGCAGCGAATGGCGCGTAGCGCAGAAGTGGGGCCCGTAGGCGCGCTCGTCCGGCCTGCGCCGGGACGACGTCGATGGAAACGGGCGGTGTGGCTACCAAGTTGCGGCGCACGGCCGGAGCCGGGACACGATAATCTGCCGCTTCACCGCCCTCCACCACGAGCCCCATGACCGCCACGCCGCGCAACGTCGCCATGGATCGACTGCGTTCCTTCGTCACGCTGCTGGTGCTGTTGCACCACAGCTTGCTCGCCTATCACCCCTACGCACCGCCGGCCGCTCCCTTCTTCTCGCCCGCGCTGCTGTGGACGGCCTTCCCGGTGGTGGATAGCGCGCGCCTGTCCGGCGCCGAGTGGGTGGTCGGCTTCAACGACGTGTTCTTCATGGCCTTGATGTTCCTGGTCTCCGGCCTGTTCGTGTGGCCGGCCCTGGCACGCCGCGGCGTCGTTGATTTCGTGGGAGAGCGCCTGCTGCGCCTCGGTGTGCCGTTTATGTACGTCACCGCCTTGCTAGCGCCGCTGGCGTACTACCCGGCCTGGCGCACCAGCGGAGGCGCTGGCGGGGTGATCGGGTTCCTGCGCGATTGGATGCAGCTGACGGTGTGGCCGGCGGGGCCGGCCTGGTTTCTATGGGTGCTGCTGGTGTTCGGCGTGCTGGCGGCTGTGGTGTATGCGGTCGCGCCCAAAGCTGGCCAGGCGCTGGGGCGCCTGCTGGCATGGCAGCGGCCGATCGTGTTGTTCGGTTTGCTGGCGGGCCTCTCGGCGCTGGTCTATCTGCCGGTGACGCATACGGTGGATCCGATGGCCTGGCTCAGTTTCGGGCCGTTCTTCGTGCAGATCACGCGGGTGCCGCTGTATGCGCTGTACTTCGTGATGGGCATCGGCATGGGCGCGAAAGCGTTCGAGCAGGGCGTGCTCACCCCGGATGGCGCGCTTGCGCAGCGCTGGCGGGAGTGGCTGATCGCGGCGCCGCTGGTGTACGTGGTGCTGGTGGCGATGCAGAGAGGCCTGGCCACGGCTCGGGCTGCGGGGGAAGCCACGGACATCTGGCGCATCGCCGCGGACCTGGGTTTCGTCGCGTCCTGCGCCGTGTCGTGCCTGGCCTTCCTGGCGCTATTCCTGCGTTTCTTCCGGCGCGGCGGATGGATCGGCAACAGTCTGTCGCGCAACGCGTATGGCATCTATCTCGTGCACTACGTGTTCGTGGCATGGCTGCAGTGGAAACTGCTCGAGCGGCCGCTGCCGGCGATCGAGAAGGCCTTGCTGGTCTTTGTCGGGACGCTGCTGTTGAGCTGGCTGACGACCGCGATACTGCGGCTTATCCCAGCCTTTGCCCGCGTGCTGTGAGCCGCCGTGCAAGCAACAGGATGCACGCACTGACCAGCAGCATCCGCAGCGCATCCAGCGAGTCGCCAAACGGATCACCATTGCGCGCATGCGTGGCGATGGCGCCGAGCATCATCAAGCCAAGCACGCACGCCGCCATCGTGCGCAGGCGTGGAATCAGCAGCGCGATCGCGGCCAGCGTTTCGACGGCCATCACCGCATACATCGACCACACCGGATAACCGGACGCCTGGAAGAACTGGCGCATCTGCGCATCGTGCAGCGCCTTGCCGATCTCGAAGCCGAAGAAGTTGAGCGCGACATAGATCGACAAAGCCAGGCCAAGCCGGGTAGCCGTACGCCTTGCGTCGGTGCGCTGCCTTATCGCATCGATCGTCGCCACCACGGCGGCGCCCACCAGCCATGGACCCAGCATCACCGTGCCGCCGATCAACTGGCGCGGCAGCCCTTTGGCCGCGGCGGGAACCAGCGGCAGCAGCGCCACGCCGGCCAGCCAGGCCACGCCGAGCAGCAGGCCGGCACCCGCGACGATGGCCATCAAGGCGCGCCGCCCGTGCGCGCGGATCGGCAACAGCAGGACACCCAGGGCGAGCAGTGCGGCGATACCCGCATGCGCCAGAAAGACCGAAGTATCCGACATGCGCCGCGGCCGCCAGGAGAAGGTGGGCGAGTCTACCCAGGCTCCGCCACCGGGCCGCCCGTGCCGGAAGTCCCGTGGCGGCGCGCACGCACGCATCCCGGCCGGTGCGCTGCGCACCTGGCCCTGGTTGCATGTTCGGTTTTCCCCCGTTCGATGGGGCCGCGGCGCGCTATGGCGATCGGGCGGCCCCGGGGATGATGCGGCGACTGGGGCGGACCTGGGAGCGGACCGCGGCGCCTTGGGGGGGGAGGGAGCTCCGGGAGCTCGACCGTCCCGGAGGGTTAAGCGAATTACTTGCGTGAGCCCGGGCGCTTGACGTCCGGCTTGGCCGGCGCCTCGCCGGTATGGCTCGGGTCGCGGTCGTAGTGGCTCGATTTGGCGTAGGTCTTGGTTTTCTCGCCGGTCGGCGTCTTTTTCTTGTCGAGCGGCTTGCTTGCATAGGCCGAGTGGATTTCGGCTAGCGAAATGTCTTTGGGGGGCTGGTTCATCGCAGTCTCCGCGGGCGGTAAGGATTGACGGTACACCTACTTCCGGGGAGAAGCGAATGCAGGTCGGCATTTCACTGTATTTTCACAAGGGGTAATTAACGCAATGCCCAAGCCCGGGCAGCCATGAAAGCGGCGCGCTTGCGTGCCTGCGCTCAGGCCACCGCCGCACTCAAGGCCACCACATCCCGCCGCGGCGGCGCACCGAACATCCGCGCGTATTCGCGACTGAATTGGGAGGGGCTTTCGTAGCCGACCCGATACGCCGCCGATTCCGCGTTCGCCACGCCCGCCATCATCAGGTGGCGCGCTTCCAGCAAGCGCAACTGCTTCTGGTATTGCAGCGGCGTCATCGCGGTGAGCGCCTTGAACTGGCGATGGAAGGCCGAGGGACTGAGCTGGGCGATGGCGGCCAGGTCGTCGATGCGCATGGGTTCGCGGAACTGGTCGCACAGCGCGTGCAACGCCTTCATCATCCGCTGCGTGTGTCCGGTGCCCAGCACCACATGGGCGATCTCGCCGCCATGCGGTCCGGCCAGCAACCAGTAATAGAGCTCGCGCCGCAGCATCGGCGCGAGTACGGGGATCGCCTCCGGTGTATCGAGCAGCCGTGCCATGCGCCATACGCATTCGGTGGCGGGGCCCGCGAAATCCGTGACGAAGATGCCGCGCTGCGCGCCGCCGGCCAGCGCTGGCGGCGTCGGCATGCTTTCCAGCATCTCGCGCATCCCGGCCGGATCGAATTCCAGCACGATGCACAGGTAAGGCTCGGACGGACTGGCCCGCGTCACGCGGCTCAACCCCGGCATCTTGTCCACGCTTACCACCAGCGCCTGGCCGGCGCGGTAGTCGTAACGCCTACTACCGAAGACGCTGCACTTGGCGCCCTGCACGACCACGCACAGCACGGGCTGGGAAACCAGGTGCGTCGGGTGCTGTTGCCGGCGATTGGCGCGGAGCAAGGCGAAGCCCTTGATCGGCGTCGCATGAAAGCCTTCGCCGCCCTGTGCATCGGTATGGCGTTTGACGATGTCGACCAGTGTTTCAGCCATGGCGGGGGCCTCGATATGCAAGCCACGGATGCTAGCGCCATTCCCGCGGCCCGCGTCGCTGGTGGAGCAGGATCGGGCAAGAACAGGGCCGGTTCCGGCATTCGGTGCGGCGCGAGCGGCGCCTAAGCTTTCCGCCGGTTCTCTCCACATTGAAGGCCTGCCATGAACACCATCGTCGCTGCAAAGAAGATCGCCATCGTCACCGGCGGAAGCCGTGGCCTCGGGCGCAACACCGTGCTTAGCCTTGCGCGCCGAGGCGTCGATAGCATCTTTACTTATCGCGCCAATCAGGCGGAGGCCGCGGAGGTGACGAAGCTCGCCGCCCAGGCGGGGCGCAAGGCGGTCGCCTTGCAGTTGGATACTGGCAACACCGCCCAATTCGACGCCTTTGTCGGCGAGGTGCGCCAGGCGCTGACGGCATCGGGTGCCGAGCATTTCGATTATCTGGTCAACAACGCGGGCACTTCGCACCACGCACCCATCGCGGATACCACCGAAGAAGAGATGGACAGCTTGTACCGTGTGCACTTCAAGGGCGTGTTCTTCCTCACCCAGAAACTGTTGCCGCTCATCAACGATGGCGGGCGCATCGTCAACGTCTCCAGCGGTCTTACCCGCGTCGCGTTCCCGGGCAGCGCACCGTATGCCTCGATGAAAGGCGCGGTCGAAGTGCTGACGCGTTATCTGGCCAAGGAGCTGGGCCCGCGCGGCATCGCCGTCAACACGGTGGCGCCGGGCGCAGTGGAAACCGATTTCAGCGGCGGCATGGTGCGCGACAACCCGGAGGTCAATCGGCGCGTGGCCGAGCTGACGGCGCTCGGCCGCCCGGGCGTGCCGGACGATATCGGGCCGATGATCGCGTCGCTGCTGATGGAGGACAATCGTTGGGTGAATGCGCAGCGCATTGAGGTGTCCGGTGGCATGTTGATCTGACATCGAAGAGTGGCGTGTGGGTTGGGGTGGGCAAACGCAAACCCCAACGTGCGCCGCCCGCGGATTGCCAGGATTTCGCCCGGCGGCAAGGAAGCAGTGCATTTACCATCCCGCACTCAGGCCAACCAGGAGCAACCACCTTGCCGCCTTCATTCGGGAAACTCTGCACCGCCAGCCTGCTGCTTATCGCAGGCGCCGCCCATGCCGCACCCAAGGCGGACTTCGATAGCGAACTGCGCCGCGCCGCCGATACCTTCATGCACGACCACCAGATCCCCGGCATGGCCATCGCCATCACCGTCGACGGCAAGGAACGCTTCTACAACTTCGGCGTGGTATCGAAGCAGAGCAAGCGCAAGGTCGGCAGCGACACGTTGTTCGAGCTGGGTTCGATCAGCAAGACCTTTATCGCGACACTCGCTACGTATGCGCAGGCCGAAGGCAAGCTGTCGCTCGATCGCCACGTCGAGGAATACCTGCCCGAATTCCAGGGCAAGCCGTTCGGCAAGGTGGCGCTGTTCGATCTGGGCACGCACACCGCAGGTGGCTTCCCGCTGCAGGTGCCTGACGAAGTGGGCAACCACGAGCAGCTCATTGCCTGGTTGAAGGCATGGCAGCCGCGCTATCCGGAAGGCACCCAGCGCAGTTATTCCAACCCCAGCATCGGCATGCTCGGCCTGATCGCCGCGGACCGGATGGGCGAGCACTACGCCGATGCGGTGGAACACGCCCTATTGCCCAAGCTTGGACTCGCCAGCACTTATATCCGCGTGCCGGATGCGAGGAAGGCCGATTACGCGCAGGGTTACAACAGCGACGACGAGCCCGTGCGCGTCAACCCCGGCGTGCTGGGTGACGAAGCCTACGGCGTGATCTCCAGCGCGAAAGACCTGCTGCATTACCTCCACGTGCAACTCGGCGAAGCGCCGGTGGATGCGCTCACCCGGCGTGCCATCGCCGATACGCGCATCGCGTATTACCAGAGCGGCCCCATGACCCAGGACCTAGCCTGGGAGCAATACCCTTGGCCGGTCAGCCACGACGACCTGCTGCGCGGCAACGCCAGCCAGATGATCCGCCAGGACCAGCCGGTTACCGCGCTGCAACCGCCGCATCCGCCCACCGATGCCGTACTCGTCAACAAGACCGGCTCCACCAATGGCTTCGGCGCCTATATCGCCTTCGTGCCGGCGAAGAAATTGGGCCTGGTGATTCTTGCCAATCGCAGCCATCCGACTGAGGCGCGGGTGGAGTTTGCGTATGAAGTGCTGAGGCTGCTGGATGCGGATAGCCTTGCCGGGGGCAAGCACTAAGCGCGAAGGCATTCCGCGCCACGCGCTGTGAGCGGTCCGTTCGCAAGGGAGGCGAGGCGATGCGCAGGACGAACAGGCTGTGCATGTTGGCCGCCATAGCGGCGCTGCTGTCCGGCAGCGGCGGTTTCCCTACTTCGATCGAAGCTGCGCTGAAGCGCACACCGCCGCCGTGAGCCCCCACCCGGGTCTTACCTTACGCGACAGTTACAGAACTGACACAACCCACTGCTAGCCTCCCAAACGTGTAGCCGATGTATAAAGCGTCACCCGGCGCGTGGTCGGGCCGACCGGCGATCCGGAGATCGGTCTATGAAGTACGCCAGGTGGGCGCTGATGGCAGCGTGTGGGTTTTGTGGGGGGGCGGGCCATGCCATGGAGCAGCAAGTGGCACAGGTGGGTCCGGCCGACGATGCACGCGGGCGCTTGTCTTTCGACATCGAGCCGCAGCCTTTGAGTACCGCGGTGAGGGCATTCAGCGACGTGACGGGACAGGCCTTGCTGGTTGATGAGCGCCTGCTGGTGGGGCGTGTGTCCCCCGGCGCGCGTGGTGAATTTACGCCGGAGGACGCCTTGCGTCGCTTGCTGGCGGGAACGGGGCTGCGCGAGCGCTACACCTCGGACAAGGCGTTCACGCTGATGCCTTCGGTGGACACCGACATCGGCGTGGCCAGCATGGTGCCGGCCGCGTCGTCCGCCGATACGGGTGACACCGTGGTCGCGAGTTACGGCGCCGCCTTGCAGAGCGCAGTGGAAGCCGCGCTGTGCCGCACGCCGCTGACGCATCCCGGGGAATATCGCCTGGCCTTGCAGGTGTGGATCGATGGCTCGGGCGAACTGCATCGCCTGCGCCTGCTCGGCAGCACCGGCAGCGCCGAGCGCGACAAGGCGGTCGAATCGGTGCTCGGCGGCCTGCGCGTGGATCCGCCGCCGCCGGGGCTGGCCCAGCCGCTGACCTTGCTCTTGCTGCCCGCCGACGCCTCGCGTCCGGCGCACTGCTGAGTCGGCGATGTCGTCCTCGCTGTCGCTGATGGGCCTGTTCCTGGAATGGCAACCGGAGCTGCGCAAGCGGCTGCGCCGGCGGCTGGGCTCGGACGACCTGGTCAACGACGTGTTGCAGGAAACCTATCTGCGGGTCGAGCGCCTGGGCGACAGCTCGCCGGTGTCGCACAACCCGGCCGGCTATCTGTTCCGCATGGCGCTGAATGTGGCCGCCGACCAGCGCCAGGCCGATTCGCGCTATCTCACCGGCGAGGAAGTGCAGGACCTGCTGCATATCGCCGACGAGGCGCTGGACCCGGCGCGCATCGCCCATGCCCGCATCGAGATCGCTGCGCTGGAACACGCCCTGGGCGAGCTCACCGTGCGCCAGCGCGAGATCCTGCTCGCCGCGCGGGTGGACGACCTGCCGCAGCAGGAGATCGCCGACCGTTTCCGCATTTCGGTGCGCATGGTAGGCAAGGAACTGAAGAAGGCCCTGGAGCATTGCGGTGAGCGCCTGGATCGCCGCGTGGTGCAACGGTTCGGTCCCGGGGCCGGAAAAGCGTCTTGACGGGTATGGAACCGAATTCCGCCAGCCTGGGCCACGATTCGCCGCTGCACCGCGAGGCGCGCGACTGGCTGCTGCTGCTCAAATCCGGCCGCGCCACGGCCGCCGATGCCCAGGGTTTTCGCCACTGGGTGGCGCAGAGCGTGGCGCATGCACGGGCCTTCGCCGAGACGCGCCTGATGTGGGAGCGGCTCGGCACGGCCGCGGCCAACCTGGCGCAGCGCGCGCCCGCGCCCGTCGTGGCGCCGCGCCGGATGACCCGCCGCGCCTTCCTCGGCGGTGCCGTCGCTGCTTCGGCTGCGGCCCTGCTGCTGGCGCAGCCGCCGTTCCGGTTGTGGCCGGGCATCTCCGACATGGCCGCCGATTTCCGCACGGCCACCGGCGAACAGCGTTCGGTGCAGGTGGCGCCGGGCGTGACGGTGGAGATGAATACGCAGACCGCGTTCAACCTGCATAAGGTGGATGAAAAGCTCGCCGGCATCGAATTGCTGGATGGCGAAATCCAGTTGCAGTTGGCCGATGGGGCAGGGGATGTCACCGTGTGGGCGGCCAAGGGCAGCCTGCGCGCCAAGCCGGGTTCGCAATGCAATGTGCGCTGCCTCGGTGGCGCGGTGGAAGTCACCGCGCTGGATGGCTCGGTGCGCGTGGACTATCGCGGCCAGAGCGAAGCGCTCGGCGCCGCGCAACAGGCCAGCTACGGCGCGCGCGAGATGACGCCGCCGGCCCCGGCGGACCTGGAGCAGGCGATGGCCTGGCGCCGCCGCGTGCTGGTGTTCGACAACCGGCCGTTGTCGTATGTGGTGGCGGAGATCAACCGCTACCGGCCGGGGAGGTTGGTGTTGACCAACGATGTGTTGGGCGCGCGCATGGTGCATGCGCGGTTTTCGCTTAATCAGCTGGCGGATGCTGCTACGTTGATTCGGGAGGCCTTCGGCGCTCGGGTGACGGAGTTGCCTGGGGGCATCGTCCTCCTGAGTTGACGGGGCTCTGCTCGTTATCGCAGCGTAGGCTGGACGAGCGCGTAGCGCGAAGAACGCTCGTAGGGCGGTCCCGAAGGGGTGAGCGAAGTGAATCATCCAGTGACTGTCTCGCTCGGTTTTCGCGGTGACGCGAATGGGCCGCTTATGCAGCGGGCATTCCGGACGCCTGCCGGCGCCCGGGTCACTTTTTCTTTGCTGGGGCGGTTTCAACTGGTCAATGCAACACCACATGGTGATGACGACCGGGAGAGACGATGAGCAAAGCAGGGTCGACCGCAAGAGGCCTGAACGCGGAACAGAAGAGGCGGTTATGGAGTCAGTGGCGACAAGGAGACTCCATTGCCGAG
>NZ_JBFRGP010000016.1:0-82816 GCF_052115385.1 Dyella sp. 2RAB6
ATCTCGGCGATCGAGTCTCCTTGCCGCCACTGGCTCCACAGCCGCTTCTTCTGTTCCGCGTTCAGGCGCCTTGCAGTCGATCCTGCCTTGCTCATCGTCTCTCCCGGTCATCAACACTATGGGTGTTGCATTGACCAGTTGAAACCGCCGTTGTTGAAAATTGTGTTGAAAATTAGCCGTCAGATACCGGGTCAACGACGGGGAGCGAGTGGTCATAGTGATGGACCATCTGCATGGTCTTATGGCCGCTGGCCAATTGCTTGTCCGCCTTGGTTCCCTTCGTATCGGTGATCGCTCGGTGCTTGATCGCATGGAGTCCGAACTTTTCGTCGGGAGCCAATACGCCGGCCGAAATCGCGGCGGCCATGGCGCGACGCCAGGCGCTAGCCATGGTGCTCTTGACCACCTTGCGACCGGTCTCGGCCACGACTAGCGGCCGATCCTTGGGTAGATGCGGGATAGGCATGCGCTTCGCCGCCCATATGCCCTGCCGCCTCGTTTTGAGCCAATCCCAAGCCTCTCGGAGCTGTGGTGACCAGCGAGTCACATTGCCTAGGCTCCCTTTGCGCCTATCCACGATGACGCCCTCCTTGCTTTCGTTGGCATCTGAAAGGTTGCGCACCTCCACACTACGCATACGACACTCATAGGCGATCACAGCCACGGCCCAGACATAGGGAGCCAGCGACCCCTTGGTTCTGGTTGCTAGGCCACCACGGCGTTTGAAGAGCGCCACAACGGCTTTCATTGTCACCAAGTCCGGCATGCGATGGTTTGCCGCTTCGTCTGGCATATCGACACCTTTTGCCGCGTTGAATTTGCACAAGCCTCGTGGCATACCCCAAACGAACGCTGCGGATAGATATCGTTGGACGTGAGCACCACTCGAAGGCGTTGCCTTATCTGCCACGTCGTTGTGGCTTCGCTTGCCATCGGCAACAGCATCCACCAGCAACTGAATCACAGGAAGGTCAACCTTTCTCAACTTTAGCTTGCCAAATGGCACGCCAAGCTTCGTTGTGAAGGCATTGATGATCGCTCTGCACCGGCGATAGTCGGACTGCGTGTCGCTGGAAAGCTTGCGGAAAGCGGCAGATTTTTCGTGACGATCCAGCAGATAGTCCAGCGTTTCCCTGTCGATGCCCGACAGGCATTCCATGGCATGGTGCAGGTCCGACAGTAACGCGTCGTCGTTACCGAGGCGCCGCATACGCGGCGCCTCCCCATCGACCATCGTGTACCAGTAGCGGTCACGCCGATTCCAATAGCAGCGCCTGGGTAGCTGATTTTGCTCAATATGCGCTGGCATGCTCGGGTCATATTTTCGTTTGCGTCCTTTCGTCATATCACTTCGTCCGGTCGATAGCTTTCACTGCGCCGAGCAACGACGCCTACGCCGAGCGATTCATTCAGCGCATCGAGCGTGGTCCACGGTCCATTGGCGCCGTCCTTGATCCGAATGTTTTGTGTTCGGGCCCAGCGACGTACCGCCGATGGCGTGGTCTTGCCTGATAGTTCACGCAGTTGACCCGGCATGATGATGTGCTTGCTTGCGTCTCCACCTAGCACGGTGATTCATCTCCCCGCCGCTTCGGCTTTTCGAGCGGTGCGCGGCATGCGTGTGACACGCGAAGGCGCCGGCGCGACCAGGGCCAGTTCGAACTGGCTATATCGTTTTCCCCACTCGGCTTCGGCGGCTTCTAGCGTCGCGTGCATGCCGGTACTGCGGCCGCATGCGCACTCAAGGCTGTGTCGCACAGCGTGCACCTTGAATTGCATCGTTTCGCGGCGACTGCGACCACGACATTCGATATGCCGCGGTTCGTGATGGCACTCGGCGCAGGGCCAGAAGCGTCCGGCATCTTCACGTATGTGCTGCTGGAACATGTTCAGGCCTCCCCGGCGCGGATCGCGTGGAATCCCCACAGATTCGCGTCGTGCAGAAGCCCATCGCGCTGCATGCGGGTGAGCATCTGGCGCGCCTTGGCCGGACCCATCAGGGCCATTTCCACCGGCGCCTGGAGCGACGCGCCGCCGTGGCGAAGCACGGCCAGCAGTAAGCGTACGTAAGCAAGGCCAGCGGCCTCGGTCGGTGTCCAGGGCGGCGGCGAGGTCTCCATCAACTTTTCACCGCAAGCAGCACGTAGACGGATGCCCTGCTCGTCCGAGAGGTAACCGAGTGTGACCGCTAGCCCGATGGCGCCGGTCAGATACGTCAAATGTCCCAGCCGGGCGTGTGGGTGCTGTGCGGCATCGCGTCCCAGCGCCTCGGCCTGCCGGAGCACCAGGCGCGTCACAAAGCCGGACTGCGCATGGGCTTCGATTGCCGTGCTGTTCTTATCCCTATTCGTGCGCTGTTTGTCGGTCATGGCTCAGGCCTCCGCTGGGCGGGCGAGGGTGAAGGTGGTCTCGATGAAGGCGAGTAGGCGCCGCACCTCCAACGTGGCCAGTGCCATGTCGCTCTCCACCTGCATGTCATGACTTTCCGCCTCCGCCTGATCGGCGGTGAGGACATCCAGCGGACGCAGCCGCGTGATCGCCAGGTCATGCGAAAGCACCAGGCTCAGTCGATCGTCGAACACCAAGCCCACCTGAAAGGCCTGCTTGCCGCCGCGTAGGTGTTCCTTGATTTCGTCCGCGCCCAGCGCCTGCCGGCGGCACCGCACCAGCGCACCGGTGGCCGTGACCGGGTCGCGCAACTCGCACTCGTCGCCGAGAGAAAGTGACGACGGCAGCGAATCGTTGGCCAGCCAGTCGGTCAGCAAGGCGCGCGGGGCCTCGGCGGAAGACAGTGGCACCGCCGGGAAGGAACCAAACGCCTCACGAAGCGCGGACAGAGCCAGCTCGGCATAACGCCGGCTCGGCGTGTCGATGACCAGCCAGCCGTGTTTGGGGTCGATCCAGCCAGCGATGCGCCGGGACGTTACCGGGGCGTGCGGCAGCATCACCTGCAGCACGTCCTCGTGCAGCTGTTTGCGCTCCTTGCGCCCGACCTTGCGGCCCTCCTCGGTGGCGATGGCCTGCACCTTCTTGGTCACCGCGTCACGGACGGACGCCGCCGGCAGCACGCGTTCGGCCTGCACGAACACAAAGCCGGTACAGCCATTGGCGACGATGGTCAGGCGGTCATCCACGAGGCCGTAGGGCGAGCCGAAGCCTCGCGTCGCCAGGTCGTGGGGGCCGGGCTCGCGCACACGGTGACGTGCCAAGTCGGCGGCGATGTCGTTGGACGGGGAGGCGCCGAAGCGAAAGAGGGAGAGATTACGGGGAAACATCGGGCACCTCAGCGGGGCAGAAAGGGGAGCAGCGTGCAGGCGGCCAGCAGCAAACCGGCCAGGAAGGCGACGAACAGTTCCGAGTCGCCATAGAGACGGCACGCGCCTGGCATGGGGTGTCGCGTAGACTGTGGATGGGGGCCGAGTGCCGGCCGGATGCGCATCGTGTGCATGGTGTGTGCTCCTTCGGTGGGTATCAGGCGGTGCATGGGGAGTGCACGAACACTCCCCCGGCCCCCGCCGCGGGTGAGCCGGAGTGACCGGCGAATCAGTCGTCGTGGTGGGCGGTGCTGAAGATCCAGCAGCGCACGGTGGCCGGCCCGTTCGTACGGATGGCGCTGCGCACCGCGCGGCTGGATTCGAGGAATTTGTGGCGTTTGCTGGTGGGCAGGTGTTCGCGAAGCTCCGCCAGGGTCGGCACGTCGCGCCACCGCTCGGTGGCCATTTCCAGCCATTCGTGGATGTTGACCGCGATCAGGTTCTTGTCGGCGCTGTGGTTGAGGTACGGGCGCTCGCCCTGGCCGTTCAACTCGTGGAAGCGCTCCCAGAAGGCGACCACCACCTCGTGATCGGTGTTGATCGCCCGCTGCCGTTCCTCGGTCATGGTAGTGAGCTGCTGCAGGGTGGCTTCGCGGTACGGCGCGACGGCCGGCACCACCAATTCCAAGGCCTCGGCCATGGCCATCAGCTGCGCATGGTTCTTCGCCAGGCGCACGCTTTTCACTTTCGGGTTGTCGAGCAACTGATCCGGAGCCGATCGACCGATCTAACCTGCTGGACTACGTGCAGGTGTGGCACAACAGCCGATGGTACGAGCCGCCTGTCAGTCTGACCGGCCTGGCCAACATGTTGCAGATTGCGCCTCACCACTCGTCGGCCATCTATGTGAAGCGGAACCTGCTGGTCTCCGCGTTCCAGCCGACGCGTTACCTGTCGGTGGCGGAGTTCGAGGCCTTTGCCATGGACTACCTCACTTTCGGCCAGGCCTACCTGGAATGCGAAGAGGCGGTGTCGGGCAAGCTGCTGCGGACCAAACACACGCCGTCGCTGTTCACGCGGCGCGGGGTGGAGGAGGGCGCGTTCTGGTTCGTGCCGCCGAATGGGCAGGCTTTCCAGTTCGAACGGCCGGTGGTGCAAATAAAGGCCCCAGACGTGCGGCAAGAGGTGTATGGCATCCCCGAATATCTGAGCGCGCTGCATGCCGCCCAGCTCAACCGTTCGGCCACGCTGTTCCGTCGCAAGTATTACGACAACGGATCACACGCGGGCTTCATCCTCTACATGACGGATCCGGCGCAGAATCCTGACGACGTCGACAACCTGCGGAAGGCTCTAAAGGGGGCGAAGGGGCCGGGTAACTTCCGGAATCTCTTCATGTATGCGCCGAGCGGCAAGAAGGACGGCTTGCAGCTGATTCCGATCAGCGAGGTGGCGGCCAAGGACGACTTTGCGTCAATCAAGAATGCGAGCCGGGATGACATCCTCGCGGCGCATCGTGTTCCGCCGCAGCTGCTGGGGATGATTCCTACGAATGCTGGTGGCTTTGGCGATGTGGAGAAGGCGACGCAGGTGTTCTTTGCCAATGAAGTGGCACCGATTCAAGCGCGAATGAAGGGGCTGAATGACGCGCTCGGCGTCAATATCTTTCGCTTCAAGGCACTGGGTTCTGCGGTGGAGGCGACCACCTAGGGCCGCTTCTCCATCACCACTCACTGCCACGTCTGAATGATAGGGGATCGTGACTCTTGATACGGTCCCGCATAGCGAAGGCGACTTTGGGCGTCCATGATGCGGTCCTGCAGGCCTTGCCGTTGCATCCTATAGTCCTGAATGATGGCGTCCCTGTTGCCAATGGTTGAAGTCAGAGCATTGTGGATGTCCCCATCTAAGCTCTGAATATTCCTTTGCAGGCCTTGAATGTAATCGAATTCGGCAGCGTTCCCCTTTAACGTTGCAACTGATGCTTGGCAATTAGATAGCTGCTGCTGAAGTCCTGGTATGGCGGTGAGGGTGCCATTGGCTTGAGCAATGCTTATACGAAGCTTGGATAGCTCGGCTTCCGCGGTGGCCGCTTCATTTCGCGCTTGCTGTCGCGCGTCCCTCTCGTTGGCGAGTTCTTGGATCCGGTCCTTGATGTCTTGGCGCAGTTGCGCGTTCGTTGATTTCAATGATTCGTTCTCTGCAACAGTCCATAAGTGCCCTGTGGCTCCGCCAACAATAAGGGCTATTGTTGGCGCTAGTGCGGCCCACTTGCCCAGCTTGTCGACCAATGAAGGCTTTTCTTCTTTCTGATTATTCATCTGCATTGAGCTCTCAGGGTTTTCTTGGTCTAGGCACGATGGCTGGCGAGACTATCAAGCGCCCGGCGTTCCTTTTCGACGAAGGGAACACAGCATTAAGCACTCGAGCGCATGCTCAAACTCAAAGACTGGGCCATAACGATCTTCGGGCCATGACTCGAACCATCCGCTATCCGGCTCGGGATTCTCATCGGTAATTCTTAACCCGGCGCGGTAAGATTCCACGTCCTGGAAGTACAGGGTGTTGACTTCATCATCAAGGAGGTTCTTTCCGATGTAGGTAAGCGTACTCATCATTGGAATAGTCATCGCATGATCGATGTACGAGACATGGAAGTAGGTCTCGCCAATGATGAGCTTGTCACTTTCGGTGTATTGCCCGTACGGGGGAATCTCTCGCTGATCAAACGTGAGCATGGCGTGGGTTTCCTGGTGTGGCGTTGATCGTATTGGCGTTAGCAAAGAAGGCGGCCCTAGGCCGCCTTCTTTGCTGCATTGCTTCTCGTGCTTTCTGATGAATCTAGTGGCTGGTATTTGCGGCTGGCTTAAGCGAGCAGAGTGCCTTCGGCGATGTGCTTTAACTCGGTGAGCAGGCCACGATCCCGCGCTGGGAAGCCTTTAATGCTCAGGAATATCTGTTGCTGCCCTCCAGCCACCTCGTCTAGCAGGATTTTTTCGATAGCGCCGAATTGGTTGCCATACTTCTCCGTGAGTTCCAGGGAGGGAAGGCTTTGTACAAATTTCTTCCCTTCTTCTACATAGATGTAGTTGTCCCCATTTGGGAGTTGTTGCAGCCTAAGATCGATCCCGGTGCGAAATCCGACGTCCAGTAGCTTTGCTCCGGAGAAGTCATTGCCTCGAAACTCGTTTCGATCTCGGTCAATTGGTACGGGGCGATCCCTAAGAGGTCTTCCATTGAAAAATGCCTTCTTGATGACACCTGTAAAAAGGCAGTCAATGAACTCCGCATCAAGGCCCCTGAAGACATGGATCTTCACATTGCGAAACGTGCACCGCTCGAACCGCGCGTTCCCTGGAGCGTTAGCGTAGATCTCCGCATCATCGAAGCAGCAATCCAAGTAGCGCGACTGGATGCCGCCGGCTCCAAAGCCGGCGGCATCAATTCGAGTTTTGGAAAAATCGCAGCTTTTGAAGGTTGCGCCGATGGATACGAAATCTGGCCATTTCTGACCGCGAAAGGTTTCGCCGCTCACGATCTGGCGGTCAACAACCTTTCTTTCTCGCAGCAATCGCGCCAGATCTTTAGGTGGAATCGTTTTTGCCATTAGAAGTTGTAGAGCGCCCATAGTACGTTTTCGTAACCCACTTTACTTGCGTGCGCAGCTTGGGCGCCAGTGGTGGTTAGCTCAATTAGGTTACCAGTTGTCGTGTCCAGGAAGTCGGGTCCGATTCGGCTGTAGATGAAACGTCCTGGGTACTGTTCCCGCAATCCAAGGTCCGTAGCGTTGTGCACCGCTTGCCCGAGGAATCGCGATCCCGCCGCAGGGTTCGCCAAAAATGCCCTTTTTTCTGCTTCGGACATGAACGCGGAGAGTCCTTCGTATCCGCTTGAGGCATGCTTCTGCGCCATTTGCGCAACAATGTCTTCGCCAGCTTCAAGCGCCGGTGCGGCGGATTTAGTGGCGACATTCGTCGCACACATCGCGCCTGTGCGCCACGCCTGAGATTGGCCTAGCGTTACGACCCAAAGCACCTGCTCGCCGACCATGGCGCCGGCATAGGCGACGGACCAGCCATAGCGCTTGTCCTCCCACGCATTGACCGAGGCATCCCAAGCGCCCTGCCCGGGGACCGCCAACAGGAGACCGTCCGGGCTTTTCTGGTGTGTGCCAAGAAGATCAAACGCGGCCAATGGATTGCTGCTTACGTAGCCGTATGTAGTCAGCCCACCGTCGAGGCCGGTCGGGTCGCTCTGTATGTATCGTCCGCAGGCTGCGCAGTAGTCACGGAAGCCGTTGTGAAGCAGACCGGATTCCGCATCGGCATACTGTCCAGGGAAGCGCAGGTTGAAGATATATCCGTTGGCACTGGTCGGTGCCTGTTCACCGAACGGATTGCCTTGCATGCCCCATTGCCAGAGCGTGGCGCCAGTGCTGTCGGTGATGATGCGGGGAGTATTCAAGCCATCGGCGTGAACATAGTTGACGGTGCTGGTCGTACCCGCCGTGTCCACTACGGCGACCGGTAGGTCGCCCAGCCAGATGTAATCCCTATTCGTGGTTCCGTATTCGCCGATAAGCTGGCTGCTTTCATCGTAGGCAAAGCGCTGGCTGATGGCCTGGGGAAGGGACACCGATTTCGCAATGCGCTGTCCAGCGGCGTTGTACGTGTAGGTCGCAACGGTCTGGCCGTTTCGTTGTACCACGATCAGCCGATTCCGCCCGTTATACCCATAGCCAAACGTCTCGCCACCTGTGGCGTTGCCGGTGACGTTGCCGTTGGCGTCGTAGGTGAAAGCGCTGCTGCCGATGCTAGTGAGCCAATGGGTATTGGTTTGATAGCCGTAAGCACCCGTGGCCAGGCCTGCGCTGGTCTTACTGAGGCGATCGCCAGTCTTGCTATACGTATAGGCCTCAATGGCAGCGCCGGAGGCGCTGTTGACACCCGTCAGGCGATACAAGGGGTCGTAGCTGTAGGTCTCGGTGGCCGGATTGGCGCCTGGGCTGTTGCCCAGGGCGACGATATTGCCCATCGCATCGCGGGCAAAGTGAAGGCTCAGCGCCGGGCTGACTACGTCCGTCACGGCATAGTTGGCATCGTAGGTCCGAGTAACGGTCTGCCCGTTACCCAGGGTGTAGCTGGTGATGGGGCCGAACGGCAGGTAAGTGATATTGGAGACGGCGTTTCCCGCACCGGCGCCGGTGACCCCGGGTGGCAGAACCGTCACGCCACTGATTCGGCCGGCGGCATCGCGGTTGTACTGAACCGAGGTGCCACTGGGAGTCAGCGTGCTGACCACGCGACCGGCGAGGGAGTAGGTATATCCCATCGCATCGGTTTGCGTCCCTTGCGTTTGGCGCTTCTGAACGATGTTGCCCCGCGCGTCATAGCAGTAGGTCGTCGTGACCGCGCTTTCGACGATACGGGTGAGCTTGCCTATCGGGTAGGAGGTAGTGCAGCCGGTGGTGGCGTTGGGCTCGTCATAGAAATAAGCGACATTGAGCGAGCTATCGACATAGGTGAGGGCCGTCCGGCGATTCAGCGCGTCATAGGTGCTGGTGCCGGTTACGCCCTTTGCATCAGTGCGCTGGATGGCGTTACCCGCGGCGTCGTAGACATAGCTGGTCGTGCCGGTATCCGGACTCTGTACCGAGGTGAGGTTATCGAGGCCGTTGTAGCTATAGATCGTATTCAGGCCGTCGGGATCGCTTATGCCCTCCAGGTGATCGCTGGCGTCGTAAGACGACACGATCTGTGCGTTCTTCGTCGCCGCGTCGGTGCCGTTGTAGTTATCGATGGTGCTGACCAGGCGATGCAAGGCGTCATACCCCCGCTTCCGCTGGATGCCTGCGGCATCGACGCTGTGGGTCGGATTGCCTGCTGCGTCGTAGCCATCTGAGTAGTTGTAGCTAAGGACGGTTCGGTTGAGTGCATCGACCACTGTGAGGAGCTGGCTGAGTGTGTTGTACGTGCGCGAAACCGTCCGCTTCAACGTGTTGGAGCTATCGAAAGTCTCTTCCTTGAGACGATTGCCCGCAGCGTCCAGGGTGTAATGGATACGGTTACCTACGGCATCGGTGATGTCGGTGACGCGACCGGCGTCGTCGTAGGTATAGGTGGTGGTGACCCCGTCAGCATCTTTCGACTGCGTGACATTACCGATTGCGTCATAAGTCAGCGTCGTCGTGGCCGGGGTGCCCGTGCTATCGCGCGTGACCGTAAGGGGCCAGCCCTCGGGCGTGTAGGTCATGACCGATATGACGCCATTTGGGTCCGTTGAACGCCCCGGATTGCCATACATGTCGTAGGTGTCGTAACTCGTCACACGGCCTAGCGGGTCGGTCACTGTGGCGACACGCCCTTGCGCATCGTAGGTATAGCTGGTGACGTCGCTAACATCCGTACGTGGGCCATCCACGGTGGCGATCCAGCCTTGGGTGTTATAGGTCTGGGTCGTCGTGTGGTCCGGCGTCGTGGCGTGCGCCATGGCCATGAGAAGGCCAAGGCTGACCAGGCTCCATCGAAATCCCTTTTTCATGGTCGTCATTCCTTGGTGGCGTGCACGCTGGTGCTCAGCGGGCGGCCCTGGGTGTCATAGGTGTAGGTGATGACGCGGTCAGCGGTGGTCACCGTTAGGGGAAGGAAGCGAGTTGCATCCCAGGTCGTGGTAATCGTGCGTTCCTGAGGCGTTCCTTTGGCCTCAACACGAGTGATTTCACGCCCCAATGTGTCGTAGGTGTAGGCGGTGATCGTGCCGATGGCGTCCGTCTTGGTATCGACCTGGCCGTTGGTGGTGTAGGTGTAGGTGGTATTGCTGGCGGGGCAGCCTGCCGCCGGTTCGCCTTCGACGGCCGTCACGCGCTTGGCGCCTTGGATGATCTGGTACCGATAGGTCGTGCTGTTGCCCAGGGCATTGGTGACTGTGGTGGATCCATCCGCGTTGTACGTCATCGTCGTCTTGTAGGCACCGCCAGCGCGCTGATTGGAGATGGCCCGCCCTTGGGCGTCATATGCCCACGTGGCCGATCGAATGCCGCGCTCGTCGGTGATGCCCGTCAATAGGCGGGGATTGTTCGGGTCATCGTAGATGTAGGTGCGCGATGTGGTATGGCCTGCCCAGTTGCGAGTGACATTGGTCAAGCGGAAGGTCGTGTCGACCGTATAGTTAATGGTCAGTCCACCGACAATGAGGTTCTGCAGGAAACCCTGCTTTTTCGCAAATTGGAGGGTATGCCCGCGCGAGTCGGTCACCGTGGTGGTCACCGTGAGGTAATCGGACGACGTGACGTAGGTCAACGATTGGCTCAGGCCGTTGGCGAGCTTCCAAAGCGTCAGTTTGCCTTGCGCGTTGAAAGTGTACTGCTCGTTGTCGGGCGAGGTGTAGACCCATGAGCCGCTAACTTGCTTCATCGTGCCGAGCTCGGTGGGCTCGGGGGTGGCGATGCCATTGCTCAGCTTGAAGAGCGCGGACCGCCCGTCACTGAAGTTGATGACTAGTGCCTTGGCGTTGATATAAAGCGATGTTTCGTAGGTAGACGTCCAGCGCCCGGCCGCACTGTTATAGCTTCGGACAAACCGCAACTCGCCATCGGTATCGGCATAGTCCGTTTCGGATTCGTAGACGTTGCCCGTTCCCACATTGACGGGATCGGCACAGGAAACGATGCCGACCACAGCCGCGCTGCCGGGGTCGCCCATCTCCTTACGCGCCTGATCTGCGTCGGCCGACTCGCACTGTCCCGTTTGCGGATTGTAGGTCTGATCGGCCGTGCAGCCATCACCGCCCCGCACGATGGAATGGGAGAAGGTGGCCGATCCATTGAGAGTGGGGCTATAGGCAATCGTGTTGCAGTCATACGCCACGTACTTAGGCGGGTTAGAGAAAGGCGACAACGTGGGTGCTTTATAGGGCTGAGGCTGTGTGTAAGTCAGTGCCGCTAGCTTTGGTACATCCGCCGCGTATGCCACCTGGCAAGCCTGGTCGGGCGTGGTGTAGTGCGTGGCTGAGGCATTCGCCGGATCATCATCCAGCACGTAGTAGAAGTCTTCGGCCAGCACGGTGGTGCTGGCAAAAGCAAGGAGAATAAGTAAGACGATGCGCATCGGTTGATCCTTCCTTAGACGAGGCGAGGCTTTCGATTGGGGAACGGCGGGCGCGCACGCGTACGGCAGCGTCTATGCCGCTGCATGGTTACGGTGCGGTAATTAGGGATAAAAGGGTTTGGGGGCTCGGCCCCAGCGACCTCGGCAAAGTGCGTAGAGAGCGCTGTATGGGGGCCGTGGGGTATACGCGGGCAGTTCTATTGCGATCATCCTGATCTCCTTGGTCGGCGCCTTGCCCCGGGTATCCGGGCGGCTCCGCATCATGGGCGATGTCCGTATCAGCGCAGGAGACGCAATCGCTACGAAGGCTGCGCCGGAAAAGAATGGCGCGGGATAGCGTCAATGAATTGTGAAATCCGTGGCTGCTTGGCCCGGTTGGCCCTAGATGACAATTAACGTGTCAGTTGTAAGGCAACACATGGAGTTGGTTGCTATCTCGCCATTGCTACCCTGATGCTTGGCAGGCGACTGAGGGAGTCGCCATGGACATACAGGGGAACGCGATGGCAAATCTGCTCTACGTGGATAATTCCAACGTTTGGATCGAAGGGATGCATGTTGCGGCATTCAAGCACGGCATAGCTCCCGACGTTTGGACCGCTGTGCAAAATAGGGTGTGCGATTACAGCTGGAAATTGGATTTCGGCAAACTTTTCCAGTTTGCTGGCGGCGACAAGCTTCAGGTCAAGAAAGCCGCACTATTCGGATCTCGGCCGCCACAAAATGACTCGCTTTGGGATGCGGCGCGGCGTCATGGGTTCGATGTCGTGACCTACGATAGAAACGTCGCGAATCATGAGAAAAAGATTGATACCGACATCGTTGCAACGATGATCGAGGACTCATTTCTAATCGGTGATCCGGCGGCCGACGAGATAACTTTGGTAGCTGGCGACGCCGATTACGTTCCGGCCATCGAGAAGTTAAAGAAGCGGGGTTACAGCGTTGATGTGGTCTTCTGGGGGCACGCTGCCAAAGAGCTGAAGCAGGCCGCTACGCGCTTCATCAACCTTGATGCACATTTAGATCTTCTGGCGCGTTGAGGAGTTCTGCGCTCGCACAGGCCGCCTTTGGCGGCCTGTGCGAGGTTTGCAGTGGCTGATCGCGGATCGAGGCGTGCGACTTCGCACGGTCGTGCGTCGACCAATGTGTGACCAGGTAACCGGATCGGCCTGGGCGCGCGCGGTCGTCCCCCCTCCTCGCCTGCACACTTCACCCCATGCTTTTGACGCAGTTCATGCGATAGCGCCGAACCGCGCTACGGTTGGCATTGCAGAAGATTCTTGGGAAGTGTTGCGCGATGCAGAATGATGCGCGCCCCTGGGCTGAGCGCCTAGGCTCTACGGCCGATCAAAGGTCAGGCAGAGGATCTCGCGGCCCTTGTGGGCGATGTGCGTCTGTCCTCGGTACGGCGGGTTTTTGGACGAGGCGAGTAGGCGACTCAGCCGTGTCTTGCCGGGCAGCGGAAGGTCGCGACGGAAGGCGGCAAGCTGCATATCGGTGAGGTTGATGGCCAGCACTCCCGTGCCGCGGCCGTAATCCGTCGCCGCACCGATGTCGAGGAGTTGGTCCATCACATGCCACAGCTCGCGCACCTCGACCGCATCCCCATTGGGCACCTGCTCGTAGATGGCGTGGCGGATGGTGGGCGCGACCTTCAAGTGCAGCCATTGAGCCAGGTCGTCGGCGAGGCGATAGCCGGCCAGGCTCACGATGGACCACAACCCGTCGTCATCGATCCAGGGCGAGCCCTCCGCCCCTTCGGTGGGTAGGCGTAGGCGCTGGGGATGGACCGAGCCCACGAAGGCTACCGCGTCATCGAGCGACGGCCTGCTCAGCAGGATGCATAGATCGGCCAGGTCGTACCACGCCGTTCCCGCGATGAGTTGGACCCGGAGAGGGCGCTGCTGGTACGCAAAAGCGAGCTGGGCGACATCCATGCAAACCTCTTTTTAAGGAAAGACCCTCGGCAAAGTGTAACGGTCGCCGCGGAGGACGGAAAACATGTCCTAACGCCCTAATGTCCTTACGAAAAGTGGTTTTGTAACAAACGCGTAACTGGGCGCAATGGGCGGCGTAACGCACTGATTTACAAAGAGGGTCTTGTTACACGTCTCTCTGTAATTATGTTACCGCTGGTTACTCCATTGTTACTTTTGAAGATGAGGAATTGAATAATTAAATCAATATGTTAGGTCGTTATTTCGCGTCGCGTTACGGATGTCACATTTTCCCGATGGGGTCTTCCCTTTTGGAACTATAGAGAATGGGAGACATCCCGCCACCGCTTCCCTGCTCGTTGTGCGATCGGCAAGGCGTCCATTCCTTGCCAACCATGCATCACGCGGAGGGCTTCGTAAGTGCCGCCTTCAGCTCCTCCAAATGCCCGCGTAGCTGCGTGGCCACCATGGCCATGAGCGTATGGACATGGTCGGGAATGACCACTCCGGCATCGATACCAGCTGCCAGGCTTGCGCCCAGTGTTTCGATGGCGTCCACGTGCTCCAGCGCACGATCGAGGGTAATGGTGATGCTGCTGTTTTTCATGGTGCTACTCCTGCCACAACTTTTCCCCCAGCCTCCGTATCGGCAGAACAGTCAATAGATGGACGCCCCGAACGGCGTGTTCTACGTGGAGAGAACACTCGTGATAGCCATGAAGAACCAGCCACTGTGGAGGCTTGCGCATCAGACGGCGCGTCCCCCATTTCACTTACCCAGAAGCCGGCTTTCTGGAACTTCCTCACTGCTACTCTTATCCCCAAGACGGATCGGGAGATGGAAGGTCTGCAGGACAAAGGCGGCTTGTGTTCGTTTTAAGCGGCGACTCGAATTTATCAGGGGGGGGAATGATTGTGACGGATACCAGCAGAGTTGATGTGTGCTATCGACCTTTACGCATTGGGTGGGCTGTTAAACAAGGGGATATTGATGCGGTTAGGCGTGCCATTCGATTTTCACATGCCCTATGGGGAGGGCGTTATAACCCTATTATTGTAGTGGATCATGAGCAGGACGCGATTGATTTAGTGGAGATGTTTGGCGTTGATTTAATATGCCCAATTGGGGATGCGCCGGAGATTGACCATTTTACTAAAAAATTTCCTCATCTAATTTCCCCGTTTTTCAACAGTGATGTATTTATAAAGGATGAAAAATGGACGAGCTTTTCGTATGTATTAGATATTTACAACGCGATAATTCAATGGCGGCGCGAGCCGGAATGGAAGGTGACGAAAGAAAGTGGCTTGCGGCAGTACCATTGGGCAGAGGATGACCCGCTAGCTGATGTCTTTTTAATCCAATTCGGAGCATATCCAACTGCAGCAGAAGTAGGTACGGACTATGTCGAGCTTGTGAGGCGCGCGGCCGATTCAGCAATCTTTGAATTGGACGGGCGGGCTTGCATACCGGCGGATGCCCCCCGTCATCCTCATTTCGCGACTATCGGCCAAATGGGCGTCGATCGATACCTTAGCCAAGGGAGAGAGTGGAACTCTCCTGGGTTTTTTATAGGCAGCGCAAATGATTTCGAGGATATCGTCTGTCATTGGAATCTAAGGGCGTGCGACGTAGGAGTGTGGTTCGTTGATCCTAATCATTTGCAACGATACGTCGATGTCATTCCTGCGTTAGAGGAAGCAATGCGTAGCGCTGTCAGCCATAAGCGGCATGAGTGGGATCGTCAACTCGCTGTTTGGTCGAGGCGTGACATCGAAGCTACGGCCAATGTGCTGAAAGGCATGGATTTAATTCATCGTCACATTTCGGGGCGCTTCTGGGATGGTAATTCCATTACGGCGCCGATGATGTCTTTTGGCGAAAAGTCAACTTTGGGGGTTATGGGTAATTCTGGTGAGAACCCCCGATTAAATTTTGCCCTTGAGGGTAAGCCTTTTAGTGACGACCATTTGTTTTTTAATCAACACTTGGTGGCATCCATATCCATCGCTGGCGCACTTTATGGCAATGAGTCCTACACATTTGATGTGCCGTATGTCCCGGAACTAAACGAATTCTATGCCCGCTCCATGCACTACGATTACAGCAAGGTTCGTGCCGAGCGCGGCCGTATTGGGCTTCTCATAACTGCGGGCCAACACGATGGCTTTCTCAATGCGCTACCGGTTGCAGATCTCGTGCAGCGCATCTTCTCATTGGGCGGATTTGAAGTGAAGTTGAGCGGCAGCGGAAGAATTGCGCGTCAGCTGTTAGCTCAGCTCGGTGGCCTTCAAGGAGCTCGCGCATTTAAAATTCCGGGTGTCCGAAAATTGATCAAGGACTTTGGGCCGCGGAGTACCTTCTCTCGTAAAACGGCATTGAATATCATTGCAGATAAGTTGCCAGGGCAGGCCACGAGCTCATTCGCAGCACATGTCAATCTTTTTTTAGAGCCGCGATCGTTTAGCGCTAAGCTTGCACCGGGCGATGTTTTTAGTTACTTAGTGGGCAAGGGCTTATTCCGTATGGGGATGGATTTGGATTGCCCGACATGCGGAATGTCGAGCTGGGTGGCCGTCGATACATTAATGCAGCGCGTTTCCTGCGAGCTTTGTGGACTCGACTATGATGCGACGCGACAGCTGCTGGATAGCGAATGGAAGTTCAGGCGATCCGGTGTATTGGGAGCGGAGAGGAATGCACAAGGCGCCGTGCCCGTTGTATTGGCGTTGCAGCAGTTGGGGGCGAATCTGGATGCTGGATTGCGTAAGAATATGTACTCGCCCTCAATTGATCTAAAACCCGTTAAGGGTGGGGAGTTGCCGACTTGCGAAATCGATTTCGTATGGCTGTCGGAAAGTTACCGGTCTAACCGCACTTCAATAATTCTGGCGGAATGTAAGGATCAGGGAGGGCTTACATTGGATGAATTTAAGCGCGACTTGGACAATCTTCGCCGCGTAGCTGAAGCTTTGCCTGGCGATAGATTCAATCCATACGTTCTTTTCGTGAAACTGGCGCCATTTACTTTAGAGGAGATTGCGGAGGCGCGGAAATTGAATGCGCAATTTCAATGCCGTGTAATTTTGCTGACAGCGGACGAGCTAGAGCCTTATCACATCTACGAGCGCCATAAGAATAATGAGGACCGCTATTTGGTGGGTGATCCCGATGATTTAGCTAGAGCCACCGCGCTGCTTTATTTTGGCGGTGAGGATGTGCAGGGGCGGGCTTAGCGCTCTTTTTTTCTTGTGCACCGGGCAGTGGTTAGGGTGGCATGTTGCATGCGTTGTCCCACAAACTGTTGAAAATTGTCCGGCTTCAACATGTAAATGCTTGGGTTAGTAAGGCCGATTGTTTAAAATTGGTCGCTTTAAGTCATTGAAGATAAAGCATAAGCGTGTTGCCTGTTAATCAGGGGGTCGTTGGTTCGAGTCCAACATCGGGCGCCAAATATCACAAAGGGCTGCGAGCGATCGCGGCCCTTTGCTTTTGTCTGCGGTCGATGGGCGAAACAAGTTCTGGCTTGCGCCGTGCTGATGACCCGGCAGGTCTCGCTCGCCGCCAGCGACCAGCAAGGTATATTCCCGATCGGCTGGCATGTCAGCCATTACAGGGGAAGTAGACGATGACGAGGTTGAGCGCGCTGGCCCTGGGGCTGGCGGTATGGGTGTGGGTGGCGCAAGCGAATTGCGCTGGCGCGCCAGGCAACGGTACTCAACAGAAGGTAAGTCTTTCGCCCCCGTGCAAGGGAAAGCCGGCCAAGGTCGATGACGAAGGCTTCGTCGTCATCGGCGGCATCGAGCAATGGGTGACGGCGAAGGGAGATAGCTGTGCCAATCCCGTGCTTCTCTTCATCAGCGGTGGTCCGGGCAATCCGCTCAGCGGCATTTCCGACAGTGTCTATGGCGCCGGGCAGCGCGACTTCATCGTCGTCCAGTGGGATCAGCGCGGTTCGGGCATGACGTATGGGCGCAGTCCTCCCGCGCCGGATGAAAAGCTCACCATTGCGCGGATGGCTCAGGACGGCAACGAGCTGGCCGCCTATCTCGCAAGGCGCTACGGCAAGCGGAAGGTCATTCTGTGGGGTAGCTCGTGGGGCTCGATCCTTGCCGTGCACATGGCCAAGGCGCATCCGGAGCTGTTCTATGCCTACGTGGGCACGTCGCAGGTCGTCAATTCGGTGGAAACCCAGGGCGAGAGCTACAAGAAGCTCCTTGCACTGGCGACGAGCGCGAACGACAAGGAATCGCTGGCCACACTCGAACAGGTCGGAACGCCTCCGTGGACCGATCCGCACAGCTTTGGAAAGGTGCGCCGGATCATCCGCAAATACGAAGCGAAGGTTACGCAGCCGCCGCCGGACAGCTGGCATCGAGCGCCCGCCTACATCACGCCCAAGGCAGAAGCGGACTACGAAGCCGGCGAGGACTATTCCTTCCTGAACTTCGTCGGCATGCACGGCGACGGCATGCTGTCGCAGGTCGATCTGCCTAAGCTGGGTACGGACTTCGCCATCCCGATGTATTTCATCGAAGGCGCGCACGATCTGCTTGCGCCACCGGAAATGGCGCGCCGGTATTACGAGTCGATCAGCGCGCCGCACAAGGGTTGGGTGCTGCTCGAGCATTCCGGGCACGATCCGAACCAGGAAGTCGTGGACGCCGAGTACAAGGTGCTGCGCGAAAGCGTGCTCCCGCTGACTCGCGGCAGATAGCGCGGGCGGCCCCGGAGGCTGCGGTGGCTGTGCAACTGCGATGAGTTGCCCAACTTAAAGGACTTGCCTCGCGGTAAGTCCTTTTGTTCGGGCTGCTTGAAAGCCTGCCGGCGAAGATCGCTTTGCCGGGCTTATGGCTGGGTTTGCTGGTTTATCAGCAGCGATGTGTTGCGCATCCAGAGCTGGCTCGGCTCGGAAGGATCAGAAGGCTCATCGAGACCCTTCACCAACACCAGCTGCTCGCTCGTTCCCTGCTCGATGCGGACGATCTTCACCGCCTCGGGCTTGTCGAAGGCGGCGCAGCGCCCGTTGATGTAGCTGAAGAACCCGGCCTTGTCGCCCTGCTTGGCAAGACCCCCTGCGGTCTCCAGCTCCTCCTTCGATTTGCATCCGATGGTTGCGTGCCTGGCGTAGACCGTCTGCCCTTCCTTGAGCGTGCCGCCATCGGCGGAAGGTGCCGTGGGGCCGTGATGGCAGCCAGCCAGGCTTGCGGCCAGGGCCACGACCCACCAGCTGCGACGCGAGAGCTTCATGACCTTCCTTTGTCCAAGTGAGGCCGCATCATAGCCGCTGGCTTTACGCGCCTGCGCACTGGCGCAACTCCGCTGGCGTGGCCTTGTCGCCGCGCACGCGGCCGGCATTCGACACCTTCACGCTCAGCGCCCGGCTGTCGATGCCGCGATGGCAGATCAGCAAGGTGATGTTGCTGCCGCCGGCCGAGCCATCGGGCTGGAACTGCACGCTGCGTCGCCCCTGCGCGCTGCGGATGCTCAGTTGTCCGGACGGGCTGGCGCGACGGACTCTGGGCAGTCCTTCAAGCTGACCCGTTCGCTCGCCGCGCAGACCCACCAGCCAGCTGCCTTCCCAGCCGGCCTCATCGCTGCAACGCTCCCCGTCGCGGCTGGGGCAGGCGAGCGCGACCCGGCCGCTCTGTACGGCGAGCCCGCGAGCATGGTTGAGCATCGCGATCAGCCCGGTCTGCGCGCTGCGCAATTCACTGTTGGCCAGCACGCGCTTCAGCGAAGGCAGGCCGATGCAGGCCAGGACGGCGGCGATCGCGAGCACCAAGACCTGCTCGATCAGCGTCACGCCGCTGGGCGGGATACGGCATGGCGGCAGGCCTGGCATGCTTGAGACCCTGTGGAAACCAAGGCCCATGCTAGGCCGCCGTCCACCCCCTGCCTGCCGTCCTTTCACCACAGGCCCTGTCAGAGCCTGCTGACAAACCTTGTCAGCAGGAGCAATTTAAAATGTCCGGAAACGACCGCATGTGACTGCCATGACTGACCGTTTCGAACTCGTCTCCCCCTACCAGCCCGCCGGCGACCAGCCACAGGCCATCCAGCGCCTGGTGGATGGCTTCAGTGCGGGTCTCGCCTCGCAGACCCTGCTCGGCGTGACCGGCTCCGGCAAGACCTTCACCATCGCCAATGTGATCGAGCAGGTGCAGCGGCCGACCATCGTGATGGCGCACAACAAGACGCTGGCCGCGCAGTTGTACGGCGAGTTCAAGGAGTTCTTCCCGCACAACGCGGTGGAGTACTTCGTCAGCTACTACGACTACTACCAGCCCGAGGCTTACGTGGTCGCGTCCGACACCTTTATCGAGAAGGACGCCTCGATCAACGACCACATCGAGCAGATGCGCCTGGCCGCGACCAAGGCGCTGCTGTCGCGCAAGGACTCGCTGATCGTGGCCACGGTGTCGGCGATCTACGGCCTGGGCGATCCGGAGGATTACCTCTCGCTGCGCCTGATCCTGGCGCGCGGCGAGCGCATCGAGCAGCGCGCGCTGATCCGCCAGCTCACCGAGCTGCAGTACACCCGCAACGAGCTGGAGCTGCGCCGCGGCACCTATCGTGTGCGCGGCGAGATCATCGACGTGTTCCCCGCCGAATCGGAAACCGAAGCGCTGCGCATCGAGCTGTTCGACGGCGAGGTGGAGAACCTGTCGCTGTTCGATCCGCTCACCGGCGAGACCATCCGCAAGGTGCCGCGCTACACGGTCTACCCGCGTACGCATTACGCCAGCACGCGCGAGAGCGTGCTCAATGCGGTCGAGACCATCAAGGTCGAGCTGAAGGATCGCCTGGAATACCTGTACAAGGAAAACAGGCTGGTCGAGGCGCAGCGCCTGGACCAGCGCACGCGTTTCGACCTGGAGATGATGGCCGAGGTCGGCTACTGCCAGGGCATCGAGAACTACTCGCGCCACCTCACGCGGCGTGGCTCCGGCGAGCCGCCGCCGACCCTGTTCGACTACCTGCCGGCGGATGCGCTGCTGGTGGTCGACGAATCGCACGTGACCATCCCGCAGCTCGGCGCCATGTACAAAGGCGACCGCTCGCGCAAGGAAACCCTGGTGGAATTCGGTTTCCGCCTGCCTTCGGCGATGGACAACCGTCCCTTGCGTTTCGAGGAATGGGAACGCCGCGCGCCGCGCACCATCTATGTGTCGGCGACGCCAGGCAAGTACGAGCTGGGCAAGTCCGATGACTCTTCGCTGGTGGAACTGGTGGTGCGCCCGACCGGCCTGATCGATCCCGAAGTGGAAGTGCGCCCGGTGCGCACCCAGGTGGACGATCTGCTGGGCCAGATCCACGAGCGCGTGGCGATGGGCGATCGCGTGCTGGTCACCACGCTGACCAAGCGCATGGCCGAGAACCTCACCGAGTACCTGAGCGAGCACAAGATCAAGGTGCGCTACCTGCACTCGGACATCGAGACGGTGGAGCGCGTGGAGATCATCCGCGACCTGCGCCTGGGCGAGTTCGACGTGCTGGTCGGCATCAACCTGCTGCGCGAAGGCCTGGACATGCCCGAGGTCTCGCTGGTGGCGATCCTGGATGCCGACAAGGAAGGCTTCCTGCGCTCCAGCGGTTCGCTGATCCAGACCATCGGCCGCGCCGCGCGCAATGTGCGCGGCAAGGCCATCCTCTATGCCGACAACATCACCCGCTCGATGCAGGTGGCGATGGAGGAGACGGCCCGCCGCCGCGAGAAGCAGGTGGCCTACAACGAAGAACACGGCATCGTCCCGCAATCGGTGGTGCGCCGCATCGCCGACATCATGGAAGGTGCGCGCAGTGCGGCGCCGACGCGCGGCCGCGGCGCCAGGGGTGCGAAGGCGGGCGCGGTGGCGGAGCAGGGGGCGGACTACAAGGCGCTCAGCCCCGACCAGGCCAGCGCCATGATCAAGAAGCTGGAGGCGCAGATGTACAAGCACGCCGAAAACCTGGAGTTCGAGGACGCGGCCCGCCTGCGCGACCAGATCCACCAGCTGCGCGAGAAGGCGCTGCGCTGAGCGGGCCGCCAGTTGTGGCTGCCGGGCGGCTCGTGTATGCTACGCGGCTCGCGCCGTGCTGCGGTGCGACTGTGGGCGGTTAGCTCAGCGGTAGAGCACTTCCTTGACATGGAAGGGGTCACAAGTTCGATCCTTGTACCGCCCACCATCTTCCGAAGCCGGAATTCTCAAGAGCTTGGCTCTCCTGGGGTTCCGGCTTTTTCTTTGCCCGCTCGCCGGGCTGCATGGCGACTGGCCGACCTGGCCGTCACGGATCATCCGCAAGACTGACCGGCGAATCCCGCCGGTTTCGGTGGTGCAGCCACGCCATCGAAACACCTGCAGGGCGGGCCGCTTCTGGCCATGGAAACAGACAACGGGGATCTCACGATGAGCGTTGGCAAGTCGCTGCAAGACGACCTTTCGGCACCGGACGGCTCCGGACTTGTCGGTCACCAGTTCGGCCTGCCCGGCTCGGTGGCGCGCACGGTCCAGGACAAGCTCGGCGATGTCGTGACCATCAAGGATTTCGGCGCGGCCTGCGATGGCATCCATGACGACACGGACGCCATCAACCGCGCGCTGGCTTCAGGCGTATCGCGCCTGCGCTTCGTGGGGACCTGCCTGGTTTCGAAAACGCTGTTCTATCCGAGCGATATCGTGATCGAGTTCGACCACGGCGCGTCGGTTATCCCGGTGCCGCTGGATGAGTTTCAGAAGTTGGATCTCAATGGCCTCGATTGGGGCTATGCCATTTTCATGAACGTGAACTGGCAGGCCGCGACCATCACCGACAGCCACGCCAGCTTCATCAATCCCAGGTGCACGCCGACATCCGCCTGGGATGGCCATTTCATCAGCGCCCGCATGTTCGGCAACCTGCAGGTCATCGGTTCGTATTGCACGAACATGGCCGACGTGGTCTCCAGCATGGCTTGCCGCGACGTGATCGTGCGGGATGGCTGGTGCCAGGCCATCAGCAACTGCGCCTACGATTTCTGGGAAGGCCCGACGCGCATCTCGGTGCTCAACTGCACGGGCTATGACGTCAACGCCGGCGTCAACTTCAACGGCACCGATACCGGCGTCGTGCTCGGGCTGGTCGCGGACACCTTGCAGGTCGACGGCTGCCGGTTCTTCGGCTGTCCTGCAGGCGGCATTTACGTGGCGCCGCTCAATGCCGCCTCGACCTGCACCCATATCAAGATCACCAACAATCTCATCGACCAGGCCGGAGGCGTCGTTGGTACTCCGTCCGGTGCCAGCTGGAACGGCATTACCGTGCTGCGCTCGACGGCGGTCGAGATCCGCAGCAACACCTTGTCGCGTATTCCTTACACCGCGGCGCCGCTTATCGTCGGCCTCGATCCCGCGGGGTATGGCCATACCGCCTACGTCACCGACAACACGATCCTGGGCAGCGCGATCGGTTCGACCGCTTATATCCAGGTCTACGGCGCGCATTCGAAAGTCGAGAACAATCGCGCCATCGGCAGCACGGCGGAGGGCGGTTACGGCATTGCGGTGAATTCGCCGACCACGGTGGTGGGGCCGAACGATATGGCCGGCGCCAGCACCTACGTGGCCAACCAGAACCAGGGTGGCGGCGCCACGCCGCCGGCGCTGCAATGGGAGCAGGACAGCGCGAACGGCGAATGGCGCTATCGCCAGCCGCTCAAGGCGCCATCGGTGCGACAGGACGCCAGCTATGCGCTGGTCGCCACGGGCACCGACCTGGCCACGGCGCTGGCGCTCACCGGCCCCTACAGCTTCGTTTCGGCCGGCGACCCGAATGCCGGCGTGGTGCTTCCCGCCAATGCCGGGCGCACCGGCGAGGAATGGGTCGTGTGGAATTACACCGGAAATATCCTGATCGTCTATGCCGCTGCAGGCGATACCATTTCCGGTTCCGCCTCGCTGGCACTGTCGCATGGCGAGAAAATGCGTCTGGTGGCCATCACGCCGACCCTTTGGATCATCGCCTGAGCATTGGCGCTTTGCCCGCAGCAGGGCCGGCGTGCGGCGGTGACCGCTTGATATAAACTGCCCCGCTGGCCGCATGGCCCAAGCGCCGCACCATGGAGCAAGGAATGACTGGTAGAACTCGACTGGACGGCATCGAGTCGTTGCGTGCCTATGCCGCCGTATCGATTGTTTTCTTCCACCTGATCGGCTCCGGCGGCGCCACCGTCCCGGACAGCCTCAGTTTCATCAAGACCCATTTCGGCTTCGGCGTGCCGCTGTTCTTCGTGGTCAGCGGCTTCAGCCTGGCCTATGGCTATTGGGGCAGGCTGTCCGGCGAAGGCCAGCTCGGCACTTATTTCCTGCGCCGTTTTGCGCGTATCGCGCCCTTGTTCTACGCGGTGCTGGCGTTTCAGCTTCTCAACGTGTGGTTTGAAGCCCACGTCAAGTTCGCGCCGCTGGACGTCGCGCTCAATGCGCTGTTCGTGTTCAACCTGGTGCCGCACTTGAACGAGGGCATCGTGCCGGCCTCATGGACGATCGGCGTGGAGATGCTGTTCTACGTGATCTTTCCGCTGAGCCTGCTGGTGTGCAGCAATCTCCGTCGGACGCTTTTCGTGCTGGCCGTATCGATTGCGGTTTCGACCGCAGCGACCATCGATCTGAAGTCGCTGGAAACCGTGTATCCCAGTTTCGTCTATCACAACGCCGTTTCGCAGCTTCCGTACTTCATCTGGGGCATGGCGTTTTTCCATGTCCAGCGCGTTATCGCCCAGCATGTGGATGCAAGGCACGCGAGGATGATCTGCTGGGGCCTGTGCGCACTGGGGTTGGCGGGCATCTACACCTTGTATGCCAGCAGCACGCTCTACATGTTCTTCTGGACGCGCGGCCTGCGCCCCACCTGGGACATGCTGTGGGGCATCCCGTTCGGAATGCTCTGCCTGGCGATGGCGCTGCACCCCTCGCGCCTCCTGTCCAATCCGGTGACCCGTTATCTGGGCAAGATCAGCTTCAGCCTCTACCTCGTGCATCCGACCGTGCTCTTCAAGTTCGGCCGGGCGGGTCTGTACAACTGGGTCTATGCCAAGTTGCCGGGACACGAGGCGCTGGCTTACTTCGTGTGTCTGCTGATCTCGCTGGCCGTCATTACGGCGATCTCGGCCGTGACCTTCCGCCTGATCGAGCAGCCGGGCATGAACTGGGGCAAGCGGTTGGCCTCCCGCAAGGAAGCGGTGCTGGCGCCGGCGTAGCGGACCTGTGGCCGCATCCCCTTGTACCGCCCGGCAATTACCGTTAAAAAACGGCGCGATCGAAAGATCGCGCCGTTTTTGCATTCGGTAACCAGGAGTACGTGATGGCCTATCCGTTGATCAAGAGCCTGCATCTGCTGTTCGTGATGGCCTGGGTGGCCTCGATCTTCTATTTGCCGCGGATCCTGGTGAACATCGCCGAGGCCGGCAACGATCCGGCGATAAAAGCCCGGCTGGAATTGATGGGGCTGCGCTTGTATCGCTTCGGCCACAACATGTTCGGCATGGCCCTGCTGTTCGGCGTCACGCTGTGGCAGGGCTGGCGGGTGTTTCCGGGCAGGCTGCCGAACTTCGGCGAGGCCGAGTGGCTGCACGCCAAGCTGACCCTGGTGGTGCTGCTGCTGGTGTACTACGTGTGGACCGGCCGGCTGGTGAAACGCAGCGCCAAGGGCGGTGCGCTGCCCAGCGCGAAGACCTTGCGCATCATGAACGAGCTGCCGGTGCTGGTGCTGCTGCTGATCATCTTCCTGGTGATCGCCAAGCCGTTCTGATTTAAGCCGCGGCGCAGGTTGGGCAGATGGTGGTGTGGCGATACCACGCGACGAAGCGCTGCACGCCTTCCTCGATCGACGTGTTCGGCGCATGGCCCACGTTCCGGCGCAGGGCGGAGACATCGGCCCAGGTATCCGGCACGTCGCCCGGCTGCATCGGCAGCAGGCGTTTTTCCAGGGTGCCGCCGGGGTTCTGCTTCTGTCGGCGCTGAATTGACACCGGAATGGCGCTAAACTAGCGTTCTCTACTTCCTACTGATCGGAAACCAGGGTGGCCCGCGTCCAAAACGCCGGCCGAGCGTGCGACATGGCAACTACCAAGCGCCAACACTGATTCTCGCCACGCCTTTGCTTTCCGCAAAAAGGGCGCAAGGCGCTCTTTATTTTTGCCTGCCGTCAGGGCGGGCAAAAGCAAAACCGGCCATCCATGGCCGGACTCCTCAAAAAAAGCAGCCCCGTTGATCGGTGACTGCCACAGGTATTCCCATGATCCAGATCACGCTACCCGACGGCAGCAAGCGCCCCTTCGACCACCCGGTCACGGTGCAGGACGTGGCCGCCTCCATCGGCGCCGGCCTGGCCAAGGCCACCCTGGCCGGCAAGGTGGACGGCAAGCTGGTCGACGCCAGTTTTCCGATCGAGCATGACGCCAGCCTGGAAATCGTCACCGAGAAGAGCCCCGAGGCGCTGGAGATCCTGCGCCACTCCACCGCGCACCTGCTGGCGCAGGCCGTGCAGCGCCTGTATCCGGGCGCGCAGGTCACCATCGGCCCGGTGATCGACAACGGCTTCTTCTATGACTTCGCCTACGAGCGTCCCTTCACGCCGGACGACCTGGTCAAGATCGAAGAAGAGATGCAGAAGATCGTGCAGGAAGCGCTGCCGGTGACGCGCAGCGTGAAGTCGCGCGACGACGCGGTGTCGTTCTTCCGCGGCATCGGCGAGGAATACAAGGCCGAGATCATCGAGAGCATCCCCGCCAACGAGGAACTCTCGCTGTACACGCAGGGCGAGTTCACCGACCTGTGCCGCGGCCCGCACGTGCCGAACACCGGCAAGCTGCGCGCGTTCAAGCTGATGAAGGTGGCCGGCGCCTATTGGCGCGGCGATTCCAACAACGCGATGCTGACGCGCGTGTACGGCACGTCCTGGCTCAACGACAAGGACCTCAAGGCCTACCTGCACCAGCTCGAAGAGGCCGAGAAGCGCGATCACCGCAAGATCGGCAAGGCGCTGGACCTGTTCCACCAGCAGGAAGAAGCGCCGGGCATGGTGTTCTGGCATCCGAACGGCTGGGCCATCTGGCAGGCGGTGGAGCAGTATGTGCGCGGCGTGTATCGCGCCAGCGGCTACCAGGAAGTGCGCGGCCCGCAGATCATGGACGTGAGCCTGTGGAAGAAGTCCGGCCACTGGGACAACTACCAGGAAAACATGTTCTTCACCGAGTCGGAGAAGCGCACCTATGCGCTGAAGCCGATGAACTGCCCGGGCCACGTGCAGATCTTCAACACCAGCCTGCACAGCTACCGCGACCTGCCGGTGCGCTACGGCGAATTCGGCGGCTGCCACCGCAACGAGCCGTCCGGTGCGCTGCACGGGATCATGCGCGTGCGCGCCTTCACCCAGGACGACGGGCATATCTTCTGCACGGAAGAGCAGATCGAAGCCGAGGTCACCGCCTTCCACCAGCAGGCGATGAAGGTGTACGGGGATTTCGGCTTCGAGGACATCGCGCTGAAGATCGCCCTGCGTCCGGACAAGCGCATCGGCAGCGACGCCGTGTGGGACCGTGCCGAGGACGCGCTGCGAGCGGCCCTGAGCGCGGCCGGGGTACAGTGGCAGGAATTGCCCGGCGAGGGTGCCTTCTACGGCCCCAAGATCGAGTACCACATGAAGGATTCGATCGGCCGTGGCTGGCAGGTCGGTACCATGCAGGTGGATTTCATGATGCCCGAGCGCCTGGGTGCCGAGTACGTGGACGAGCAGAGCCAGCGCCGCCACCCGGTGATGCTGCACCGGGCCATCGTGGGCTCGATGGAGCGCTTTATCGGCATCCTGATCGAGCACCATGCCGGCCATCTGCCGGCCTGGCTGGCCCCGATCCAGGCCCAGGTGTTCAGCATTACGGACGCCCAGGGCGACTATGTGCGTGAAATCACGCAAGCCCTTGTCGAGAAAGGTTTCAGAGTCAAGGCGGATTTGCGCAACGAAAAGGTCGGTTATAAAATCCGCGAACATACGTTGCAAAGGGTTCCGTACCTGCTCGTGGTCGGTGACCGCGAAAAGGAATCGGGGGCCGTTTCCGTGCGTACCCGTACTGGTGAAGACCTGGGCAGCATGCCGCTGGCCGCCTTCATCGAGCGTCTGGAGGCCGAGACGCGGCGCTGAGCGCCGCCCGGCCAATCGTTAATTCTTCTGGAGGATAGTGGTATCGCTACCACCGACAACAAGGGTAATCGCCGTAACCATGAGATCCGCGTCCCGCGCGTGCGCTTGATCGGGGCGGATTCGGAGCAGCTGGGCATCCTCACCCGTGATGAGGCGTTGCGCATGGCGGAGGAGGCCGGGATGGACCTGGTCGAAATCCAGCCCAACGGCGATCCGCCGGTCTGCCGCATCATGGATTACGGCAAGTTCAAGTTCGAAGCCCAGAAGAAGGCCCAGGCGGCCAAGAAGAAGCAGAAGCAGGTCGAGATCAAGGAAGTGAAGTTCCGTCCGGTCACGGACGTGGGCGACTACCAGATCAAGCTGCGCAACATGCTTCGCTTCCTGGAAGAGGGTGACAAGGTCAAGGTCACCATCCGCTTCCGCGGTCGCGAGATGTCGCACCAGGATCTGGGCCAGAACCTGGCCAGGAAGATCCAGGAAGACGTCGGCGAGAACGGCGTGGTGGAGTCCTTCCCCCGCCTGGAAGGCCGCCAGATGGTCATGATGATCGGCCCCAAGAAGAAGTAAGCGGGGCAGGTATCGCGTGGCGGCGGCCCAGGGCCGCCGTTGGCGTTTCCGGGTGGATGGCCGCGTTGCATCGCACCACTGGCAAAGCGCCCCCGATCCCCGTACAATCGCCGGTTCGACCCACCAGGACGGGTCGTGAACCGATCATGGCAGGACGGAAAGCGTGGCCCCCCGGGTCGCCGCCAGATCAGTCAGAAACCAAGATACGGAGCATTTCCATGCCCAAGATCAAGACCAACCGGGCGGCGGCGAAGCGTTTTCGCAAGACCGCTTCCGGCAAGTTCAAGGCCGGTCACGCCTTCAAGTCGCACATCCTGACCAAGAAGTCGACCAAGCGTAAGCGCAACCTGCGCGCCACCAATCACGTCAAAGCCTGCGACTCCAAGAGTGTCGCTCGCATGTTGCCGTACATCTAAGGCGGAGGACTGAACCATGGCTCGTGTAAAGCGTGGCGTTACCGCCCGTCGTCGTCACAAGAAGATCATCGGCCGCGCGAAGGGCTACTACAACGCCCGTCGCAAGGTCTTCCGCGTTGCTAACCAGGCCGTCATCAAGGCCGGTCAGTACGCCTATATCGGCCGCAAGCAGAAGAAGCGCCAGTTCCGCGCCCTGTGGATCGTGCGTATCAATGCTGCCGCCCGTCAGTTCGGCCTGTCCTACAGCCGCCTGATCAATGGCCTGAGCAAGGCCGGCATCACCGTCGACCGCAAGGTCCTGGCGGACATCGCCGTGCACGACATCAAGGCTTTTGGGGCCATCGCGGAAAAGGCGAAGGCTAGTCTAGCCGCTTGATCGTCCGGCGCTGCGCGCACTGACGATATGATGTGAATCAAGCGGGGAGGAGGCCTAAATGCCTCCTCCCCGTTTTTGTTTGTCCCTGCCGAACACAGGAACCGCACCGATGGACGACCTGGACACCCGGGCCGCGCAAGCCCAGGCCGAGATCGCAGCTGCCGACACGCTCGATGCGCTCGAAGCGCTGCGCGTGGGCCTGCTGGGCAAGAGCGGCATCGTCACCGCCGCGCTGAAGACGCTGGGCGCACTGCCGCCGGAAGAGAAGAAAGCGCGCGGCGCCGAGGTCAATCGCATCAAGGAGCGCCTCGCCGACGCCCTGGCCGCGCGCAAGCAGCTGCTGGAGCAGGCTGAGCTCGACCGCCGCCTGGCCTCCGAGAAGCTGGACATCAGCCTGCCCGGCCGCGACGGCGAGCACGGCGGCATCCATCCGGTCACGCGGGCGCTGGAGCGCATCTCGGCGATCTTCGGCCGCCTGGGTTACCAGCGCGCCGACGGTCCGGAGATCGAGGACGACTGGCATAACTTCGAGGCGCTGAACTTCCCGCCGCACCATCCGGCGCGTGCCATGCACGACACCTTCTACTTCGGCGACGGGCGCCTGCTGCGCACGCATACCTCGCCGGTGCAGATCCGCTCGATGCAGGGGCGGCAGCCGCCGATCCGCGTCATCGCGCCGGGCAAGGTCTACCGCAGCGATTCGGACCAGACCCATTCGCCGATGTTCCACCAGATCGAAGGCCTGCTGGTCGACGAGACCTCCAGCTTCGCCGACCTGAAGGGCACCCTGGCCGAATTCATCCGCGCCTTCTTCGAGCGCGATTTCGAGATGCGCTTCCGCCCCAGCTACTTCCCCTTCACCGAACCCTCGGCCGAAGTGGACATCCGCTGGGACGCCGAGGACGGTTCCACCCGCTGGCTGGAAGTGCTGGGCTGCGGCATGGTGCATCCGAACGTGCTGAAGAACTGCGGCATCGACCCGGAGCGCTACACCGGCTTCGCCTTCGGCCTGGGCGTGGAGCGCTTCGCCATGCTGCGCTACGGCGTGTCCGACCTGCGCGCGTTCTTCGAGAACGATCTGCGGTTCCTCAAGCAATTCGCTTGAGGCCCGAGCGGCCGGGCGCATCGCTGCCCGGTGAACTCCTTCGCACATCGCTGCTCACCCCCCCGATTCCCTGGACCTTAGCCCATGAAATTCTCCGAGAACTGGCTGCGCGAACTGGTCGAGATCAAGGCCGACCGCGCCGCCCTGGCCCACGCGCTGACCATGGCCGGGCTGGAAGTGGAAGAGCTGACCCCGCTGGGCGAGCAGCTCGCCGGCGTGGTGGTGGCCGAGATCGTCGGCGCCGAAAAGCATCCGGAAGCCGACCGCCTGCAGGTCTGCCGCGTCGACGCGGGGCAGGGCGAGCCGCTGCAGATCGTCTGCGGCGCGCCGAATGCGCGCGTCGGCATCAAGGTGCCGCTGGCGATGGTGGGCGCCGAGCTGCCGGGCGGCATCCAGATCAAGGCGGCCAAGCTGCGCGGCGTGGAGTCGTCCGGCATGCTGTGCTCGGCCAAGGAGCTGGGCATCGACGCCGACGCCTCCGGCCTGCTCGAACTGCCGGCCGACGCGCCGGTCGGCCAGCCGCTGGCCAGCTACCTCGGCCTGCCCGATGCCAGCATCGAATTGAAGCTGACCCCGAACCGCCCGGATTGCCTGGGCCTGGTCGGCCTGGCGCACGACGTTGCCGCATTGTTCGGCAGCCATGTGCGCGTGCCGGCCCAGGCTGCCGCTTCGGTAGGTATCGACGCGCGCCGCGGCATCCGCCTCGAAGCCGGCGCCGACGCGCCGCGCTACCTGGGCCGCATCATCGAAGGCGTCGACCCGCAGGCGCGCACCCCGCTGTGGCTGGCCGAGCGCCTGCGCCGCGCCGGCCTGCGCCCGATCAGCGCGATCGTCGACGTCACCAACTACGTGATGCTCGAACTGGGCCAGCCGCTGCACGCCTTCGACGACGACAAGCTGCAAGGCGACATCGTGGTGCGCCATGCGCGCGCCGGCGAAACGCTGAAGCTGCTCGACGGTTCCGAGGCGAAGCTCGACCCGGGCTTCCTGGTGATCGCCGACGAGCAGCAGGCGCTGGCCGTGGCCGGCGTGATGGGCGGCTACGACTCGCGCGTCACCGACAGTGCGCGCCGTATCTTCCTGGAATCCGCGCATTTCGCGCCGGCCGCGATCATGGGCCGCGCACGCAAGCTCGGCATGCATACGGATGCCTCGCACCGCTTCGAGCGCGGCGTCGATCCGGAGCTGCCGCGCCGCGCGCTGGAACGCGCCACCGAGCTGCTGCTGGCGATCGCCGGCGGCACGGCTGGCCCGGTGCTGGCCGCGGAAAACCTGGCCGACCTGCCGAAGCTGGCGCCGGTAGTGCTGCGCCGTGCGCGCCTGAAGCGCGTGCTCGGGCTGGAAGTCGCCGATACCGAAGTGACGCGCATCTTCGGTGCGCTCGGCATGCAGGTCGAATCGATCGCCGACGGCTGGCGCATCGCCGCGCCGAGCAGCCGCTTCGATATCGAGCGCGAAGAGGACCTGGTCGAGGAAGTGGCCCGCATCCACGGCTACGACCGCATCCCCACGCATACGCCCTCCGGCGCCTTGCGCCTGGTCACCGAAGCGGAGGCGCGCATCCCCGAGCTGGCGCTGCGCGAGCAGCTCGCTTCGCGCGGCTACTACGAGGCGGTGAACCTGTCCTTCCTGTCGGCCGAGCTGCTGGCGCGCTGGGGTTTCGTCGAAAACCTGGTGCCGCTGGCCAATCCGCTGTCGGCGGACCTGGCCGTGATGCGTCCCTCGCTGCTGCCGGGGCTGATCGAAGCGCTGCGCCACAACCGCGCGCGCCAGCAGGAACGCGTGCGCCTGTTCGAGGTGGCGCGGGTGTTCGCCGCCGGCGATCCGCCGGTGGAGACGCCCAGCCTGGCCATCGCCGCCTGCGGTTCCGCACGTGCCGAGCAGTGGGGCGAGGCGAGCCGGCCGCTGGATTTTCATGATCTCAAGGGCGAACTCGACGCCATCGTCGCCTGGGGGGGCGAGCCGCAGCGCTGGTCGGTGCATGCCGACGGCCTGCCGGGCTGGTTGCACCCCGGGCGCGGCGCGCGCGTCGCGCGCGACGGCCACACCGTGGGCTACCTCGGCGCGCTGCATCCCCAGCTCGCCAAGGCGCTGGACCTGGGGCCGGATGCGCACGTGCTGGAACTGGCCCTGGAGCCGCTGCTGGCCCGCCGCCTGCCCAAGGCCGTCGCGGTGCCGCGCTTTCCTTCGGTGCGCCGCGATATCGCCGTGGACCTGCCCGAGGAAGTCAGCTGGGCGCAAGTCGAGCAATGCGTCCGTACGGCCCTCGGCGGGCCGCTGATCGAGCTGCGCCTGTTCGACCGCTACGCCGGAAAAGGCGTCGAGACTGGCCGAAAGAGTCTCGCTATGGGCTTGATTTTGCAGGACGCTTCACGCACGCTTACTGACGACGACGCAGACCGCTTCGTGCGCGAAGCGTTCGCTGCGTTGGAGACTTCATGCAAGGCAAGATGGCGAGGATGACATGGCGCTGACCAAGGCGGAGATGGCCGAGCGCCTCTTTCTCGAGGTGGGCCTCAACAAGCGTGAGGCGAAAGAATTCGTGGACGCCTATTTCGAGGTGGTCCGCGAGGCGCTGGAAAAGGGCGAGCAGGTGAAGCTGTCGGGGTTCGGCAATTTCGACCTGCGGCAGAAGAACCAGCGCCCGGGACGCAACCCGAAGACCGGCGAGGAGATCCCGATCTCCGCCCGTCGCGTGGTGACGTTCCGGCCGGGGCAGAAACTCAAGGTGAGAGTGGAGAGCTATGCTGGACCAAGGGAATAACACCGAGCTCCCGGCCATCCCGGCCAAGCGCTATTTCACCATCGGTGAAGTCAGCGAATTGTGCGGGGTGAAGCCTCACGTGCTGCGGTACTGGGAACAGGAGTTCCCCGCACTCAACCCGGTCAAGCGCCGTGGCAACCGCCGCTATTACCAGCGCCACGACGTGCTGATGATCCGGCAGATCCGTGCCCTGCTGTACGACGAAGGCTTCACCATCACCGGCGCCCGCGCCCGGCTGGAAGGCCCGCAGGCGCGCATGGAATCGAGCATTTCGCACCAGATCGTGCGCCAGGTGCGCATGGAGCTGGAAGAAGTGCTGAGCCTGCTGCGCCGCTGAGCGCGCAGGCTTTCTACCTACGCAAGTCCTGGCCGAGCTGCTAGACTTGCCCACTTGCCGTATCGTCGGGGCGTAGCGCAGCCTGGTAGCGCATTTGCCTGGGGGGCAAAGGGTCGTCGGTTCGAATCCGGCCGCCCCGACCAATTACGGTGAAGTATTCGAAAGGCGCCCTGGTGGCGCCTTTTCTTTTACTCGTCGACATAGCGCGGTATCGGCCCCGGATGCGGCGTCTTGCGGTCCGACAGGTCGAACATCAGGTCGTCCACGTAGCACCAGCCCCAGCCCTCCGGCGGATCGTAGCCTTCGATGATGGGATGTCCCGTCGCGCGGTAGTGCTTGGTGGCGTGCCGGCCGGGCGAGTCGTCGCAGCAGCCCACGTGGCCGCAGCTGCGGCAGATGCGCAAGTGGACCCAGGGGCTGCCGGTCTTCAGGCATTCCTCGCAGCCGGCGGCGCTGGGGGTGACGTCGCGGATGCCGTCGAGATGGCTGCAGCTGGCTTTCATCGCGGTCTCCTTGGTCGGGCATGGCGGGCAGGCCACGCGCTTTCAGAGTTCTTCAAGGCTTTTTCAGGCGCGTTTCAGGACTCGAACGCGCCGGCTTGGCGAGGGTGGGGGATATCCCCGCCCATCGAGAGGCTACATGAAGACACTCGCTCCCATCCCCTCGCGCGCGTCCGTGGGTTTCGGCGACGACCACGTTTACAAGCTGCGCCGGGCGCTGGACCGATGGTTCTACTTCGGCATGGCGTGGCTGGTGCTGCTGGTGGTGGCCTATGGTTTCGGCCGCGGCCTCGGCGAGCGGCTGCTGCATCGGGCGGAGCCGCTGCCATGGATCCTGCATGTCCACGTGCTGGTGTTCTCCGCTTGGGTGCTGTTGTTCCTCGTGCAGACCGGGCTGGTACGCCGGCATGCGCTGCGCCTGCACCGGCGGCTGGGCCTGTTCGGCGCGGGCCTGGGCACCGTGTTGCCGGTGCTGGGCGTGGCCACCGCGCTGGCGATGCGCCAGTGGCATGCGCGCCAGGGGCCGGTGCACGACGCCTTCCTGGCGATCTCCTTCAACGACATGCTGACCTTCGCCGTGGCCTTCGGCCTGGCGCTGCGCTGGCGGCGGCAGCCGGAGTTCCATCGGCGGCTGATGCTGATCGCCACGTGCGCGCTGACGGTGGCCGCGTTCGCGCGTTTCCCGCACGCCCTGGTGCCGGCCAACACCTGGTACGCGTACGTGGACGTGCTGATCGGGCTCGGCCTGCTGCGCGATGTCATCGTCGAAGGCCGCGCGCACCGGGTCTATGCGATCGGCTTGCCGTGCGTGATGGCGGGGCAGGGGCTGGCGCTCTATCTGGCGTTCGCCGCGCCCGCAGGCTGGCTGGCGCTGCTGCACGCGTGGCTGGGCTAAGCCACCTTCAACACGATCTTGCCGACATGCTCCCCGCTTTCCATCAGCCGATGCGCATCCGCCGCGCGCACCAGCGGAAACACCTCGTGCACCATCGGCAGGCAGCGTCCGGCGGCGAGCACCGGCCACACATGCGTACGCAGGTCGTTGGCGATCTCGGCTTTCTCCGCGCCGCTGCGCGCACGCATGGTGGAGCCGGTGACGGTGGCGCGCTTGAGCACCAGCGTCTGCAGGTCCACTTCGTCCGCGCGGGTGCCGCCGAGAAAGCCGATCAGCACCAGCCGTCCATCGCGCGCCAGCGCCGCCAGGTTCCGCTCGAAATAGCTGCCGCCCATGATGTCCAGGATCACGTCGACGCCATGCCCGTCGGTCCTGTCCAGCACCGCCAGCGCGAAGTTCTCGTCGTGGTAGTTGATCGCCTCGGCGCCGAGATGGCGCACCACCGCGCACTTGTGCTCGCTGCCGGCGGTGGCGAACGCGGCGATGCCGAATTCGCGGCACAGCATCAGCGCGGTGGTGCCGATGCCGCTGGTGCCGCCGTGGATCAGCACGCGCTCGCCCGGCACGGCGTGGCCGATGCGGAACAGATTGGCCCACACGGTGAAGAAGGTTTCCGGAATGGCCGCGGCGTGGATCGAATCGATGCCGTCGGGAATCGGCAGCGCCTGCCCGGCGGGCAGCACGCAGTACTCGGCATAGCCGCCGCCGTTGGTCAGTCCGCATACGCGGTCGCCGATGGCGAAACCCTGTACGTCGGAACCCATCGCCACGATCTCGCCGGCGATCTCCAGGCCCGGCGTGGGATGCGCGCCGGGCGGCAGCGGATAGCGGCCCATGCGCTGGATCACATCGGGCCGGTTCACCCCCGCCGCCTGCACTTTCACCAGCACTTCGTCGCGGGTCGGTTCGGGCAGCGGCACCGTGCGTGGCTGCAACGCGTCCGGCGGACCGGGCGTCTCGATCCCGATCTCGATCATGCGGTCCGGCAGGAAGACTTTGCTCATGGCGCGCGAATCATTCCATTGCGTCCGCTTGATTTACGCGGCGGGCGGTGAAGGACGCGTAGCGGCTACGCGCCTTCCGTTCAAGCGGACACCTTGCCGCGTCAGTACAGCACGCGGCTGCGCAAGGTGCCCGGAATCGCCGCCAGCCGATCCTTCAATGCACCAGCCTGCGCGGCATCCGCCGACACGTCGATCACCACATAGCCCACCTGTGGATCGGTCTGCAGGAACTGCGCGTCGATGTTGATATTGCCGGCGGAGAACAATTCGTTGATGCGCGACAGCACGCCCGGCACGTTGCGATGGATATGCAGCAGGCGCCGGCTGTTCGGATGCTCCGGCAGGGTCACCTCGGGGAAGTTCACCGCCGACAGGGTGGAACCGTTGTCGCTGTAGCGCACCAGCTTGCTGGCCACTTCGATGCCGATATTGTCCTGCGCTTCCAGCGTGCTGCCGCCGATATGCGGCGTGAGGATCACGTTGTCCATGCCGACCAGGGGCGATACGAACGGATCGTCATTGCCCTTGGGCTCCTGCGGGAACACGTCCACCGCCGCACCTGCGATATGGCCGCTGCGCAGCGCCGTGGCCAGTGCGTCGATATCCACCACGGTGCCGCGCGAGGCGTTGATCAGCACCGAGCCCGGACGCATCTTGCCCAGCTCGGTGGCGCCGATCATCAGCTTGGTGGACGGCGTTTCCGGCACGTGCAGGGTCACCACGTCGGCGCGTTCCAGCAGGTCGTCCAGGCTGCCGGCGGCGCGCGCATTGCCCAGCGACAGCTTGGTTTCGATGTCGTGGAAGATCACGCGCATGCCCAGCGATTCGGCCAGCACGCCGATCTGGGTGCCGATATGGCCGTAGCCGACGATGCCCAGCACCTTGTCGCGCGCCTCGAAGCTGCCCGCCGCCGACTTGGTCCAGCCGCCGCGATGGCATAGCGCGTTCTTCTGCGGGATGCCGCGCAACAGCATGATCGCCTCGGCGATCACCAGCTCGGCCACGCTGCGCGTATTGGAGTAGGGCGCGTTGAACACCGGCACGCCCTGCGCCCGTGCCGCTTCCAGGTCGACCTGGTTGGTGCCGATGCAGAAGCAGCCCACCGCGATCAGCCGGCGCGCGTGCTCCAGCACGTCGGCGCTGAGCTGGCTGCGCGAACGGATGCCGACGATATGCGCCTCGGCGATGCGCGCTTTGAGGTCCGCTTCCGGCAGCGACTTCTCGTGGAATTCGATCTGGCTGTAGCCGGCGCGGCGGAACACTTCCACGGCGCTCTGGCTGACGCCTTCGAGCAGGAGGACCTTGATGTCTGCTTTCGGATACGAGGTTTTCATGGGTCGCCGGGCGGGTCTGGATAAAGGTGGGCAAAGCGGCACTATGCGGCAGCGCAGCACTGGACCGCAACGGCTGCGGCTGGCAGGCTGGACGACTCGCTTACGGAATCGCCATGACCGCACCCGCTCCCGCCCTGGCTGAACTGGCCGCCCGCTTGCCCGAGCTGCGCCTGCTTACCGCGCCGGCCGACCTGGAGCATTACGGCCGCGACTGGACCCGCCGCTGGACCCCCGCGCCGCTGGCCATCGCCCTGCCGGCCACGGTGGAAGAAGCCCAGGCCGTGGTGCGCTGGGCCAATGAGCACGGCGTGGCCCTGGTGCCGTCGGGCGGCCGCACTGGTCTCTCCGGCGGCGCGGTGGCCGCCAACGGCGAGCTGGTGCTGAGCCTGGAGCGGATGAACCGCGTGCTCGGCTTCGATCCGATCGACCGCACCCTCACCGTGCAGGCCGGCATCGCGCTGCAGGCGGTGCACGACGCGGCGCGCACGCATGGGCTGATCTATCCGGTCGACTTCGCCGCGCGCGGTTCCTGTTCCATCGGCGGCAATATCGCCACCAATGCCGGCGGCATCCGGGTGATCCGCTACGGCAATACGCGCGAGTGGATCGCCGGCCTGAAGGTGATCGCCGGCAATAGCGAACTGCTCGAACTCAATCGCGGGCTGATCAAGAACTCCAGCGGCTACGACCTGCGCCATCTGACCATCGGTTCCGAAGGCACCCTGGGCATCGTGGTCGAAGCCACCTTGCGCCTGGCCGAGCCGCCGCCGCCGTCGCAGGTGATGCTGCTGGCGCTGCCGGACATGGCCGCGCTGATGCACGTGTTCGCGCTGTTCCGCGCGCGCCTGAAGCTGCAGGCCTTCGAGTTCTTCACCGACGTCGCACTGCGCCACGTGCTGGCGCATGGCGCGCAGCGCGCGCTTGACGGCGAGCATCCGTTCTATGTGGTCACCGAATTCGACGCCGCCGACGAAGCCGCACAGGAAACGGCCCTGGCCGCGTTCGAACACGGCGTCAACCAAGGCTGGATCGCTGACGGTGCGATCGCGCAGAGCGAGGCGCAGGCCGCCGCGCTGTGGCGCCTGCGCGAAGGCATCACCGAGAGCCTGGCACCGCACCAGCCGTACAAGAACGACATCTCGCTGCGCATCGGCGCGCTGCCGGCTTTCCTGGACGAGATCCAGGCGTTGCTGGGGCAGGCTTATCCGCATTTCGAAGTGGTGTGGTTCGGCCATATCGGCGACGGCAATCTGCACATCAACGTGCTCAAGCCGGAAGGCCTGGCCGGCGCCGAATTCATCGCGCAGTGCGAACAGGTGACCAAGCTGCTGGCTGCGGCGCTGCAGCGCCATGGCGGCAGCATCTCGGCCGAGCACGGCATCGGGCTGGTCAAGAAGGCGTATCTGGAGAGCACGCGCAGCGCCGCGGAAATCGCCCTGATGCGCGGCGTAAAGCAGGTATTCGACCCGAACGGCATCCTCAACCCCGGCAAGCTGTTCTAGGGCCCGCATGCTAGCCTCCGCGCTTTAGAAGCGCCGGAGCCGCCCGCATGACCCAGCAACGCCGCAAGCTGTATCCCGAGATCGAGCCGTTCGACACCGGCACGCTCAAGGTGTCGCCGCTGCACACGCTGTACTACGAGCAGTGCGGCAACCCGAACGGCAAGCCGGTGGTGTTCCTGCACGGCGGCCCCGGCGGCGGCATCAATCCGAGCTACCGCCGCTTCTTCGATCCCAAGGTCTACCGCATCGTGCTGTTCGACCAGCGCGGCTGCGGCAAGTCCACGCCGCATGCGGAGCTGACCGACAACACCACCTGGCATCTGGTGGCCGACATCGAGCGCATCCGCGAGCATCTGGAGATCGATCGCTGGCAGGTATTCGGCGGTTCGTGGGGTTCCACGCTGGCGCTGGCCTATGCGCAGACGCATCCGGACAAGGTCACCGAGCTGGTGCTGCGCGGCATCTTCATGCTGCGCCGCTGGGAGCTGGAGTGGTTCTACCAGAAGGGTTGCGATGCGCTGTTTCCGGATGCGTGGGAAAGCTATCTGGCGGCGATCCCCGAAGCCGAGCGCGGCGACTTGATGAGCGCCTATCACCGTCGCCTGACCAGCACCGATCCGGCGGTGCGGGTGGAAGCGGCGCGGGCGTGGTCGGTGTGGGAAGCGGCCACCAGCCATCTGTACCAGGACCCTAGCCATATCGCGTCCAGCGGCGAGGACGAGTTTGCGCTCGCGTTCGCGCGCATCGAATGCCATTACTTCGTGCACGGCGGTTTCTTCGAGCACGACGACCAGCTGCTGCGCAACGTCGAGCGCATCCGCAAGATTCCCGCGGTGATCGTGCAGGGACGCTACGACGTGGTGTGCCCGATGCGCAGCGCATGGGACCTGCACCGCGCGTGGCCGGAAGCCGAGCTGCGCGTGGTGGCGGATGCGGGGCATTCGGCCTTGGAGCCGGGGATCGCGCACGAGTTGCTGGAGGCGACCGACCGCTTTCGCTGAGTTTTTTGCCGGCACCAAAGAGAAAGGCCACGCCCGTCGCCGGGCGTGGCCTTTTCATTAGTGCGGATGGGGTAGGTTGGGGTGAGCGCAGCGAACCCCAACATCGACCACCTTCATGCGTGTCGCGTCGTTGGGGTTCGCCTGCGGCTCACCCCAACCTACCCGGATCAGTGGCCGTGACCGTGGCCATGATCGTCATCATGCCCATGATCGTGCCCATGATCGTGATCGCCATGCGGATCGAACATCGCCGGGGCGAACAGGTCGAGCACGAAGCCGTCGTGGTCGGAGGCGCCGATCGCCTTCGTCCAGTCCGGCGCGTTGGCGGCATCGGCTTCGGTCTGCGCCGGTGCGTCGAGATCGGCGCGGCCGTACTGCATGTGCAGGAAGCGGAACGACGCGGCGCGGTTCAGCAGGGCATGGTCCAGCACCTGCACGGTCGGCACTTCGCGGCCCGAGTTGCCGCTGCCGGCCTGCGTATAGCCCTGGATCTCGCCGAAGTTCTCGGTGAACAGGAACGAATAGCGGTCGTTCTCCGGCACCGATTCCACCGCGTTCCACAGCGCCGGGCGCACGATGTTCTGGCCCAGCTTCAGCTGGTTCTCGCTGTCCTTGTACTTGCCTGAGATCAGGCCGACCACGTCCACCCAGCCATCGCTGAACTGGTAGGCGTTGAAGTCGCCCACCACCAGCAGCGGCTGCGAGGGATAGCGGGTCTGCAGTTCCTGCACCTGCTTGGCCAGCGACACCGCCTGGGTGTAGCGCTTCAGGCGGTCGCGCACGGCGGTGGCGTTGTCCTTGTCCACGTTGGTGCGGGCCTTCGGATGCACCGAGATGACGTGGAAGCGCATGCCGCGCACTTCGGCCGTCAGCAGCAGCGGCGGATGGTCGTGCACGAAGGCGGTGCTGCCGTTGTCGTTCCAGGTTTCGTCGGCACCGAGCTGGCGCACCGAGAGCACATGCACGCCGCGGTCGGCGCGCACCAGGAAGCCGACGTTGATGCCGCTGGGGTCATGGCCCGGCAGCAGGTAGGCGTCGTACTTCACCGGGTAGTCGTCGCCCAGCTGCTTGGCCAGGCCCTGCAGCACGGCGAGACTCTTCACTTCTTCGGTCGACAGCACGTCCGGCAGCTTCAGCACGCTGCCGACATAAGCCGACAGACGGCGCGTCTTCAGCGCCACCTGGTCCGGCGTCGGCTCCTTGCTGTCGCCGCTGCAGGTAAAGGTGGTGTTGAATTCGCTGTCGCAGAAACGCTCCATGTTGAACGCGCCGATGCGCAGCGCGAACGGCGGCCGCGGCAGCACGGGGCGGGGCATCGGTGCGGCGCGCTTCACTTCGATCCTGGTCGGGATGAAGGTATAGGCGCCGAAGTCGTACGAGATGATGCCCTCGGCACGGAAAGTGGTGCCGGCGACGAACGGGGTGTTGATCGGCACCGCGCCGAAGTCGTCGGTGTTCATCTTGAACACTTCCGGATTGCCGCTCCAGTTAGGCAGGTCCACGCCCGCCGGCACCGGCACGCTGAAGCGCACCCCCGGCTGGCGCAGCGAGCGCTTGCCGTTGGCGGTGATGCTTACCTCGGCGAAAGGCTCCGTGCTGAAGCGCTTGTTGCCGGTGTTGATCATGCCGTTCTCGATCACCACGCGCATGCCGACGAAGCACTGGAAGTTGGTGGCGCCGCAGGACAGCTGGTTCGGATCGGTCGACGGCGTGCGCGCACCGAACACCACCGCCCTCGGCAGCCGCACGCCATGCGCGGTGACGGTGACCGTGGCGTTCTTGAGTTCCGTCAGGTGGTAGTAGTTGTCGACCTTCGCATCGACGTTCACTACGTCGCCGATGGCGACGGTCGGCTTGGACGCGGTGAACACGTACACGCCGTTGGAGGTCAGCGGATCGGCATCGACGCGGTTGTCCGGCGTCTGCATGGTGAAGCCGGCCGGGCCCACCGCGGTGACGATGTTGCCGGTGGTGATCACTGACTTGCCCAGCAGCGGCGAGCTCTGCTCGCGGCCCTGGATCTGCCAGATTTCGGCGGCGACCGGGATGTCGTACAGGATCGCGCCGATGGCACTGTCGCGCGCCAGCGTGGCGCCGCCGGTCGGCTGGTCCAGCTTGACCAGGAAGGCCTTGTCCGGCGAACCGGTGGTGCGGCCGTGCACGACCACGTTGAAAGCGGCCTGGGTCTGGCCTGCGGCAACCGTCAGCGTGGTGTCGACCGCCTCGTAGTCGCCCGCGGCGGCGGTGGCGCTGTCGTCCTGGGTGGCCACGTGCACGCTCACGCCGCCGGCCGGAGCCGGCTGGTTGAGCGTGATGGCGAACGGCATGCTGACGTCGGGCGCGCCGTGCACGGTGGCACTGGAATCGGCGATCGACAGCGACAGGTTCATCACCGCGCAGGCGCTGGCCGCGTTGTGCGGCGCGGTGGGCGTGACCACCACGAAGTCGGCCTGGTTGTCGCCGGTGTTCTGCGGCAGGCCGGCGCCATTCGTCTTGCGGCCGTAGCCCTTGTCGGCATTGGTGCTGCCCAGCGAGGTCAGCGGCGTGCCGGCCTTGTAGGCGGAGCCGGCGGAGAGGCCGACCTGGTCGACCAGCTGGCCGCTGCTATCGAGCAGGGCCAGGCCGCCGTCATCGGTGACGCCGGTGCTGTATTTCAGGTCTCCGGCGACGCTGCCGGAATAGCCGCCGCTCGCGCTGTTGGTCAGCAGCAAGTGGCAGCCCGGCGCGATCGACGTGCCGGCGGGGAGGGTCAGGCGCGTGCCGGTGGTGCCGCTCGCGTTCGACGCATTGAATTTGTAGCCGGAAAGATCCAGCGAGGTAGCGCCGGCATTGAACAGCTCGACGAATTCGTCGTTGCCGCCGGACGGGCCGCGTACGCGGAACTGGCTGATGCTGAGGTCCGCTGCCTGGGCAGAGGCGATCGACGCGATCCCTAGCAGCGCGGCCCAAAGGGCGCGCCGTGCGTGCTTTGCTTCCATTGACCCACTCCCTCTTTGATGGATCCGGACGGATCCTCCCGGGGAAAATAGCAATTTATTGCGACAGATTTGCTAATGGGGGTCTCAGTAGGGAGGGTGGGGCTGGTGCGCCTTTTTGGCCGGTGATTCCGGCGTAGGGGGGGCGTATGGGTGTGGCGATGTTGGGGTTCGCCTGCGGCTCACCCCCACCTGCGTCGGCCGTGTCAGCCGGCTGGCAGCTGCTTGGTGCCGAAGATCTTGTCGCCTGCGTCACCGAGCCCGGGCAGGATGTAGCCGTGTTCGTTGAGATGGTCGTCGATGGCGGCGGTGTAGATCTCGACGTCGGGATGGGCCTCTGCGATGTGCTTCAGGCCTTCCGGCGCCGCCACCAGGAACAGGCCCTTGATGCGTTTGCAGCCGGCGGCCTTGAGCATGTCGACGGTAGCGATCAGGGTGCCGGCGGTGGCCAGCATGGGGTCGACGATCAGGGCGATGCGTTCGTCCATGCGGCCGGTCAGCTTCTCGTAGTAGGCGATCGGCTTGAGGGTTTCTTCGTCGCGTTGCAGGCCGACCACGCTGACCTTGGCGGCGGGGATCAGGTCCAGCACGCCGGGCAGCATGCCGAGGCCGGCGCGCAGGATCGGCACGATGGTGATCTTCTTGCCTTTGATCTGGTGCACGACCAGTGGGCCGGCCCAGCCGTCGATGTGCTTGTCGACCGTCTCCAGGTCCTTGGTCGCTTCGTAGGTGAGCAGCGCGGCGACTTCGGAGGCCAGTTCGCGGAACTCCTTGGTGCTGATGCCGGCGCGGCGCATCAGGCCGAGCTTGTGCTGGATAAGCGGGTGGCGGACTTCGACGAGCTTCATGGGGCGTCCTGCATGACGGAGTGCGGGGATTATGACGCAGCGCGAATTCTCCGTTCCCCATAAAAGCAAAGGCGCCGCTTCGGCGAAGCGGCGCCTTGCGGCAAACAAGCTGTAAGTGACTTACGGGCTCGCCGCGGCGCCGCCGCTCAGACACGAGCTCATGAACTTCTTGCGGTCGTCGCCCTTCAGGGTCTTGGCTTTCGTATCCGCATTGCAGGCTTTCATCTTTTCCTGCTGGGTCATCTTCGCCGGCGCGGCAGCTTCGCCCTTCAGGCAGGTGCTCATGAAGGTCTTGCGCTCGTCGCCCTTCTTGCCGGTCGCCTGCTTGTTGCAGTCGGTCATGCGCTGCTGCTGCGGGTTCTTGGCCTGCGGGGCAGCGGAAGCGGTGGCGGAAACGGCGAGGGCCAGGGCGAGGCTGGCGGCGGTCAGGCTGAAACGCAAGAACATGCGGGTACCCTCCTGGAATGGACCGGCGAGTGCCGGTGGGCGCAAGTCTATGCCTGTCGCCGCCGTTGGCTAGAGGGGGAACGCCGGGCGCGCGGCCCGGCGTTCATGCCCGGGCGGCGCTCAGGCCGCTTCCGCCTTCAGCTTGCGCGGGCCCTGCAGCAGGGCCTGGCGCACGTGGGAGACCACCAGGTCCACCTCGGCGCTGGTCACCTTGAAGTGCGGGGTGAAGCGCAGCGAATTGACGCCGCCATGGATCACGCCGACGCCGCGCTCGCGCATGTATTCCTCGATCGAGCCCGCGCCGTAGCACTTGAACTCCGGCGACAGCTCGCACGAGAACAGCAGGCCGGTGCCCTGCACCTTGGTGATCAGGCCGCCGAGTTCGTTCTTCAGCGCGTTGAGCTTGTCGACGAATTCCTTGCCGCGCTCGCGGATATTGCTGCGCACCTCGTCGGTCAGTTCATGCAGCGTGGCCAGCGCGACGTCGAGCGCGCGCGGGTTGGCGGTCATGGTGTTGCCGTAGATGCCCTTGCGGTACAGGCCCGCGGCGCGCTCGTTCACCGCCAGCACCGACAGCGGGTACTGGCCGGCGTTGAGCGCCTTGGAGAAGGTTTCCATGTCCGGCGCCGGCAGCTTTTCGAAGCCGGGGTAGTCGGTGAGCGAGAGCACGCCGTGCGCGCGCAGGCCGGCCTGGATCGAATCGATCAGCAGCATCGAGCCATGCGCTTCGGTCAGTTCGCGCGCGGCCTTGTAGAACTCCGGCGTCACCGCGCGGCCGGGATCGCCTTCGCCCATCACCGGTTCCAGAAACATCGCCTCGATAAACCAGCCGTGGCGGTCGGCATCGGCGAACGCGGCTTCGAGCTGCGCCACGTCGTACGGCGCCACCGTGATCAGCGTGTCCTCGTGGCGATAGCTGGCCAGGTGCTGCTGGTAGGTCTTGCGGGTGGAATCCGAATACAGCGCCGGTTTTTCGGTGCGGCCGTGGAAGGCACCCTTCACCGCGAGGCGTTTGATGCTGCGGCCGGCATAGCGCGCGCCCGGCTCGGTCATCGCCTTGGCGTTGACGTCGGCGATGCGGCAGGCCAGCGAGACCGATTCGGAACCGGAGTTCAGGCACAGATAACGCGCATACGGATTGCCGCTGCGGTTGCGGCCGAGCTCGCGGTCCAGCGCCTGCGCGAAGCGCAGTTGCGAGACGTTCGGCGTCATCACGTTGGCCATCACCTGCGGCCGGCTCATCGCCGTGCGGATCGCCTCGTTGTTGTGGCCGAAGCCGAGCATGCCGTAGCCGCCGTTGTCGTGGATCACCGCGCCCTTCAGCGTGACCACCCACGGGCCGCGCGCGGCGGCGGGCAGGTAACGGTTGATGCCGTCGTCGGGATAGAAATTGACGAAGCCCGCCTGCGCCACGTGCAGTTGCTCGGCTTCGTCCAGCTTGAGGAAATCGCCCAGCTCCGCGCGCAGCGCGCGATGCTGTTCGATCGCTTCGCCGATGGCCTGCGCCAGGTCGGGGTGGCTGGCGGCGAAGCGTTCGACGCTGGCGTCGTCCAGGCCGGTGGTCTGCGGCGCGCCGCCGAAATCGCGCAGTTCGCGCAGCTGATCGATCACACCCATGATGCTTCCTCCTCAAAGTACGCAGGGGCCATGGGGGATGGCGCGTCCTGCCAACATCGCGATGCATGCTTGGCGGGTCCGGTGACGATCAGGAATGCCCGCTCAGTCGTGCGTGCCGCGCAGGTTCGTGCGTCGGCGATCCACCGAGGATAACCCGCCTTTGTCGGCGCCGTAACCCCGGGGGAGGGGGCCGGATGACGGCTGTCACGTGCGCGGGCTGACGTTGGCGAATGCCCGCCAGGCCTTGCGATGCCTAGCATTCTCGGCAAAGGAGGGAAGCCCATGATCACCACTGGTTCACCTATCGCAAAGCTGTCATCCGTAGTGAAGCGCTACGGCAATCACACCGCCGTCGACGGCCTGGATTTGATGCTGCATCGCGGCGAAATTTTCGCGCTGCTCGGCCCCAACGGCGCCGGCAAGAGCACCACCATTTCGATGCTGCTCGGCCTGGTACGGCCGGACGCGGGGCGCGTCGAACTGTTCGGCGAGGACCCGCAGCAACTCGTGGCGCGCCGCCGCATCGGCGTGATGCTGCAATCGGCGGCGCTGCCGCCGACCTTGCGCGTCGGCGAGCTGCTGAAGCTCACCGGCAGCTACTACCCGGCGCCGCGCGAGGTGCGCGAAACGGCGGAACTGGCCGGCGTCGCCGACCTGCTGAAGCGCCCTTACGCCGCGCTTTCGGGTGGTCAGCAGCGCCGCGTGCAATTCGCGCTCGCGCTGTGCGGCCGCCCCGAGCTGCTGTTCCTGGACGAACCCACCGTGGGCATGGACCTGGAGGCGCGCCAGAAGCTGTGGATCGCGCTGCGCCACCTGGTGGCCGAAGGCGCCGGCGTGGTGCTGACCACGCATTACCTGGAAGAAGCCGAAGCGCTGGCCCACCGCGTTTGCGTGATGGCGCGCGGACGCGTGCTGAGCGAGGGCAGCGTGGACGACCTGCGTGCACGCGTCGCGCTCAAGCGGGTGCGCTGCATCACCCGCCTGCGTGCGGCCGACGTGGCTTCGTGGCCGGAAGTGGCCGAAGCGCGCGACGAAGGCGAACGCCTGTGGCTGTCGACCGACAGCGCGGAAATCGTGGTGCGCCGCCTGCTCGACGCCGATGCGCAGCTGGGTGAGCTGGAAGTCCAGCGCGCCGGACTGGCCGAAGCCTTTACCGAACTGACTCGCGCCGCCGAGGCGCCCACCGCAGACACCCGCGAGGCCGCCTGATGAACGCCGTCTCTTCCGTCACCGCCATACCCGTCGCCTCCGCCGCCCGCGAAATGACCCGTGGCCGGGTGCTCGGCGCCTACCTGCAGGAAGCACGCGCCGAATGCCTGCGCTATCTGCGCAACCCGGGTTTCATGATCCCGACCCTGATCCTGCCCACCGCGTTCTACCTGATGTTCGGCATCCTGCTCGGCCACGCCAACGGGCCCGAAGCACCGCGCTACCTGCTGGCGGCCTATGGCACCTTCGGCGTGATGTCGCCGGGCCTGTTCGGTTTCGGCGTGGCCTCGTCGATGGAGCGCGACAACGGCCTGCTCACGCTCAAGCGCGCGCTGCCGATGCCGCCCGGCGCGTATCTGCTCGGCAAGGTGGTGATGGCGATGTTCGCGGCGGCGGTGGTGTCCTGCGTGCTGGTGCTGCTGGCGACGCTGGTGGCGCACGTGCAGCTGTCCCCGGCGCAGATGGCCGCCCTGTTCGCCACCAACCTGTTCGGCTCGCTGCCGTTCTGCGCGATGGGCCTGATGCTGGGCATGCTGATCAAGGGCAGTGGCGCGCCGGGCATCGTCAACCTGATCTACCTGCCGATGGCCTTCATGTCCGGCCTGTGGTTCCCGCTCTCGCTGATGCCCAAGGCGGTGCAGCAGATCGCGCTGGCGCTGCCGCCGTATCACCTGAACCAGGTGGCGCTGGCTGCGGTGGGCCTGGGGCAGGGCGCGGTGTGGCCGCACGTGGCCACGCTGGCGGGCTTCAGCGCCGTCTTCCTGGCCATTGCCGCGCGCCGCCTGCGGCGCCATGGTTGAAGTAGCATGCAGGGGGCTGCGCAACCCGCGGTTGCGCAGCCCGTCATGATGAATACCGTCGTCGCGCCAGCCGTCGCCGCGCGACCTGTGGGGAGGATCACCGCCATGCTCAATCTGCTCCGCTCCTGGCTGACGCCGGCGCCGGATTCGCGTGTCGCGACGATCCAGCGGCAGGGCAAATCGGTGTGGGCCGAGGGCGTCCACCTGCTGTGGTCGGTGTGGGTATTCATCACGCCCGCCATGGGCAGCCACTACGACCTCAAGTGGCTGCTGCTCACGCTGCTGTCCTATCCGCTGTTCCTGATGCTGTTCGCCAAGTCGATGCTCGCTTCGCGGAGGGTCGCCCCGCGCTACGCGCTCGGCCTGATGGTGATGAGTATCGGGCTGGCGCCGTGGTATCCGAGCGGCATGGCGTATTTCATCTACGGCTGCGTGTCGTACAGCATGGCCAGCGCGAAGCGGATCGGACCGCTGCTGCTGCGCCTGCTGCTGGGCAACGCCGCCTATGTGGCGATGGCGGGAAGCGTCGGCTATCCGTGGCAGGCGCTGGTGTCCGTGCCGTGCATGACCATCATCATCGCCATCATCACCCACGTCGAGCGCATCGCGCACGAGAAGGACGTGGCGCTGAAGCTGTCGCAGGAAGAAGTGCGCCGCCTCGCCGCCACCGCCGAGCGCGAGCGCATCGGCCGCGACCTGCACGACCTGTTGGGACATACGCTGTCGCTGATCACGCTGAAGCTGGAGCTGTCGCGCAAGCTGTTCGACCGCGACACCGAAGCGGCCAAGCGCGAAGTGGCGGAAGCCGAGCGCGTCGCTCGCCACGCGCTGGCCGAGGTGCGTTCGGCGGTGACCGGCATCCGCGCCACCGACCTCGCCGCCGAACTGGCCGCGGCGCGCCTGCTGCTGGAATCTTCCCGCGTGCACCTGGATTACGTGGCGCCGCCCACCGACCTGCCGGTGGAGATCGAGCGCGGCCTGTCGCTGATCTTGCGCGAGGCCGCGACCAATATCGCGCGCCATGCGCAGGCCAGCAGGGCGCGGATCGATCTCGAACGCGATGCCTACACGCTGCGCCTGCGGGTGAGCGACGACGGCCGCGGCGGTGTCGGCGACGACGGCAATGGCTTGTGCGGCATGCGCGAACGCGTGCGTGCGCTGGGTGGCCTGCTGAGCATCGAATCGCCGCGCGGCCGCGGCACCGTGCTGCTGATCACCGTGCCCCTGCCGCAGCCGAAACTGCTGCCGACCGCCGCGCCGATCAGCGCCCCCCGGCAGCAGTCCACGAGCGTGTGATGCGCCTGCCGTTCAAGCCCGCACCGGATTCGTTGTACGTCCAGCTGCGCTCGCCGGTGTTCGTGGCGCGTTCGGCGCTGGGCCAGGCGGCCTGGATCGTGATGCTGCCGCTGGTGCCGCTGGGTACCCACGGCTTCGCCTGGTCGTGGTTCGCGCCGACGCTGCTGAGCATGCTGGTGTTCCTCTACCTGCATGTGCACGTGTATTTCGGGCCGACGCGGCGCCTGCCCTGGTACGTCGCCGGCATGGCGGCGATGGGGCTGGGCTTGTGGATGGTCAATCCGATGGGCTTCGGCTACGTGATCACCGCATGCACGGCCTTGTCGGTGACGCCTTCTTTCCGGCTGTGGCTGCGCGGTGCCGCGTCGTTGATCCTGGTGTCGATGGCGGTGGCGTGGATGTGGGTGGACGTGCCGCTGTGGATCATGCTGGTGGTATCGGTGGCCGGCGTCCTCGGCGGCCTCAGCAACTTTCACTACATCAACAATCTGCGCAAGGACGCCGACCTGCGCCTGTCGCAGATGGAAGTACGGCGCCTGGCCATGCTGGCCGAGCGCGAGCGCATCGGCCGCGACCTGCACGATCTGCTGGGGCATACGCTGTCGCTGGTGGCGATCAAGTCCGAGCTGGCACGGCGCCTGGCGCTGGAAGATCCGCCGCGCGCGCAGCGCGAAATGGCCGAAGTGGAACGCGTGGCACGCCATGCACTGGCCGAGGTGCGCGCCGCCGTGACCGGCATGCGCCGCAGCGATCTGGCCTCGGAAATCATCTCCGCACGGCTGATGCTGGAAGCATCCGGGGTAGGTTTCGAAGGTGAACTGCCAGAAGGTTTCGCACTGTCGCCCGCCATCGAGGCAGCCTTGGCCCTGGTGCTGCGCGAGGCGGTCACCAATATCCATCGCCACGCCCGCGCCAGCGCGGCCAGCGTGCGTTTCGTCCACGACAAGACAAGGTTCCAGATGCAGATCAGCGATAACGGTTGCGGCGGACTGGCCGCGCACGGCAACGGCGTCAGCGGCATGCGCGAGCGCGTGCGGGCCCTGGGCGGCAGCCTGGAGATCGATTCGCCGAAACGGCACGGCACCTGCCTGCGCATCGCGGTGCCGCTGGCCAAGCCGGCCATGGCTGCAGCGCTGAGCCTGCCGGAGAGCGCCGCATGATCCGCGTGCTGCTGGCCGAAGACCAGGCGATGGTGCGCGGCGCGCTGACCGCGCTGTTGAATCTGGAGTCGGATATCGAAGTGCTCGGTTCCGCCGCGGACGGCGAAGCCGCGTGGCGCGAACTGCAGCGGCTGAAGCCCGACGTGCTGGTCACCGATATCGAAATGCCGGGCATCACCGGCCTGGAACTGGCCCAGCGCATCCAGCGCCACGAATTGCCGATGAAGGTGATCATCGTGACCACCTTCGCGCGCCCCGGCTTCCTGCGCCGCGCGCTGGATGCGGGCGTGTCCGGTTATCTGCTGAAGGATGCGCCGGCCGAGAACCTGGCCGAGGCGCTGCGCATGGTCCATCGCGGCGGGCGCGCGATCGATCCGCAGCTCGCGCTGGAAGCGTGGTCGGAAGCCGACCCCTTGAACGACCGCGAGCGGCAGGTGCTGCGCCTGGCGGGCGAGGGACAGTCGGCGAGCGAGATCGCCGCGCAGTTGAATCTCTCGCACGGCACGGTGCGCAATTATCTTTCCGAGGCGATCGGCAAATTGGGCGTGGCCAATCGCATCGAGGCGTATCGGCTCGCGCGCCAGAAAGGCTGGCTGTAAGAATTATTCGTACGCGTTAAAAAAATGCTTGCGCAGATAATCTCGCTCGCGTAATGTTCGCGCCTTCGCCAATACCGGCGATGTGCATTAACTGAAAAGGCCAGGATCAAACCATGTCGTTCCATCCCACCCACCGCCTGCTGCCCTCGCGCGATAAGCGCGACGAACAGCCGTGCATGCGGCGGACGAAGGACGACCGTTTCATCCACACCGACTGATCTCACGCTTGCGCGGAGATCGGTCACCCCGATCTCCCGAGGCAAGGCGAACGCCCTCGGGTCACCACCCGGGGGCGTTTTGTTTCTGGCGTTCGCAGGGAAGAGTTCATGCACCGAAAGGTGATGACAAAACCGATCATCGGAAGACCACTTCCGCCCTGAAGCATCCGGCCGCGCCCCGGCCGAGGCAGGGGCGACCGCGAGCGGCGCAGGGATGCGCTGTGCCTTGATGCTTCGGCACGGGCGGGCGGGTGATCGGCAGTGTCTCAACAGGATTCGGGTGCGTTGCACCCACACGCATGACCGGTTGGCGACAGCCGGCCATACGAAGCATCGCCACGACAGGCTCCAGCGGTACGGGTTCCCACGCCCGTCCGGTGCGCGCGGCTTTGCCGGCAGCGTATGCCGGGCCTGCACGTTCGGTGTTTCGCAAAGACGTTAGCTCAGTCGGGAAGAGCATTGGCTTCGTATGCCATTGGACGCCGGTTCGAATCCGGCACGTCGCCGATTTGGATAGCTCAGACGGGTAGAGCACCGGCATCGGATGCCGGCTGTCGCGGGTTCGAATCCCGCTCCAAGACACCGGGAGCGCAAGCTCCCTCACCAGGAAGCGCCCCGTGCGGCGCCGATGGTTTCATCAAGGACGATGAGTCATCGACACCGCAGCAGAAGCCACGCCGGAGCGTCGACCCGAGAGCGGGCGGACGGTCGCCGGCAAGCGGACGGTTCGCCGTGCCGCGGACAGCGTCCGTCTCCCCGGGGGAGGCGCGACGGTCCCGCGTCGCCAACGCCAGGGGTGCTTCCACCTTATTAATCAAAGCGGCCATGAAAATGCCTATGGCCGATTATCCCGCAAGGGAGGGCGAACTGCGCCCATCGATTATCAAGCAGGTTTTTCGCGCGCCGTGGACTGCTCGTGCGAAAAGCATTAATCAAGGCAGGCCGAATTACGGGATAAAGGAGTCATTCCCATGTTATGGATCAAGCAAATCGTGGTCGGCGACGGCGAGCGCGGTTTGCTGTACCGCAACCGTCGACTGCAGCGCGTGCTCGCCCCGGGCCTGTACCGCTGTTTCGATCCGCTCGGCCGCGTCGCGGTCGTCCTGCACAACGTGGCGCGCGCGGAGTACGCCGGCAGCGATGCCGAGGTGCTGCTGGCGGGCATGGATACGCGGTTGGCGCCGCGCTTCCTGATTGCCGACGTCGGCGTGGACCAGGTCGGCCTGGTACTGAAGAACGGCAAGCTCGAAGACGTGCTGGCGCCGGGTACCCGCAAGCTGTACTGGAAAGAGCTGGTGCCGGTGGAACTGCGCCTGGTGCCGCTGGCCGGCACGCTGGAAGTGCAGGCCGACGTGGTCAATCGCCTGCGCCAGCTCGGTGTGCTGTCGAAAGTCGCCCTGGCGGTCGAGGTACCGGCGGAAGCGGCCGGCCTGCTGTTCCTGGACGGCAAGCTGGTGCGCACCCTGGCGCCGGGCAGCTACGCGTTCTGGCAATTCCGCAAGAACGTGGCCGCCGAGGTGATCGACCTGCGCGTGCAGTCGCTGGAAGTGTCGGGCCAGGAACTGCTGACCCGCGACAAGGTGAGCCTGCGCGTGAACCTGGCCGCCAGCCTGCGCGTGACCGACCCGGTCGCCGCGCGTACCAAGGTGGCCAAGTACGCCGACTACATCTATCGCGAGCTGCAGTACGGCCTGCGCAAGGCGGTGTCGGTCAAGACGCTGGACGAACTGCTCGGCGACAAGGCCTCGCTCGATGCCGACATCTTCGCCTACGTGTACAGCCGCGTGGCCGAGCTGGGCGTGGAAGTGCTCGGGGTCGGCATCAAGGACGTGATCCTGCCGGGCGAGATGAAGGAGATCCTCAACAGCGTGGTGCAGGCGGAGAAGGCGGCCCAGGCCAACGTGATCCGCCGCCGCGAGGAGGCGAACGCCACGCGTTCCCTGCTCAACACCGCCAGGCTGATCGAGGAGAGTCCGGTGCTGATGCGCCTGAAGGAATTGGAGGCGCTGGAGAAGGTCACCGAGAAGATCGACAAGCTCACTGTGTTCGGCGGCCTGGATGGCGTGCTGAGGCAGCTGGTTACGTTGAAGGAGTAAAACACCGGTGCGGCACAGGGAAGCGCTGCATCGGCCCCATCAGGAATCAAGGACATGAGTACCTCATATCAACTTTTGCACGCCGAAGGCGCCAAGCCGATCAAGGGCTGGGTGGACGGCGTGCCGCTGGAAGCGCAGGCGCAGGCGCAGTTGCGCAACATCGCGGCGCTGCCGTTCGTCGGCCCGTGGCTGGCGGTGATGCCCGACGTGCATCTGGGCAAGGGCGCCACGGTGGGCTCGGTGGTGCCGACGCGCGGGGCGATCATCCCGGCGGCGGTCGGCGTGGACATCGGCTGCGGCATGGCCGCGGTGCGTACCAGCTTGCGCGCGGTCGATCTGCCGGACAGCCTGGCGCAGCTGCGTTCGAGCATCGAGCGCGGCGTGCCGGTGGGCAACGGCGAGCACCGCAGGACCCCGGACAGCGTCGGCACGCGCCTGGTGCAGTCCGGCCTGGCGCAGCGGCTGGAGACGATCAAGGCGAAGCACCGCAAGATCCGCACCGACAAGATGGAGCGGCAGCTGGGCACGCTCGGCGGCGGCAACCACTTCATCGAACTGTGCCTGGATGAAGAAGATCGCGTGTGGGTGATGCTGCACTCCGGCTCGCGCGGCACCGGCAACCTGATCGGCACCTATTTCATCGAGCGGGCGCGCGAACAGTTGGCGCATCGCGTGCTGGGCTTCCACCTGCCGGACCGCGACCTGGCCTTCTTCATGGAGGGCGAGCCGCTGTTCGATGATTACGTGGAAGCGGTGTCCTGGGCGCAGGACTACGCGCGGCACAACCGCGAGGCGATGATGGCGCGGGTGTTGAACGAGCTGCGCCATCGCCTGCCGAAGTTCCAGCTGGACAAGCTGGCGGTGAACTGCCACCACAACTACGTGCAGCGCGAGACGCACTTCGGCGAGTCGCTGCTGGTCACCCGCAAGGGCGCGGTCAGTGCCCGCGCGGGCGAGCTGGGCATCATTCCCGGCAGCATGGGCACCAAGAGCTACATCGTGCGCGGCAAGGGCAATGCGGACAGCTTCCATAGTTGCAGCCACGGCGCCGGCCGCGTCATGAGCCGCGGCATGGCCAAGCAGAGCATCACCCTGGCCCAGCATCGCGAGGCCACGGCGCACGTGGAGTGCCGCAAGGATTCCGGCGTGCTCGACGAATCGCCGGCTGCCTACAAGTCGATCGACGCGGTGATGGCCGCGCAGATCGACCTGGTGGAAGTGGTGCATACGTTGCGGCAGGTGTTGTGCGTGAAGGGCTGAATGCTTCGCGCCGACAGTTGTTCGACGCCGCCTCCGGGCGGCGTTTTTTTATGGCGTTGACCCGACGCATCGCATTGTTGGGGTTCGCTTTGCTCACCCCAACCTACGCCGAGGGTTGCGCCGTCTCATGCTGTATCTGCTGCCACTGCATGCGCAGATGTGCCTGCGTCGCGCAGCGTGCGCCCATGTCGATAAACGCACCGATGCTTTCAAGCATGATCGGCAAGCGCTTCTTATCTATCTTGCCGCGTTCATGAGCCAGGTCAGCCAGCAGTTGAATCGCGTTGTGCGCGTACCGCAGCCACTCGGTGGCATCGTTCAACAACGTGTCCGGCCCCGCATCGGGGTCGGAAAAATAATTTGCGTGGCGGGTGATCCACGGTTCGCCAAAGGTGTTCATAAGCAGCTCCTTGCCAAGCGCCGCATCCTCGCTCCGTAAAACGGCACGCCGCCAACAGCTCGGCGTGCCGCCGACCTTACGGACTCGAAGATTCACCGACGGCCCAAAGCATGGGCGCCGGGCGGCTTGATTGAGGAAGTGGGGTGTGGCTTTGGAAGCTTTCGCCGTTGCGCAAGGCAACGCGCCGGGTTACACGGCTCGGAACATTCCTGCGAAAACTCTTAGGCCGCGGTTCTTCAACCGTGTCCGCGATGTCGTCGGACGGCCCGGATGTTCGGTGGGTGTGTCGTCCTGGGGATCGACGAGCGCGTCGGTGCCGTATGATCTGGGGTAGCCATGATCGACTCTCCTACAGTTGGTGATGGTTAGCGGGTCAGGGGTGTTCCTAGCACCCTTGGCTCGCGCTTCTCACAGCATTGCTGCGATGGTTGCCCGCGACGCGTCGGAAACACTCCGCAGGTAACAGCTACCAAAGTATCAAGACGACTCAGCCGCTGTCTTTAGGTGAAATCCGATATTGCGCCCGAAGTGAAACCCTTCTCCCTTCGGGAGCACGCGGGGAGCGCACAGGGACGTGCGCGGCTCTCCTCGCTCATCAAAGCCGGGCACATCCCTGTGCCCTCTTCGCGTGGAGGAGCGAGGAAGGTGGCGGCAGCCGGATGAGGGTACGGGCGGAGTGGGGCGCCTCACTCCGCCCGTACCCTCACCCCAACCCCTCTCCCGATGGGAGAGGGGCTTTTCATCACTCCGCGGCGAGGAACGCTTGATGCATTTGAACTCGAACGGCGTGCGGCGCTGGCTGGCAGCCATCTTGATCTGCAGCATGCTCGCCGCCTGCCAGCATCCCTCCGCGCCACTGCTGCACGACGCCTACATTTGGCAACGCCAATGGAACCCCGCCGTGACTTCCGCGCTGACGCAATCGGCCGATGCGATCCGCGTATGGCGCGTGCTGGCGGCGCAGACCGATGCGCGTGGACAACTGCAGCCGGTGACGATCGATCGCACCGCGCTCGCCGCCACGCATCGGCCGGTAGTGCTGGTGATACGTATCGACGGCCAGCTGCCGCAATGGGATGCGGACGCGCTGCTTGCCCAGACGCTCGCCTTGCGCAACGCGTGGAGCGGCGTACCGCTCGCCGGCATCGAGATCGATCACGATTGCGGCACCGCACGCCTGCCGGCCTACGCCGATTTCCTCGCGCGACTGAAGCGCGCCCTCGGCACGACACCGCTGTCGATCACCGCCTTGCCTGCATGGCTGGCTTCCGATCAGCTCGAAGACGTCACGGGGCAAGTCGACGAAGTCGTGCTGCAAGTCCATGCCGTGCAATCGCCACGCGCCGGCCTGTTCGATCCGGCGCTCGCCCGCAGCTGGATCGACCGTTTCGCCGCGCGCGCCGGCAAGCCGTTCCGCGTGGCGTTGCCCACGTATGGCTCGCGCGTCGCCTGGGACGACAACGGCCGCGTCGTCGCGATCGAAAGCGAAACGCCCTTGCTGGCCGGCGGCACGGAGGCGAGCGAACTGGTCGCCGCGCCGGCCGAGGTGGCGAAGCTGCTGGCCGGTCTGCGCGATGACCCGCCCAAGGGCCTGGCCGGCATTGTCTGGTTCCGCCTGCCCACCACCCAGGATGCGCGCGCCTGGAGCCTGCCGACCTGGCGTGCGGTGATGGCCGGTGCGCCCTTGAAGGCAACGCTGGCGGTGTTCTTCCAGCCCGGCGCGGTGGCGGGTGCGGCGGACATCGTGTTGCGCAACGACGGCGAAGTGGATGCGCGCCTGCCGTCCCGGATCGACTTGCCGGCCGCCTGCAGCATCGCCGACGGCGTCAACGGTTACGCGCTGGGCCAGCAGGGCGGCCGCCCGTTCTTGCGCCGCGAACGCGACGGCTGGCTGCGCGCGCACTACCAGCGCGCGATCGGCTGGGCACGCTGCGGCGATGCCTCCGCGCAACCCACGATGGAGCCTTGACGCCGCTATTCCGCTGCGGCGTCTTTCCCCGCATCATTCACGGTCTAACCCAGGGGACGGAGTTCCGATGTACAAGCGCCAATGGATTGCCGCCGGCCTGCTCGCCGGCATCGCTGCCGCCACGGTGTGGGCCTGCGGTCCGGATTTCCCCAGCCAGTTGCTGGACCATCGCGAGCTGACCCTGAAGGCCACGCCGCAGAACAGCTTCGCTTTCGAGGCGGCCAGTCTGTTGCCGGCCACCGACAAGTTGCCGGACGACGAAGCGGGCGAGGCGCCCAAGGCCGACGACGCGGCGGCCATGGCCAAGTGGCTGGGCCTGGCGCCGGCGCAGTGGCAGCAGCTGGCCGAGCTGCGTCAGCTGCAGAGCGGCGCCGAGGTTTACGAGAAGGGCAAGGGGCTGCCGGAAGATCTGCGGCTGTACGCTGCCGGCGCGGCGGATTTCGAGATCGCGCAGGGTGCGTGCGAAGGCCGGGGCGCAGCCAGCGAGGACGCGTCCGCGGCCGGCGAAGACGCACCACCGGCCACCGCACACTGCATGGTTTCCAGTGGCCCGGGGATGGACCAGGCCGTCGCCAGTTTCGAAAAAGTGCTGGCCCTGCCGCCGGAACAGGCCAGGCTGCGCTCGGTGTGGGCGGCCTACATGCTCGGCCGCATCCATGCGGAGCGCGCGCTCGACCAGGCCAGCGACGCCACTGTGTTCAAGCGCGAGCGCGACGCCGCGGCCAAGGCTTTCCAGCAGGTGCGCGCGCGTGCGCTCGACGGCGGCAGCGACACGCAGGGGTTGGCGCTGTCCAGCTTCGGCGAAGAGGCGCGCCTGCACCTGTTCGTCGACGGCAAGCGCTGCGGCTGGAACGAGATGGCGGGGCCGGACAACGACTGCGGCGTGCGTCTTGCGCCGGAAGATATGAAGCACGCCATCACACTGTATGCCGCGCAGGCCGGGCATGGCTCGGGCAGTGCGGTGCAGTCGCTGTCGATCCTGGCCAACACGGCTCTGCGCGACGACACGCTCGCCGCCGCCTTGATCGACCATCCGATCTCGCAGCGCCTGCTGGTGATCTATGCGCTGGCGCGCGTCGACGACGTGGTCAGCGAAGCGGCCGACGGCAAGAGCATGACCAGCAAGCCCAACCCTGCCCTGGTCACGCTGGTGGCGGCGATCGAGCAGCGCGGGCTGGAGCATGTGGAAGGCGCTGACCGTCTCGCCGCGCTGGCTTATCGCGCCGGCCGCTACGACCTTGCCGCCAAGCTGGTCGACAAGGCGCCGGGCCCGCTGTCGAGCTGGGTGCGCGCCAAGCTGGCCTTGCAGAGGGGCGATCTGGCGGCGGCGACTGCGGCGTATGCGGATGCGGTCAAGGCTTTCCCCAAGGCCAATGATCCCAAGTCCATGGCTGGGGCCAGCATCGATCCGGACAACACCCATCTGCTGCTCGGCGAGCAGGGCGTGCTGGCGCTTGCGCGCGGCGACTATGTGGAAGCGATGGGGCGGCTGTACGACGCGGCCATCGCGGTCGGTGGCAGCGGCAACGAGTTCTATCCCGAGGACGAGACCAGCGGCACCGGTTTCGGCAACGACGTGACTTACCTGGCCGAGCGCGTGCTCACCATCGACGAGCTGAAGAGCTTCGTCGATGCGCGCGTGCCGGCTTCGGCGCCGCCGGCCCCGGCCAAGGCGGGCTCCGCCGCGCCGAGCTACTACCCCGGCTCGGCGCCGTTCGGCGACAACCTGCGCTGGACGCTGGCCCGGCGCATGATGCGCGCCGGCCGCTACGACGAAGCGCAGAACTATTTCCCGGCCAGCAGCGACGAGCGCTTCGGCAAGGACGACCTGCGCGCCAAGGCGCGCGAGTTCGCCCAGGACCTGCACGACGCCGAGCATACCTGGACCGATATCGGCAAGGCCGAGGCCCGCTACCGCGCGGCGGCGATCCAGCGCGAGCTGGGCATGGAGCTGTTCGGCTACGAGCAGGGGCCGGACTACAACGACATGGGCGGCGGCTTCCAGGGCGGCAGCGGGCATAGCGCGGACGACCTGAAGCAGTCCTTCGTCACCGACGGAGAGCGCCAGCGCTACGCCGACACCGCACCCAAGCCGGAGCGCCGCTTCCATTACCGCTATCTGGCCGCCGACCGCGCCGCCGGCGCGGCCGACCTGCTGCCGCCGCGCTCGCAGGCTTTCGCGGCGGTGCTGTGCAAGGCCAGCGGCTGGATGCTGGAAGGCCCGCCGGATTACGGCGACAACGGCGACGGCACGCCGCCGGTGGTGCCGGAGCGGCTGCTCAAGGCCAAGGCGCTGTACGACCGATATGTGAAGCAGGGCGCGTACGTGCCGTGGGCCGAGAACTTCGGCGAAAGCTGCCCGGAGCCGGATTTCGCCAGCGCCCGCGTGATGCAGCGGCATCTTTATGTAGTCAAGGCCAGGCGCGCGCTGCGGCATAACCTGCCCTTGCTCACCGGCGGCCTGGTGCTGGTGATCGGTATCGTCGGTTTTGCCGTCGTGCGCCGCCGTAAAAAGGCGGCCAGAACCGCGTGAGGCGTGCCGGGGCGGCCGGGCTGCGGGATAATGCGCCGTTTCCCGCCGCCCGCGGCCCCTGCCGAGTCCCCCGTTGAAGAAGTCAGATTTCGATTTCCAGCTGCCGCCCGAACTGATCGCCCAGGCCCCGCTGCCGGAGCGTTCGGCCAGCCGCCTGCTGCTGCTGGATACGCAGGCGCAGTCGCTGCAGGACCGCATGTTCCGCGAACTGCCGGGGCTGCTGCGCGCGGGCGACCTGCTCATCCTCAACGACACCCGCGTGCTGCCGGCGCGGCTGTACGGGCGCAAGGAAAGCGGCGGGGCGGTGGAGATCCTGCTCGAGCGCGTCACCGGCGCGCACGAGGCGATCGCCCAGCTGGGCGTGAGCAAGAAGCCGAAAGAAGGCGGGCGCATCGAGCTGGCCGACGGCAGCCATGCCGTGGTGCTGGGCCGCGACGGCCAGTTCTTCCGCCTGCGCTTCGAATCGCCGGAACCGCTGGAACGCCTGCTGCGCCGCCTGGGCGAGATGCCGCTGCCGCCGTATATCGAGCGCCACGCCGACGCCAGCGACCTGGAGCGCTACCAGACCGTGTTCGCACGCGAACCCGGCGCGGTGGCGGCGCCCACCGCCGGCCTGCATTTCGACGAAGCGATGCTGGCGCAGCTGCGCGAGCTGGGCGTGGAGTTCGGCTATGTGACCCTGCACGTCGGCGCCGGCACCTTCCAGCCGGTGCGCGCGGAGGAGATCAAGGACCACCAGATGCACCGCGAATGGCTCAACGTCGGTGCGGGGCTGGTGGAGCAGGTGCGCCGCACGCGGGCCCGCGGCGGCCGTGTGATCGCGGTGGGCACCACGGTGGTGCGCGCGCTGGAGAGCGCCAGCCGCGACGGCGAGCTGCGGCCGTTCGCGGGCGAGACGCAGATCTTCATCTTCCCCGGCTACAAGTTCAGCAGCATCGACGGCCTGATCACCAACTTCCACCTGCCGCAGTCGACCCTGCTGATGCTGGTGTCCGCGCTGGCGGGGCGGGAGTTCGTGCTGGGCGCTTATCGCCATGCGGTGGCGCAGCGGTATCGGTTCTTCTCGTATGGGGACGCGATGATGATCCTGCCGCCGACCTGAAGTAGGTTGGGGTGAGCCGCAGGCGAACCCCAACGGGCGCCACATCCGGCGCTGCATGTTGGGGTTCGCCTGCGGCTCACCCCAACCTACGCGGGTGGCCTTTCGCGCGGACCCTGCCCAAACCGGCGATAATGCCGGGATGACTTCCCTTCGTTTCGACATCTCCGCCACCGACGGCGCGGCCCGGCGTGGCCGGCTTACTTTCGACCGCGGCACGGTGGAAACCCCGGCCTTCATGCCGGTGGGCACCTATGGCTCGGTGAAGGCGATGACCCCGCGCGACATCCTCGAGATCGGCGCGGAGGTGATCCTGGGCAACACCTTCCATCTGTATCTGCGGCCCGGGCTGGAGATCGTGGAGCAGTTCGGCGGGCTGCATCGCTTTATCGGCTGGGACAAGCCGATCCTCACCGACTCCGGCGGCTTCCAGGTGTTCTCGCTGGCGCACAAGCGCAAGATCACCGAGGAAGGCGTGACGTTCGCTTCGCCGGTGGACGGCTCGAAGGTGTTCCTCTCGCCGGAGGAATCCATGCGCATCCAGAAGACGCTGGATTCGGACGTGGTGATGATCTTCGACGAGTGCACGCCGTATCCGGCCACCGAGAAAGTCGCCGCCACCTCGATGGAGCTGAGCCTGCGCTGGGCCGAGCGCTCGCGCCGCGCCTTCGATGACTTGAACAATCCCAATTCGCTGTTCGGCATCGTGCAGGGCAGCGTGTACGAGAACCTGCGCCGCCGTTCCGCCGAGGGCCTGGTCGGCATCGGCTTCGACGGCTATGCCGTGGGCGGCCTGGCGGTGGGCGAGCCGGAAGCCGAGCGCAACCACACGCTGGACTTCACCGTGCCGCTGCTGCCGGCGGACAAGCCGCGCTACCTGATGGGCGTGGGCCGGCCGGAAGACATCGTCGAAGCGGTGCGCCGCGGCATCGACATGTTCGACTGCGTGATGCCCACCCGCAACGCGCGCAACGGCTTCCTGTTCGTCGCCGAGGGCACGCTGCGCATCCGCAACGCCAAGTACGCGATGGATACGCGGGTGATCGAGGAAGGCTGCGACTGCTACGCCTGTGCCGGCGGCTTCAGCCGCGCCTACCTGCGCCACCTGGATCGCTGCAACGAGATCCTGGCCAGCCAGCTCGCCACCATGCACAACCTGCGGCACTACCAGCGGCTGATGGCCGGCCTGCGCGAGGCGATCGGGGCCGGCAAGCTGGAGGAGTTCGTGGCCGAGTTCTACGCGAAGCGGGTGCGGCCCCAGGGTTAGCGGCGTAGCTTGGGGTGAGCCGCAGGCGAACCCCAACGTGGCGGCGGTGTTGGGGTTCGCTTGCGGCTCACCCCAACCTACGCGGCTGCGCAGCTCCGTGGCGCGAATCTCATTTGGAACAAGAGGGCGGGGTAAAACGCGCCGGCACGCTTGCAAGCGGCCCCCGGGGAACCCCATAAACCCTGCTCCTGTCCGAGCCAGGGCCATTCGGCCCGTGTGCGTGAGCACCGGGGGGCGTGGCATAATCCACGATCTTTTTCAGGCTTCCGGCGGAAATTTCAGCCGGGACCGCTACTTACGAGACAAGAAGATGAATTTTCCGAGCACTTTCGTGATTGCCCAGGCCGCGCCGGCCGCCGGTGCCCAGGCGCCGAACCCGCTGATGACCTTCGGCCCGCTGATCCTGCTGTTCGTGGTGTTCTACTTCCTGATGATCCGCCCGCAGATGAAGCGGCAGAAGGAACACCGCTCGATGGTCTCGGCCCTGGCCAAGGGCGACGAAGTGGTGACCAACGGCGGCCTCGCCGGCCGCGTGGACGAAGTGGGCGAGTCGTTCATCACCCTCGAGATCGCGCCGAACGTGAAGATCAAGGTGCAGAAGGGCTCGGTGTCCCAGGTGCTGCCGAAGGGCTCGCTGAAGTCGTCCTGAGGGATCGCGGCTAGCGGGCGGAGCCATCCGCCGAAGGCCGTCCCGCGGGGGCGGACGGCCTGGCCGCAACACGAACGATGCTACCGCCGCGGCCCCCGTGCCGCGGCTCTTGACGGATGCAAGGCATGAGTGATTTTCCACGCTGGAAATTTTTCCTGGTCGCCATCGTTTTGGTGCTGGGCATCGTCTACGCGCTGCCGAACGTGTTCCTGCCGCAGCCGGCGGTACAGGTCACGGCCAACCGCAACGGCGTGGTCAACCAGGCGCTGCAGGAGAAGGCGCTGTATGCGCTCAAGCAGCAGAACATCGCCTACCAGAGCGTCGAGCTGAAGAACGACCATCTGCTGGTGAGCTTCGCCAACGCCGACGTGCAGAAGGCCGCCGGCGAGGACATCAAGACGGCGCTGGGCGACGACTACACCGTGGCCTTCAACCTCAAGTCCACCGTGCCGCACTGGCTGTCCATGATCTATGCGCGCTCGATGCCGCTGGGCCTGGACCTGCAGGGCGGCGTGCACTTCCTGATGGAAGTGGACCAGAACGACGTGGTGGACAAGCAGGAGACGCGCTACGCGGACGACATCCGCAGCATGCTGCGCGAGAAGAACATCCGCTACGACTCGGTCAGCCGCAATGCCGTGCGCGGCCAGGGCGTGGCCGTTGTGCTGCGCTCCGCCGCCGAGCGCACCGCGGCGGCCAATGCGATCGCCGCCGATTATCCGGACCTCACCACCCAGGACGGCCAGGTCACCGGCGACCGCTTCGTGCTCAACGCCGTGCTGCGCCCGGACAAGCTGCGCGAGACCTCGCTCGGCGCCGTGCGCCAGAACCTGGGCACGCTGCGCAACCGTATCAATGCGCTGGGCGTGTCCGAGCCGATCATCCAGCAGCAGGGCGAGGGCCGCATCATCGTCGAACTGGCCGGCGTGCAGGACACCGCCGAGGCCAAGAAGCTGATCGGCGCCACCGCCACCCTGGAATACCGCGCCGGCTACGGCACGCCGCAGCAGGCCCAGGATGCGAAGACCTCCGGCAACGTGCCGCCGGAAGCGCGCCTGTACAAGGACCCGCGCGGCAACCCGGTGCTGCTGAGCAAGAAGATCATCGTCACCGGCGACCAGCTGGTCGATGCTTCTTCCGGCACCGAGCAGACCAGCGGCTCGCCGATGGTGTCGGTGACGCTCAATGCCGCCGGCGCCAAGAAGATGCTCGACTTCACCACCAGCAACGTCGGCAAGCCGATGGGCGTGGTGTACGTGGAGCGCGTGGTCGAGACCAAGGTGGTGGACGGCAAGGTCGTGCGCACGCCGAAGATCACTGAGGAAGTGATCAACTTCGCCACCATCCAGGGCGTGTTCGGCAAGAACTTCCAGACCACCGGCCTGCGCAGCCCCAAGGAAGCTTCCGAGCTGGCCCTGCTGCTGAAGGGCGGTTCGCTGGCCGCGCCGATCGATATCGTCGAGGAAGGCGTGATCGGCCCGAGCCTGGGCCAGGACAACATCGCCAAGGGCATGAAGGCCGTGCTGATCGGCCTGGGCCTGGTGCTGCTGGCGGCGGCCATCTACTACAAGCTGTTCGGCCTGGTGGCCGACGTGGCGCTGTTCTTCAACCTGGTGATCCTGGTTGCGGTGATGTCGCTGGTCGGCGTGACGCTGACCATGCCGGGCATCGCCGGTATCGTGCTTACGCTGGGCATGGCGATCGACGCGAACGTGCTGATCTGCGAACGCGTACGCGAGGAACTGCGCAACGGCTCCTCGCCGCACGCGTCGATCCGCGCCGGCTACGAGAAAGCCTGGGCGACCATCCTGGATGCCAACGTCACTCACGTGATCGCCGCGCTGGCACTGACCACGATGGGCTCCGGCCCGATTCGCGGCTTCGGTGTGACGCTGCTGATCGGCATCCTGACCTCGATGTTCACCTCGGTCACCCTGACCCATGCGATCACCTTGCTGATCCACGGCCATCGCAAACTCAAGACGCTGTCGGTCTGAAGAGGAACAGGCACTCATGGAAATCTTCAACCACAACGCAAACGTCAACTTCCTGGGCATGCGCAAGGTCAGCATCGGCATCGCCGTACTGCTGATGCTGGTGTCGATCGCGCTGCTGGCCTCGCGCGGCCTCAACTACGGCCTGGACTTCACCGGCGGTATTTCCGCCGAGGTGAGCTACCAGCAGCCGGTGGCGGTGGCCGAGGTGCGCGACGCGCTGGCCAAGGCCGGCATGGAGCACGCCGTGGTGCAGAGCCTGGGCGGCACCAAGGAGGTCTCGATCCGCATGCAGCCGACCGCGGCGATGCTGGACCAGGGCAAGGTGAACCTGGACAAGGTCTCGCTGGTCGTCAGCGAGGCGCTGAAGGCGGCGCGGGCGGATGCCCTGCTCAAGAGCCGCTCCTCGGTCAGCTCGCAGGTCGGCGACGAACTGCGCAGCGACGGCACCATGGCGGCGGGCCTGGTGATCCTCGGCATCGGCCTGTACCTGTGGGTGCGCTTCGAGCGGCGCTTCGCCATCGCCGCGCTGGTGACCGAGGTGCACGACGTGCTGGTCACCCTCGGCGTGCTGGTGATCACCGGCCGCGAGTTCGACCTGACCGTGCTGGCCTCGGTGCTGGCGGTGATCGGCTACTCGATCAACGACAAGGTGGTGGTGTTCGACCGTATCCGCGAGCTGTTCCGGCTGGCGCGCAAGGCCGAGCCGGTGGAAGTGCTCAATCGCTCGATCAACAGCACGCTGTCGCGAACCATCATCACCTCGCTGTTCACCGCGATCACCATGGCCGCGCTGTACTTCATCGGCGGCGCGGTGGTGCAGGGCTTCGCCATCACCATGCTGATCGGCATCCTGGTCGGTACGCTCTCGTCCATCTTCGTGGCCAGCCCGATCCTGTTGTGGCTGGGCGTGTCCAAGCAGGACCTGATGCCGCAGACCAAGGAGAACCCGGAACTGGCGCGGCGCCCGTAAGGCATTGCGACAGGACCCGAACGAGCCCGGCCTTGCGCCGGGCTTTTTTTATGCGTGCGGCGAGCGGCGAGTACAGAAATTCGATTAGCGATTTAATGCCGAGTCGCGTGCTCCTCATTGCGCTTAATCGGTAGGCCGCGATTACTTGCTGCGCCTTTTGCGCAAGATATTGCGAACCCGCTCAAAGTGTTGCAGCGCGGGATTTCCGGCCTTCGCAGGTTCGAGTGCAAATGAGAAGAATCGCGGTGGCTTGAAAACCGCAGTGCTGTGCGATTCATTAAGTAAATGTTGACTTGATGTAACGGTCGACGTTATTTTCGGGATGTTCCTGATGCGACAGTCAGACGACAGCTTGCTTACAGCCACGGGAGGCTCGCAAGAAATCGTCGCCGCAACCGGGAATGCAGAGGGGCAGCTGCAGGGGGAGTCACCTACAGATGCAGTCTTTGCAACCTTTTGGCCTATCGCCCGCTAAGGGCGGTTTTGCTCAATTTTGCCCACCTCCCACGTGGGCGTTTTCGGGGAGATCCAAATGAGTTTTCGTTCGTTGAATCGCGGATATCTGCGTCATACGGCGCTTGCTGCCGCGCTGATGGCCGGCATGACCGGCATCGCGTTCGGTCAGGCGACCACCGGCAACATCGCCGGCCTGGCCGAAGCTGGCGACACCGTCACGATCACCAGCGCCACGGGCCTGAACCGCCAGGTGACGGTGGACGCCTCCGGTCGCTACAGCGCCAACAACCTGCCGGTCGGTTCCTACACCGTCACCCTGCAGAAGGGCGGCTCCACGGTCGACACCCGCAAGGACGTCACCCTGACCGTCGGTTCGACCACGGAAATCTCGTTCGCTTCGGCCTCCAACGCCTCGTCGCTGTCCGCGGTGACGGTGACGGCCAACGCACTGCCGGCCATCGACGTCTCCGGCGTCGACTCGCGCACCGTGATCACCTCCCAGCAGCTGGCTCGCCTGCCGCTCGCGCGCAGCGCTGAAGCGATCGCGCTGCTGGCGCCGGGCGTGGTCCAGGGCAGCAGCTACTTCGCCGGCAACATGGGCGGCCCGCTGGTTTCCTTCGGCGGTTCGTCGGTGACGGAGAACGCGTACTACATCAACGGCTTCAACACCACCGATCCGCTGAGCGGCCTGGGTGGCCTGAGCCTGCCGTACGGCGCGATCGACCAGCAGGAAATCCTCACCGGCGGTTACGGCGCGGCTTACGGCCGTTCCGACGGCGGCGTGATCAGCCAGGTCGGCAAGCGCGGCACCAACGAGTGGCACTTCGGCGGTCAGGTCCTGTGGACCCCGACCTCGCTGGAAAGCGATCCGAAGAACTACTACTACGTCAACAAGGACGGTTCGAACGGCAAGCTGCGCCAGTACCGTAACGACAACAAGTCCTGGACGACCACGTATTCCGCCTACATCGGCGGTCCGCTGATCAAGGACAAGCTGTTCTTCTTCCTGGCCGCCGAATACGAGCGTGAGCAGGGCAAGAACACCAGCCTGAACGCGCCGGCCGGCGTCGGCCCGAACACCGCGCCGTTCGTCGACCACGGCAAGATCAACAGCCCGAAGTGGTACGGCAAGCTGGACTGGAACATCACCGACAGCAACATCCTCGAGGTGACCGGCGTCTCCAACAAGACGTCCTACAACGGCACGCTGAATAACTTCGACTACAGCACGTTGAAGGAAGGCGGTCTCAACAGCTACGACACGTCGGTCAAGAACTCGTTCAATCTGTACACGACCAAGTTCACCAGCTACATCACCGACGACCTGACCCTGTCGGTGCAGTACGGCAAGATGAAGGGCAAGTACTACACCAACACGCCGGGCTACGATCCGACCAACCCGTACCTGTTCACCACGGAAAACCAGGATCCGGACATCACCGGCGGCAATCCGATCACGAACAACCAGACGGTCTCGACGATCAACCTGCCGGGTCACAAGACCACCAACACCAACCTGCGCGTCGACCTGACCTACAAGCTGGGTGATCACACCATCACCGGCGGTATCGACAACCAGGACGTGCGCAACACCGACGCTGGTACGCAGTTCCCCGGCAGTGGCCTCGGCTACGCGTGGGAATACGACACCATGGACGGCGATCCGGACACCTACGTGGTCGGTGGCCCGGGTACCGCACAGCCGGGTGCCGATTGGCATAACTCGCCGTGGGTGGCCAACACCGGTTCGCAGCCGGGCGGCCAGACCGGCTTCTACGTGGCCCGCTACCGCTACCACGACAACGCCTCGGTCCGCGTGCAGCAGCGCGCCCAGTACCTGCAGGACGACTGGCAGATCAACGACCGCTGGCTGGTCAAGATCGGCCTGCGCAACGACCAGTTCACCAACTTCGGTGCTTCCGGTGCGCCCTACCTGCGCCTGACCAAGCCGCAGTGGGCTCCGCGCGTGGGCTTCAGCTGGGACGTGTTCGGCGACTCCAGCTTCAAGGTCTACGGCAACGCCGGCCGCTACTACCTGGCGATGCCGACCAGCGTGGCGCTGCGCTCGGCGGGTTCCTCGCTGTACACCCGCGAGTACTTCACCTACACCGGCATCGATGCCAACGGCGTGCCGACCGGCCTGACCCCGCTCAACACCAGCCTCGGCGCTGGCGCTCCGTTCTCGGCGAACGGCGAGTACGGCCAGCCGCGCGATCCGAACGTGGCTTCCGCGCGTAACCTGAAGTCCGAGTACCAGGACGAGTACATCCTCGGCTTCGACAAGAAGCTGGGCGACTCGTGGGTCTACGGTGCCAAGGCCACGTTCCGCAAGCTGCGCAACGCGATCGACGATATCGGTGACAACGTTTCGATCATCCGCAAGATGAACGCGATGGGCATCGATCCGGCGACCTACGACGCGACCCAGGTTCCGGGCAGCATCCTGATCAACCCGGGCAAGAGCGCGGACTTCCTGGTCCCGAAGCTCGGCGGCGGTTACTACAACGTCCCGATGGATTGGCAGAAGGACTTCGGCTTCAACACCACGATGAAGCGCAAGTACTACGGGATGAACCTGTTCCTGGAGCATCCGTTCGACGGCAAGTGGTACGGCCGCCTGGACTACGTGTGGTCGCATAGCTTCGGCAACTCGGAAGGCCAGGTGCGTTCGGATATCGGCCAGACCGACGTCTCGGCGACGGTCGACTGGGATTACGCCCAGGTCATGGACTACGCCAACGGCTCGCTGTCCAACGATCGCCGTCACCAGATCAAGGCCTACGGCTCGTACCAGATCGCTCCGGAGTGGATGGTTTCCGGCAACGTGGCGATCCTGTCCGGCACGCCGCGGACCTGCCTGGGTCTGTACGGTGCGGATGAGACCAACCCGGGTCTGGGCTACGGTCCGTACTACCACTTCTGCGGCGGCAAGCCGTGGTCGCCGGGTACCACGCGCAATCCGTGGACCTACCTGCTGAGCGTCAGCGCCGAGTACCGTCCGGAATGGGCGGACAAGAAGCTGGGCTTCAACGTGATGGTCTACAACGTGCTGAACAAGCAGACCACCACCCAGGTCTACGCGATCTCGACCAGCTCCAGCTACCTGCGTCCGATCAGCTCGCAGACCCCGCGTTACGTGCGCTTCGGTGTGACGTACGACTTCTGATGATCGCTGATGGCCACGGGACTCCGGTCCCGTGGCAAGTAGAGAGCCAGTAGAAAAGAAAGAGCCGCCGGGTAACCGGCGGCTCTTTTGTTTTGGTGCATGCCGCAGTGGCGATCCGCGCGACGCCTGCCGCGTGCGAAGGTTCAGGCCGCCGGCGTACTCGGCGTCGCCGCCACGTCGCCATCGATACTCATGGGCGGTGCGGAAGGGTGCGGCACCAGATGATGCAGATCCAACTGCTCCACCGGTATCGGCTCATACCCCGGCCCGAACGCCACCTCGCCCAGCTTCCACCCCGCCGGCCGCCGCACCGCACCCCAGAAGCGCTTGAACGCCGCCCAATGCAGCCCGACCAGCCCGTGGTCGTTATCCGCATCGACGGTGGGATCGCCGACGCCGGTCGGCCGCGGCGCCATGCCGTGAAGCGACGTGCCGAACAGCACGTCCCACACCGACAGCACCTGCCCGAAGTTGCAGTTGTGCAGCCCGGGCCGCTCCGGATCGACCAGCATATGGTGCAGCCGATGGAATTTCGGATCGACGAACACGCGCCCGAACAGCGGCCCGAAGCCGATGCGCACATTGGCATGCGAGAAGTTCTGCACCAGCTCGCCCAGCAGCACCAGCCACGCGAACTGGTCCGGCTCCACGCCCATCACGATGCCGACCGTGGCCAGCACCATCGACTGCAGGAAGCCGTCGACCAGGCTGCCGCGGTCGTTGGTCCAGCAGCTCATCTGGCGCTGGCTGTGATGCATGCTGTGCAGCGCCCACCACCAGGGCAGGGCGTGCTGCAGGCGGTGCATCCAGTAGTAGACGAAGTCGTAGATCACGTAATAGCAGGCGAACAGCAGCCACGGATGCTGCCGCAGCCACGGCACCCAGTGCGTGATCGCCAGCGGCGAGGCGCTGGCGTCCGCGGGGCCGGTATCGGGCCCGCCGAAATAATTGGCGATCGGCGTCAGCACCAGGAAGCTGAAGACCGGGAAGATGCCGACCAGCATCATCAGCGTGTACTGGAAATCCACGCGGGTGAGCTTGCGGTCGGCCCAGCGCTCGGCGGGCAGCAGGGTTTCCAGCGGGCGGAAGATCAGGCCGATGATGCCCAACTGCAGGGTGGCGATCAGCAGCGACTCGGCGATGTCCTTCGGATCGCCGGCCAGTACTTGCAGATGCAGCAGCTGCAGGACGGGAAGCACGCCATGGCCGGCAAACCATGCGACCAGATGGGACCAGAGTTCGGCCATCGACGATAACCTTGCAAGAAAAGACGGGCGATCCTGCAGGTGGGGTGCGGGCTTGCTACAGAACCGGTCAGTACAGAATACCGCCGCGCGGTGGCGCCATCCAATCCAGCAGGATTTTGCGCTTGCGTATCCGGTTCAGCCGCTCCGGTTCAGCCGGCGCGCAGTTGCGCGTCCAGTTCGGCCAGTTGCGCCGGGTTGCCCAGGTTGCGCCAGAAGCCGTCGTAGCGCTCGCCGCTCAGTTGCCCGTCGCGCATCGCCTGCTGGTACAGCGGCAGCAGCTTGAAGCGCCCAGGCGCGTGATCGTGCACGAACTGCGGGCGGTACACGCCGATATTGCCGAAGGTGAGCCGCTCGCCGGGGCCTTGTTCCTGCAGTTGGCCTTCGTGCAGTACGAAGTCACCTCCGGCGTGCCAATCCGGATTCGGCACCATCACCAGATGGGCCAGGCCGGTGGGCTCCAGCGGCAGCCTGGCGTAGTCGTAGTCGCTGTAGATATCGGCGCTGACCGCGATGAACGGCTCCGGCCCCAGCAGGCTCAGCGCATTGCGCATGCCACCGCCGGTTTCCAGTGGCGTGGGGCCTTCGTAGGCATAGCGGATACGCAGGCCCCAGCGCGAGCCATCGCCCAGCGCCTGCGGGAATTGATCCGCCAGGTGCGAGGTGTTGATCACCACGTAGTGCACGCCAACCGCGGCGAGCTTTTCCAGATGCCACACGATCAGCGGCTTGCCACCCGCCTCAAGCAAGGGCTTGGGCGTGTGGCCGGTGAGCGGGCGCATGCGCTCGCCCAGGCCGGCGGCGAAGATCAGTGCGTGCCTCATGCGGCCACCTGGGTCAGGTCGCGGCCGGCGGCGTGGCGTTCCAGCAGCGCGGCGAACCCGGCCAGCTCCGGATAGCTGCGCGCCACCGTGCTGACGTAGTGATAGACCGTCGGCACGTCGGCGAGATAGCCCGGCTTGCCGTCGCGATACCACAGCCGATAGAACTGGCCGAGCACGCGCACATGCCGGTGCAGCCCGGTCAGGTCGAACCAGCGCAGGAAGCGCGCGGCATCCACGTTCGCATCGATTACGCCGGCGCCGAGCAGGCGCTGGCGGTACGACTCCACCCAGGCCGCAACCCGCTCGCGCGGCCACACGATGTAGGCATCGCGCAGCAGCGAGGCGAGGTCGTAGGTGACCGGGCCGGCGAGCGCGCCCTGGAAATCGATGACGCCGGGATTGTCGCGCTCGACCACCAGCAGGTTGCGGCTGTGATAGTCGCGATGCACGAAGCAGCGCGGCTGCTCCAGCGCGTTGTGGATGATCGTGTCGAACGCGGCTTGCAGCACCTCGCACTCGTCGCCGCTGGGCGTGTGGCCCAGGTGGCGCGCGAGGAACCACTCCGGCATCACTTCCAGGCCGCGCACCAGCATGTCGCGGTCGAACGGCGGCAGCTCGCGGTAGTCCATGCGCGTCTGCATCAGCAGCAGCGCATCCATCGCATCGCCGTAAAGCGCATCGGCGTTGTGCTCGTTCAACTCGGACAGGTACAACCGGTGGCCGAGATCTTCGATCAGCAGAAAGCCTTGTTGCAGATCCTGCGCACGCACCGCCGGCACGTGCAGGCCGGCGGCGGCGAGGCGTTCGCCGATGGCCAGCCAGGGGCGCGGGTCTTCGCGATCCGGCGGCGAGTCCATCACGATCCAGCTGGTGCCCTGGTGGTGCGTGCGCCAGTAGCTGCGGAAGCTGGCGTCGGCGAAGGCCGCTTCCAGCGTCAGCGTGGCATCGTCGAGAACGGAGCGGGCCCAGGCGAGGCGGGCGGTGGTGCGATCGGTCATGGCGGGCAGCTTAGCCGCCGCCGCCAGAGCTAGCCAAGCAGCGTAGGTTGGGGTGAGCGCAGCGAACCCCAACGAACGTGCATGGCTGGCGCGGAGCTTCTCTTGCGTCATGCAGGTCGCGACGTTGGGGTTCGCTGCGCTCACCCCAACCTACGGCAGGCGTGGCGTCAGGACAGGTTGTAGGCCTTCTCTTCGTGCAACGCGATATCCAGGCCCTGCATTTCCTGCTCGTCGTCCACGCGCAGGCCCAGCGTCTTGTCGATCAGCTTCAGCAGCACGAAGCTCAGCACCGCGCTCCACGCGATGGTGAAGCCCACGCCCTTGGCCTGGATCCACAGCTGCCCCCACAGCGACGTCACCGTGCCGAAGCCGCCCAGTGCGGGCGAGGCCAGCGGCCCGGTCAGCAGGCCGCCGAGGATGCCCGCCACCGCGTGCACGCCGAACACGTCGAGCGAGTCGTCATAGCCGAACTTGTGCTTCAGGCGCGTGGCGCTGAAGAAGCACACCACGCCAGCGGCAAAGCCCAGCACCAGCGAACCGCCCGGCCCCGCGGTGCCGGCCGCGGGCGTCACCGCGACCAGGCCCGCCACGGCGCCCGACACGATGCCCAGCACGCTGGGCCGCCCATGCACCACCCACTCGGCCACCAGCCAGCCCAGCGCGGCGGCCGCGGTGGCGATCTGCGTCACCAGCATGGCCATGCCGGCGCTGCCGTTGGCGGCCACCGCGGAACCCGCGTTGAAGCCGAACCAGCCCAGCCACAGCAGGCTGGCGCCGATCACCGTGTAACCGAGGTTGTGCGGCGGCATCGGCACGTGCGGATAGCCGCGGCGCTTGCCGATCACCAGGCAGGCGATCAGGCCGGCGATACCGGCATTGATGTGCACCACCGTGCCGCCGGCGAAATCCAGCACGCCCAGGTCGCCGAGCAGCGAGCCGGGGCCGCTCCACACCATATGCGCCACCGGCAGGTAGACGAAGGTCAGCCACAGGCCGCTGAACCACAGCATCGCGCTGAACTTCATGCGCTCGGCATAGGCGCCCACGATCAGCGCCGGCGTGATGATGGCGAAGGTCATCTGGAACATCACGAACACCGCCTCGGGCACCGTCTGGTAGCGCGAGTCGGGTTTCAGCCCCGCCAGCATCGCGCGATCCAGCCCGCCGATGATCGAATGCCAACCGATGCTGCCGGCCTGCATGCCCACCGTGCTGAAGGCCAGCGAATAGCCGTACGCGATCCACAGCACCGTCACCATCGCGGTGATGGCGAAGCACTGCATCAGCACCGACAGCAGGTTCTTCGCGCGCACCATGCCGCCGTAGAACAGCGCCAGGCCCGGGATGGTCATCAGCAGCACCAGCGCGGTGGCGGTGAGCATCCAGGCGGTGTCGCCGCTGTCGATATGCGCGGGCGCGGCGGCCTGGCCCCACGCCGGCAGCGACAGCATCGCCAGCAAACTCCCAAGGAAAACGAGGCGCCCCGTTCTCCGTTCTCCGTTCTCCGTTCCCCGCTTCTCAAAGCGCATCGTTGTCCACCTCCATGGTGCGGATGCGGATCGCCTGTTCCAGTTCGCTGACGAAGATCTTGCCGTCGCCGATCTTGCCGGTGCGCGCGGCGCCGCTGATCGCCTCGATCGCCCGTTCCAACTGCTCGTCCGCCACCGCCACCTCGATCTTCAGCTTGGGCAGGAAATCCACCACGTACTCGGCGCCGCGGTACAGCTCGGTATGGCCGTGCTGGCGGCCGAAGCCCTTGACCTCGGTCACCGTCATGCCGGCGACGCCGGTCTCGGACAGGGCCTGCCGGACGTCGTCCAGCGTGAAGGGTTTGATGATTGCGGTAAGCCACTTCATCCGGCGCGTTCCCCATGAGCGGATTGGTATGTGGCGTTGCAGCACGTTGCGTGCCAGTCGGCGGGTTTGCGCCGGTGTGCGGAGATTCAATGGCTTAGCTCGGCGAATTGTCCGACGAAGCGCCGCTTTGGCGCTTCCGCAGGTATCTGTTCCCGGGTTTGGTGCAATGCCATGAGATTGACCCAGGCGCGCTTAATCCGTACCATTTTGGTCCCGATTCCCCGATCCGGCCCATCCGTCCTCATGCTCCGCGTCAGCCGCCTTACCGATTACGCCACGGTGGTGATGACCTGCATCGCCGTCCATCCGCACGACGTGCTCAGCACCGCGCAGATCGCCGACGAGGCGCGGCTGGAGCTGCCCACCGTGAGCAAGCTGCTGAAGTCGCTGAGCCATGCGGGGCTGGTCGAATCGTTCCGCGGCGTCAACGGCGGCTACCGGCTGGCGCGTCCGGCCGAGGCGATCTCGCTGGCGCAGATCGTGGAAGCGATGGAAGGACCGATCGGCATGACCGAGTGCGGCGTCGCCGCGGGGCAGTGCGAGCGCGAATCGCAATGCAACGTGCGCGGCAGCTGGCGGCTGGTGAGCCACGTGGTGGACAACGCCCTGCGCGCCGTCAGCCTGGCCGACATGCTCAAGCCGCAGCCGGCCCCGCCGGTGGCGACCGTCGCACTCAGCACCCTGAAAAGCAGGACCACCGCATGACTCACGAACCCAGCCACACGGCCGTCGAGGACAACGCCACCACGGTGCTGCGCGACAACGCCCAGGTGGCCGAAGCGCTAGGCCGTCGCTACGAGGCCGGCTTCGTCACCGACATCGAGACCATCAGCCTGCCGCCGGGCCTCAACGAGGACATCATCCGCCAGCTCTCCGCGATCAAGCAGGAGCCGCAGTGGATGACCGAGTGGCGGCTGAAGGCCTACCGCCACTGGCTGACCATGCCGGCGCCGGATTGGGCCAAGCTCAAGCTCACTCCGATCGACTACCAGGCGATCAGCTACTACGCCGCGCCCAAGGCCGGCCCGAAGTCGCTGGACGAAGTCGACCCGAAGCTGCTGGAAACCTACGACAAGCTCGGCGTGCCGTTGCATGAGCGCGCGAAGCTCGCTGGCGTGGCGGTGGATGCGGTGTTCGATTCGGTATCCGTCGGCACCACCTTCCGCAAGGAGCTGGCCGCCGCCGGCGTGATCTTCTGCTCGATGAGCGAAGCGATTCGCGAACACGGCGATCTCGTACAGCAATACCTGGGCAGCGTGGTGCCCGCCGGCGACAACTACTTCGCCGCGCTGAATTCCGCGGTGTTCTCCGACGGCTCGTTCGTGTTCATCCCCAAGGGCGTGCGCTGCCCGATGGAGCTGTCCACCTACTTCCGCATCAACGCGGTGAACACCGGCCAGTTCGAGCGCACGCTCATCGTGTGCGAGGACGACGCCTACGTCTCCTACCTGGAAGGCTGCACCGCGCCGATGCGCGACGAGAACCAGCTGCACGCCGCGGTGGTCGAGCTGGTGGCGCTGGAGCGCGCGCAGATCAAATACTCCACCGTGCAGAACTGGTACCCCGGCGACGAGAACGGCGTCGGCGGCATCTACAACTTCGTGACCAAGCGCGGCGATTGCCGCGGCGCGGATTCCAAGATCTCCTGGACCCAGGTCGAAACCGGCTCGGCGATCACCTGGAAATACCCCAGCTGCGTGCTGCGCGGCGACCGCTCGGTCGGCGAGTTCTATTCGGTGGCGCTGACCCATCATCGCCAGCAGGCCGACACCGGCACCAAGATGATCCACATCGGCAAGCACACCAAGTCGAAGATCGTCTCCAAGGGCATCAGCGCCGGCCGCAGCTCCAATGCCTATCGCGGCCTGGTGAAAGTGGAGAAGGGCGCCGAGGGCGCGCGCAACTACACCCAGTGCGATTCGCTGCTGATCGGCAAGCGCTGCGGCGCGCACACCTTCCCGTACATGGAAGTGAAGAACCCCAGCGCGATCGTCGAGCACGAGGCGACCACCTCCAAGATCTCCGACGACCAGCTGTTCTACTGCCGCAGCCGCGGCATCAGCGAAGAGGATGCCGTGTCGATGATCGTCGACGGTTTCTGCAAGCAGGTGTTCCGCGAGCTGCCGATGGAATTCGCGGTGGAAGCGAAGAAGCTGCTGGAGGTTTCGCTGGAAGGAGCGGTCGGATGAAGCGCGCGCTTCTGTTCCTGCTCTGCGCCGCGTTGCCGCTGGCCGCCACGGCCCGGCAACCGAACTGCAGCAACCCGGGTACGCAGCTGGAAATCGACGCCTGCGCCGGCGCCGATTTCGGCAAGGCCGATGCCGAACTCAACAGCGTGTGGAAAAGCATCCTGGCCAAGTACAAGGACCAGCCGCAGTTCCTGGACAAGCTCAAGGCCTCGCAGCGCCTGTGGCTGCAGTTCCGCGATGCCGAGCTGGAAGCGCTGTACCCGGTGGCCAAGGGCCAGGACGCCCGCGTCCAGTACGGCAGCATGTACCCCACCTGCTACACCGGCGCCAAGGCGAAGCTCACCCGCCAGCGCACCGAACAACTCAAGGTCTGGCTGGACGGCGCCCAGGAAGGCGACACCTGCTCCGGCTCCATCAAGAACTCCGCGGATTTGAAGTGACATGCTGAAGATCGAGAACCTGCACGCCCGCGTCGAGGGCAAGAGCATCCTCAAGGGCCTCACGCTCACCGTGAACCCCGGCGAGGTGCACGCCATCATGGGCCCGAACGGCGCCGGCAAATCCACCCTGGGCAATGTGCTCTCGGGACGCGACGGCTACGAAGTGACCGAAGGCTCGGTGACCTTCGAAGGCCGCGACCTGCTGGCGCTGGAACCGGAAGAGCGCGCCGCCGCCGGCGTGTTCCTGGCGCTGCAGTATCCGGTGGAAATCCCCGGCGTGAACAACACCTACTTCCTGCGTGCCGCGCTCAATGCGCAGCGCAAGCAGCGCGGCGAGGCGGAGCTGGATTCGATGCAGTTCCTCAAGCTGGTGCGCGAGAAATTGAAGATCATGCAGATCTCCGACGAGCTGCTGCATCGCGCGGTCAACGAAGGTTTCTCCGGCGGCGAGAAGAAGCGCAACGAGATCTTCCAGATGGCCGTGCTGGAGCCGAAGCTGGCGATCCTGGACGAGACCGACTCGGGCCTGGACATCGACGCGCTCAAGCAGGTGGCGCAGGGCGTCAACGCGCTGCGTTCGGCCGAGCGTTCGTTCCTGATGATCACCCACTACCAGCGCCTGCTGCACTACGTCGAGCCGGATTTCGTGCACGTGCTGGCGGACGGCCGCATCGTCGAGAGCGGCGACAAGTCGCTGGCGCTGAAGCTGGAACAACATGGCTACGCCTGGGTCAACGAGCGCAGCCCGACCGGGGCGCAGGCATGAGCGAGCCGGCGCGCACGCCGTTCGTCGCCTCGCTGCCTGAAGCAGCAGCGCTGGCGCGCCTGCCCGGCAGCGAGGTCGCGTGGCTGGATGCGGCGCGGCGCGAGAACCTCGATGCCTTCGCCGATGCCGGCCTGCCCGATACCCGCGTCGAAGCCTGGAAGTACACCGCGCTGCGCGCACTGGCGCAGCGCCGCTTCGAACATGGCGACGCGCAGGCCGCCGTGCGTGCGATCGATGCCGGCGCGCTGGCGCTGCCGGGCGTGGATGGTCCGCATCTGGTGTTCGTCAACGGCGCGTTCCGCGCTGACCTGTCTTCGCTGGCCGAACTGCCGGCCGGCTTGAGCCTGCGCCCGTTGTCGCAGGCGCTGCGCGAGGACGCCGAAGGCCTGCGTTTCGCGTTGGCGCATCGCTACCGTGAGGCCGGCGACGCGTTCGCCCGGCTCAACGCCGCCTTGGCCAGCGACGGCGTGGTGCTGCGCGTTGCGGCTGGCACGGCGATCGCCAAGTCGGTGCATCTGCTGTTTATCGGCGCACCGGCCGATGGCGACCTGGCCTGGCATCTGCGCAATATCGTCGAACTGGAAGAGGGTGCCGAACTCGCCCTGGTCGAACACCACGTCGCCACCGGCACGCAGAAGCACCTGGCTACCGTGGTCGGCGAGGTGGTGCTGCGCGATGGCGCGAAGCTCGACTACGCGATCGTGCAGGACGCCGCCGAAGACGCGACCCTGATCCGCCACAACCAGCTGCGCCTCGGCGCACGCGCGCATGCCGCGCTGCACGTGCTCGAACTGGGCGGCGCGCTGGTGCGCCACGACCTGCGCACGGAACTGGCCGGCGACGAAGCGCGCTTCGTCTCCAACGGTGTCTTCGCGCTGCATGGCCGCCAACATGTCGACACGCAGTTGGCGCTGCGCCACGCGGCGCTGAACACCGCGTCCGAATCCACCTGGCGCGGCGTCGCCGACCAGCGTTCGCGCGGCGTGTTCCGCGGCGGCATCGTGGTGGCCGAGGGCGCCGACGGCAGCGACGCATCGCTGAGCAGCAAGAACCTGCTGCTGTCCGCGCTGGCCGAGATCGACACCAAGCCGGAACTGGAAATCTACGCCGACGAAGTGAAGGCCGCGCACGGCGCTACCGTTGGCCAGCTGGACGAGCGCGCGCTGTTCTACCTGCGCTCGCGCGGCATCCCGCACACCGAGGCGCGCGCCATGCTCACCGCCGCGTTCTGCCGCGCGGTGCTGCAGGCGATGCCGAACGAGGCGCTGCGCGAACACGTCTCCCAGCTGCTGCTGGCCCACCTGCCGGCCGAATGACGCCCACGCCACCGGATCCCCAGCCGATGAACGCCCAAGCCCAGCTTCCCACCGCCTTCGACGTGCAACGCATCCGCGCCGATTTCCCGCTGCTGGCGCGCAGCGTGCACGGCAAGCCGCTGGTGTATTTCGATAACGCCAATACCAGCCAGAAGCCGCAGAGCGTGATCGAGGCGGTCGACCAGCACTACCGGCTGCACAACGCCAATGTCTCGCGCGCCGTGCATCTGCTGGGCGAGGAAGCCACCGCCGCCTACGAGGGTGCGCGCGACAAGCTGGCGGCCTTCATCAACGCCACGTCGCGCAACGAGATCGTGCTGACCTCCGGCACCACCCAGGCGATCAACCTGGTGGCCTATAGCTACGCGCTGCCGCAACTGCAGCCGGGCGACGCCATCGTCACCACGGTCATGGACCATCACGCCAATATCGTGCCGTGGCAGATCGTCGCCGCGCGCAGCGGCGCCACGGTGAAGCCGGCGCCGATCGACGAGCGCGGCGAGCTGATCGTCGAGGAATACCTCAAGCTGCTTACGCCCGAGGTGAAGCTCGCCTGCGTGAGCCATGTCTCCAACGTGCTGGGCACGGTCAACCCGGTGCGCGAGCTGGCGCGCGAATGCCGCAAGCGCGGCATCCCGCTGCTGGTCGACGGTTCGCAGGCAGTGCCGCACCGTCCGGTCGACGTGCAGGCGCTGGGCTGCGATTTCTATGCGATCACCGGCCACAAGATGCTGGCGCCCACCGGCACCGGCGCGCTGTGGGCGCGCAAGGAACTGCTGCAGGCGATGCCGCCGTTCTTCGGCGGTGGCGAGATGATCCGCGAAGTGCGCTTCAGCGGCACCACCTTCGCCGAGCCGCCGCACCGCTTCGAGGCGGGTACGCCGAATATCGCGGGTTTTGCCGGCGTGTCGGCGGCGATCGACTACTACGCCTCGGTCGGCTTCGAAGCCATCCATGCCTGGGAACAGCAGCTGCTGGCCTACGCCACCGAGCGCCTGCGCGAAATTCCCGGCCTGCGCATCTTCGGCGAGGCCAAGGACAAGGAGCCGGTGATCTCGTTCCTGATCGACGGCGCCCAGGCGACGGATCTCGCCACCTTGCTGGACCTGCAAGGCGTCGCCGTGCGCTCCGGCCACCACTGCGCGCATCCGCTGATGCAGTTCTACGGCGTGCCGGCCACGCTGCGCGCCTCGCTGGCGTTCTACAACACCCGCGAGGAGATCGACGCCTTCATCACCGCGCTGCTGAAGGTGCGCAAGCTGCTGCTGTAATGTGCGGGCGAAACTCGGCTCATCACTTGCAAGGATGCAAACCATGCAGCGGACGGCACAAATTCGATGGATGCTCTGGCTGGCCGCGTTATGGCTGGTGATCGCCTGGCCCGCGCTTGCCGATGAGGCACCCCTGCCGGTGCTGCACGGCCGCGTCAACGACTACGCCCGCGTGCTCGGCGCGAACGCCGCGTCGATCGAGGCCAAGCTGGCAGCCGAAGAACGGGCTACCGGCAACCAGGTAGTGGTGCTCACCGTGACCGACCTCGGCGGGCGCGATATCGAGAGCTACGCCAACGAGGTGCTGCATGGCTGGAAGCTCGGGCGCAAAGGTGTCGACGACGGCGTGCTGATCGTGCTGGCGGTGAAGGATCGCCACGCGCGCATCGAAGTCGGCTACGGACTGGAAGGCACGCTCACGGACCTGGCCAGCTCGCGCATCCTGCGCGACAGCATGCATCCGCATTTCGCCGCGGGCGATTACGCGGGCGGCATGGAAGCGGGTGTCGATGCGGTGCTGGCAGCCTTGGCGGGGCAGCAGGCGCAGGGCACGCCGATCAAGCATGACGACGCCTGGGCGCCCTGGTGGGCGTTTATCCTGCCGCTGGTCATGGCGACCCTGTTCGGCGGGATCGCCGCCGCGGCCGGCGGCTGGAAGATCCTGTGGCTGCCGCTGCTGTGCCTGCTGTTTCCGTTCGGCATGGCGCCGTGGCCCGCGGCGCTGGGGATCGTGTCGATCTATCTGGCCGGCATTTTCGGTTCGCGCTATCGCTGGATGCGCGCCGAGTACCTGCAAATGAAGGCTGGCAGCGGGCGGCGTAGCAAGGCCCCGGCTGGTTCATGGCCTCCTGGCTTCATGGACGTCTGGCGCTGGCACGGCGTGCAAAGCAACGGCAAACGGCGGCGGCGCGCGCATTCCTCCGCCGGTGCGGTGGCCTTCCTGGACAGGGACAGCAGCAGCGATTCCTGGTCTTCTTCCTCGTCCTCATCCTCCGACTCGTCGTCCGATTCGTTCTCCGGCGGCGGTGGCGATTCCGGTGGCGGCGGTTCCTCCGATAGCTGGTAAAGAAAAACCCGCGGGCTCGCACCCGCGGGTTTTTCATGTCGGCGCTGGTTGCGGTCTTACCAGACCTTCACCTGCTGCTCGCCCGAACGCACCATCTTGTCGCCCGGCTTGCACTGGAACGCCTGCGCGAACGCCGCCATGTTCGACGGCGCACCGATTGCGCGGAATTTCCCCGGTGCGTGCGGATCGGTATTGAGCAGGGTGAGTTGCGCGGCATCGCGGATATTGCCGCGCCACACGCGCGCCCAGTTGAGGAAGAAACGCTGGTCCTGGTGGTAGCCGTCGATGCTCTGCTTGGCCTCGGCCGGGTTCTTCGCCAGCGCCATCTGCAGCGCATCGTAGGCGGCATTGAGGCCGCCCAGGTCGCCGATGTTCTCGCCCATGGTCAGCTGGCCGTTGACGAACTTGCCCGGCAGCGCCTCGTAGCCGTTGAACTGCGCGGCCAGCTTGCCGGTGCGTTCCTCGAAGGCCTTGCGGTCGGCATCGGTCCACCAGTTGACGTTGTTGCCCTGGGCGTCGAACTTGCTGCCCTGGTCGTCGTAGCCATGGCCCATCTCATGGCCGATCACCGCGCCGATGCCGCCGTAGTTGAGCGCGTCGTCGACCTTGGCGTCGAAGAACGGCGGCTGCAGGATGGCGGCGGGGAACACGATCTCGTTCTTCTGCGCGTTGTAGGACGCGTTCACCGTCTGCGGCGTCATGCCCCATTCGCTGCGGTCCACCGGCTTGCCGATCTTGCGCACCATATAGTCGTAGTTGAACTTGGCCGCCGCGTGCACGTTGCCGAAATAATCGCCCGGCTTCAGCGCGAGGCCGCTCCAGTCGCGCCACTTGTCCGGATAGCCGATCTTGGGCGTGAAACTGGCCCATTTCTCCAGCGCTTTCTGCTTGGTCGCGGCGCTCATCCACTCCAGGTTCTCGATGCGCGACTTGTAGGCGGCGCGCAGGTTGTCCACCAGGCCTTGCGCGCGCTGCTTGGATTCCGGCGAGAAATAACGCGCCACATAGAGCTGGCCCAACGCCATGCCCATGCTGTCGTTGAGCGCATCGAGCGTGCGCTTCCAGCGCGCCTTCATTTCCTTCTGGTCGTTGAGCGTCTTCGCATTGAAGTCGAAGTCTTCCTGCTGGAACGCGGTCGACAGATAGGGCGCGGCACTGTCCACCGCATGGAAGCGCAGATAGGCCTGCCAGTCCGCTGCCGGCGTCTCTGCCAGCATCTTGTCAACCTCAGTGAAGAACTTCGGATGCGACAGCGAGAAGCCATCCTTCACGTCGGCGCCCTGCGCCTGGAAGAACGCCGCCCAGTCGAAGTGCGGGGTCACCTTGTCGGCGTCGGCGATGCTGACGAAGTGATAGCGGTTCTCCGGTTTGCGCAATTCGGTCGGCACCAGTGATGCAGCGGCCAGGCGCGTCTCGAACGCCATCACTGCCTTGGCCTGCGCCTGCGCATCGGCCGCGCTAACGCCGACCAGTTGCAGGGTGCGCGCGATGTGCGCGACGTAGGCTTCGCGGATCTTGTCGAAGTCGGCCTTGCTGTAATAGTCGGCGGTGGGCAGGCCCAGGCCGCTCTGGCCGGCGTAGGCGATCTGGCGGCTGGAATCCTTGAAGTCCGGGCTGCCGGAGAAGCGGAACAGCACGCTGTCGCCGCGCGCGTAGCTGTCGCGGATATAGGCGGCGACGTCGGCGCCGTTCTGCAGTGCGTCGATGCGCGCGAGCTGCGGCTTGATCGGGTCGTAGCCGGCTTTCTCGATGGCGGCGACGTCCATGCCGGAGGCGTACAGGTAACCGATGTTCTGTTCGATCGAGCCGGCCTGGCTTTGCGCCGGGTGTTTGGCGGCGGCTTCGACGATGGTGCGCTGGGCGTTGAGGCTGTCTTCGCGCAGGGCGTCGAAGGAGCCCCAGCGCGTGCGGTCCGGCGGGATCGGGTGGGTGGCGACCCATTTGGCGTTGACGAAGCCGTTGAAGTCGGCGCAGGGGGCGATCTTCTGGTCGAGGTCTTTGATGTCGAAGGTGCCGGCGGGGCCGGCGATGGCCAGGGTGGAGAGGGTCAGGGTGATGGCCAGGGCCAGTGGACGGGCGAGGTGGTGCATGGTGGTCCCCTTCGGTGGCGGGTGCCGCGGGGTGGCGCGGCTAGCCGGGCAGGCTAGGCAGGGGGGGTGTTTTGTCGACAGTGTCGAAGGTCACTCATCCTCCGTCATCACGGCGTGGGCCGGAATCCGTTTTGCTCGTCATTCCGGCGTAGGCCGGACGACCGCGTAGCGCGAAGAACGCCCGCAGGGCGGCCCCGAAGGGGTGAGCGAAGCGAATCATCCAGTAGTGGTGATAGTCGATTGTCGTACTGACGCCAGGGTGTCTCGCCCTCGGCGAGTGTTTCGCCCCGCTGCCGCGGGGCGACTTACTTTCTCTTGCTTTGCCCAAGAGAAAGCTAAGCAAAGAGAAGGGCACCCTGCTTGGCGCCCTCCGATGGCAAAGCCATCGGAGGGTCCGTGAGGGCTGGCCGGGCTTTTTGACAGGGCATCCATGCCCTGATCAAAAAGGCGGGGACGTCCTGTCCCCGCC
>NZ_JBFRGP010000017.1:0-68122 GCF_052115385.1 Dyella sp. 2RAB6
CCAAGGGCATGGATCTGGCGTCGCTGACCCAGGCGCAGTTGAACAAAGTGGCGCGTGAACTCAACGAACGGCCACGTAAGACGTTGGGCTTCTTGACACCTGCCCAGAAGCTGCAGGAAGTTGTTGCGTCGACCGATTGAAACCGCCCCCACAAAAGAAAAAAGGGTGGACCCGAAGGCCCACCCCCCTAAAACCAAAACTTCGTCGCGCGAGCGCTTAGAACTTCTGGTTGTACGACACGTAGAAATAACGGTCGATATCGAACGACGGATTGTACGGCGGGCTGCCGCTGCCGAAGTTGGTCACGTTGTAATAGTACGGACCCTTCTTGTTGAAGATGTTGTTCACGCCAACGGTGAACACACCCTTCCACGGTGCCGTGTAACGCACCTGCGCGTCATTGAACGCCAGCGAACCCTTGCGGCTCACGCCCACGCCAACCAGGCCTGGGGCCACATAGGTCGGCATGTTGCACTCCACGGTCGCCGTGTAGCAGCTGTCCTTCAGGCCGGAGAAGTAACGCACCGTCCAGCTCGCGCCGAACTCGCGGTAATCCCAGTCCAGCTGCAGGTTGGAACGCAGGCGGTACAGGCCGGTGGTGCCGAGGTTCAGGCCGCCGATGCCGTTGCTCATGAAGCCGACCGCGTTCACCGCCGGGGCGCCCGGACCGCTGACCGTCTCGTACTTGGTCAGGTAGGTGCTGTCCGAAGCGATGCGGAAGGTGCCGAAGCTGGTCTGCGGCAGGCGGTAATGGATACCGACGTCGTAGCCTTCGGTCTTCAGCGTGCCCAGGTTCGACAGGCTCTCGTTGAGGTTGGTGATCACGCCGTCGGCGCCGCGCGAGAAGCGGTTGCAGAAGGACGGATCGTTCTGCACGTAGCAGTAGTTCAGGATGCTCGACGCGGTGACCGAGCTGATGATGTTCTTCACGTAGATGTTGTAGTAATCCACGGTGAAGTCGAGGCCCGACACGTAGTGCGGGCTGTACACCAGGCCGATCGTGCGAGTGATCGAGGTTTCCGGCTTCAGGTTGGCGTTGGAGCCGGAAATGAACGGCGTCGCGGTCTGGCCGCCGGTGTTGTCGCTGATCGGCTTGCCGGTGCCGCTGTCGATCTGGCGGTAGTTCGCCGGCACGCCCGCGGCGGCGCAGCGGGCGGCCACGGTGGCGTTGCCGCCGGCTGCGCCGATCACCGAATCGCAGGGATCGACGAAGGTCTCGAAGCTCTGGCCGCTGCCTGCGTACAGGTCGTTGATGGTCGGAGCACGGAAACCCTCGGCGTAGGTGCCGCGGACCAGCAGGTCCTCGAACGGACGCCAGCGGAAGCTGTACTTGTTGTTGGTGGTGCTGCCGAAGTTGCTGTAGTGCGAGTAGCGGCTGGCCACGTTCACGCCCAGCTCCTGCGCACCCGGCAGGTCACGCAGCAGCGGCACGTCGAGTTCGAGGTAGGCCTCGTTGACGACGTAGGCGCCGTTGGTCGGGTTGCTGGCCAGGTTGGTGGTCACGCCGGCCGAGTCGCCCGCGTCGGGATGGAAGCTGCCCTTCTCGCCGCGATGCTCGATGCCGCCGGCGATGCTGACCGTGCCGGCCGGCAGGTCGAACAGGCCACCGGTGAGGTTGGCGCTGAAGTCGTCGGTCTTGGCGACCTGGCGCGCAGTGCCGATGTAGTTGACGTAGTTCCACACCGAAGCCGGCGTGCCGCCCGGGCCGGCCAGGATGTTCCACGGCAGGCAGCCGGCGGCGCGGTCGGCGGCGCTGGCGCAGGCGACCTGGCCATTGACGATCGCGGTCGGGCCCAGGGCCTTCTGCGCGTTCGGCAGGTAGAAGTTGCCGGACGAGACCTGGCGGGCCTTGGTCTGCGAGTAGGTGTAGGTGGCGTCCCAGTTCCACTCGTGGCCGAGGAAGTTGAAGAAGCCTTCGGCGCCGATGTCGATGTGGGCGAGCTTGGACTTGCTCCAGGTGTCGCGCGGCTGTTCGATGGTGCGGCGATAGAAGCTGGTCTTCTGGCCCGGGAACGGGTTGTAGGCGTTGGCCGGATCGATGTACAGGCCGGTGCTGGCGGTCTGCAGCGGGTAGCCGGAGAGCTGGCTCTCGGTGTCGCGCACGCTGTAGCTGGCCGAACCGCGCAGGGTGATGTTATCGGTGAGCTTGTAGCGCTCCTGCAGGAACAGGTTCTTCAGCTTGGTGCCGGCGCGGAAGGTCATGTCGCCCTGCGTGTTGTACAGGTCGCCCGGGGCACCGGTGAACGGGTGGTAGTCGGCGAAGCTGGCCGGGTTGCCGCCGCGGTTGAGGATGTAGTCGTTGCCGTCGGCCGGATTGGTCACGCGGCCCCACGGGCCACCGCCCAGGCTGTCGTCGATGTGGCGCGGGCTCTTGGAGTAGCGCGTTTCGGCGCGGTCGCGGTTCCACATCGGCTTGCTGTCCTGGTAGGACGCGCCGAGGATCAGCGAATTGTTCTCGGTGTTGTGGCCCCAGGTGAAGTCGACGTTCTTCTGCTGGCCGTCGCCCTTCTCGTTCTGGCCGTAGTAGGCGTTGACCTCGGCACCTTCGAAGCGCTCGCGGGTGATGATGTTGACCACGCCGCCGATGGCGTCGGCACCGTAGACCGAGGACGCGCCGTCCTTCAGCACTTCGATGCGCTCGATCATCGAGACCGGGATGGTCGACAGGTCGGTGAGGCCACCCAGGGTGGTGCTCCAGCGACGGCCGTTGACCAGCACGAGGGTGCGGGTCGAGCCCAGGTTGCGGATGTTCACGTAGCGGCCGCCGACGTCGGTGCCGGAAGCGAGCGTGTCCTGCGGGGTGATGTCCGGCGTGCCGGCGGACGGCATGCGGGCCAGGATGTCGTTGACGTTGGTCAGGCCGGTCGACTGGATCGCCTGGCGGTCCATGGTGAAGATCGGCTGGGAGGTCTCGACGTCCACGCTGCGGATGCGCGAGCCGGTGACGGTGACCGTATCCAGGCTCTTGGCCTTGGACTGGTCGGCGGCGGGAGCGGGGGCGTCCTGGGCGGCGATGGACCAGGTCTGCAGCAGGAGCGCTGCCGCGATGGCCGTAGCCAGCAGGGTCTTTTGTTTCATTGTTATAGGAACTCCGAACAAAAAATAGCCAGCCGCCAGCCACTTAGCACTGGTCGCCTGGATATCTGGGATGGCGCGTCCCACGGGGGGAGTGGACGTGCCGTGGCATCGCCGAAGCCGGGGAGCAGGCGATGTGAGCCCGAAGTTAAAACAAGGTGACAGCTTCGTGCAACCTTGCTGTCGTGTCAGCTTTGTTGTCGTAAGTAATTGCCGACGTTCATTTTGGCCTGGGCGAAACAGCAGAAAGGGCGCCGTGGCGCCCTTTCCCTTGGGTTCTTTTCGTCAGTTCCGCGACAGCTACTTGGCGGCGACGTCGGCCTTCGGACCGATGTATTTGTCCAGGAAGGACTGCAGCGTGTTGTAGAACTCGATGTTGTTCTTCTCGGTGTAGAAGCCGTGGCCTTCGCCCGGCTTGGACAGCCACTGGTAAGGCTTGTGCGCGGCTTCGAGGGCGGCGCGCATGGCCTTGGCCTGGGCGAACGGGGCGCGCTGGTCGTCCTCGCCGTGCACCAGCAGCACCGGCACGTCGATCTTGTCGGCCAGCTTGTCGGGGGAGTTGGCGGCCAGGTCGGCGTCGTTCTTGCCGATCACCGTGCGCAGATAGTTGCGGCCGCGCTTGTTGGAGGCGATATCGCCCTTGTTGTACATCATGTCCAGGTCGTAGATGCCGGCGTAGCCGACCGCGCACTTGAACAGGCCCGGCGCGCGGATGGTGGTCATCATCGCCGAGTAGCCGCCGAAGCTGCCGCCGTAGACGCAGATGCGCGAGGGGTCGGCGTAGCGCTCTTCGATCGCCCACTTCACGCCGTCGATCAGGTCCTGCTGGATGCGCGTGCCCCACTTGAGAAAGCCGGCTTCCTTGAAGTTCGCGCCGCGCCCGCCGGAGCCGCGGTAGTTCACCTGCAGCACCAGATAACCGCGGCTGGCCAGGAACTGCGCGTCGTCGTCGTAGAACCAGGTGTCCTGCACGTCGTGCGGGCCGCCGTGCGGCACCAGCACCATCGGCAGGTTGGCTTCCTTGGAGCCCTTGGGGAAGGTCAGGAACGCTTCCAGCTCCAGGCCGTCGCTGGCCTTGAAGCGTACCGGGCGCCGCTCGGCCATCTTGTTCGGGTCGATCCACGACGCCGCGTCGAACAGCTTGCGCACCTTGAACGTCTGCGTGTCGATCAGCAGGTAGGAGCCCGGATCGCGGTCGCTGCTGACGGAGAACAGCAACTGGTTGCCGTCTTCGCTGTAGTTGATGAAGTCCACCACCTTGCCCGGGAATTTCTGGCTGAGCGCCATGTGCAGCTTGGCCGCGGGCAGGTTCGGCTCGATGTAGATCGGCTTGGGCACGCCGGTCATCGGGGTGGCCGCGAACGGCTGGTTGGGCAGCGGCGTCCACTGCAGCGTGCCGATGCTGCCGAACTCGTCCTTGGCCAGGTCGCGGCGGCCGGCGCCGTTTTCCTCCTGCTCGACCAGCTTGCCGGGACCGCCGTCGGCGCTGAAGCTGGCGTAGATGTGCTGGCGATCCGGAGCGAAGCTGATCGGGCCGAAGCTGGCGCCGGTGCTCTGCGGGCCGAGCTTGGCCCAGCTGTTGTTCTCGCGATGGAAGACCACGAAGTTGTAGTTCTCGTCGCGGCCGTAGGCGAAATGGGCCAGGCCGTCGGCGCCGGTCATGAAGGTCATGTCGCCCACGCCGATGTCGCCGATCATCTGGCGGGTGTTCTTCTGCGCATTGACGTCGTAGAGCGAGCTCTGGTTCTGCGCGTCCCAGCTCTGCGCGCCCATGTAGAAATGGCCGTTGGCGCGTTCGGGCAGGCCGTCGATGGAGCCCCAGCCGCGGTCGGTGCCGCGCGTGGCGGAGCGGCTGCCGGACTGGGTGTTGTAGCCGTAGAGGTAGTCCTGGTTCTTGCCGTTGAAGTCGGTGGCGATGATCTCGCCGGTGGACAGCGGCTTGTCGATCGAGCCGAACTGCTTGCCCTTCTCGATCACCAGGCGGGTGGGGCTGACCCAGACGATGCTGGTCGGCAGCTCGTACTTGGGCATGCGCAGCATGCTGACCGGGGTGCTCATGTCACTGACCTGGTAGACCATCAGCGCATGGTTGTCGCCGTCGTCGGTATCCACGCGCACGGCCACGTACTTGCCGTCGGGCGACAGGCGCGGCATCGAGATCTGCGGATGGCGGGCGAAGTCTTCCACCGGGATCAGGCCTGGCGAGGCCGAATCGGCTGCGCTGGCGGCCGCGGGCGCGAATAGGCAAAGCACGGACAGCGCGGTCCGCGCGAAACGAAGCGACATGTGTTTTCCCCTGTTGGATGGCTCCCATGCCAGGCCGGTGGCCGGGAGCCATGCCCCCACCGTGCCGAACGCGCTTGACGCCCACCGCTTTCCGGCGGCGCGGCGCGCGGAGACCTCCCCAGGCCCGCCTCGCGTTCGCCGGCGAGTATAGCCAAGGCGGCCAGGCCGTCGACCGTGCCTGTCGGCAGCGGTGCCGGTGTCGCTACACTTGGACTTTGCCGGCTTCCCCGATCGGACTCATGTTGCTGCCCTACACCGTTGCCATCGATCCCGTGGCGTTCCGCCTCGGTCCCCTCGCGATCCACTGGTACGGGCTGATGTACCTGGGCGGTTTCTTCGGCGTCTGGCTGCTGGCCGAGTACCGCCGCCGCCACGGCCGCCTGCCGGTGACACGCGATGCGCTGGGCGACCTGCTGTTCTTCGGGATGATGGGCGTGATCGTGGGCGGCCGCGTGGGCTACATGCTGTTCTACACGGATATCCATTGGATCTGGACCGACCCGCTGGCGCTGTTTCGTGTATGGGACGGCGGCATGAGCTTCCACGGCGGCCTGCTGGGCGTGCTCGCCGCGGGGCTGTGGTGGTCGCGCCGGCAGCAGTTGAAGTTCTTCGACACGGTGGATTTCGTCGCGCCGCTGGTGCCGATCGGCCTGGGGCTGGGCCGCCTGGGCAACTTCATCAACGGCGAGCTGTGGGGCAAGCCCGGCGACGTGCCGTGGGCGATGATCTTCCCGAATGCGCCGGACCGCCTGCCGCGGCATCCCTCGCAGCTGTACGAGATGCTGCTGGAAGGCGTGGTGATGTTCGCCGTGCTGTGGCTGGTATCGCTGAAGCCGCGGCCGCGCTATCTGGTCTCGGGTCTGTTCGCGCTGCTGTACGGCTGCTTCCGCTTCGCCGTGGAATTCGTGCGCCTGCCCGATGCGCAGCTCGGTTACCTGGCCTTCGGCTGGCTCACCATGGGGCAGGTGCTGTCGCTGCCGCTGATCGTGGTGGGCCTGGTGCTGATCTTCATGTCCCGCAAGGCGCCGACGCTGCGGCCATACACCGTGGCGATGCCGGCGAAGGAGTAAGGCTGATGCGCGCTTATCTGGACCTGCTGCGCCACGTGCTCGAACACGGCAGCGTCAAGGCCGACCGCACCGGCACCGGCACGCGCAGCGTGTTCGGCTGGCAGATGCGCTTCGACCTGCGCGAGGGTTTCCCGCTGGTCACCACCAAGAAGCTGCATCTGAAGTCGATCATCCACGAGCTGATCTGGTTCCTGCGCGGCGACACCAACATCGCCTACCTCAAGCAACACGGGGTCAGCATCTGGGACGAATGGGCCGACGCCAACGGCGACCTCGGCCCGGTCTACGGCGAGCAGTGGCGCGCCTGGCGCAGCGCCGACGGCGGCACGGTGGACCAGATCCGCTGGGTGGTGGAGGAGATCCGCCGCAATCCGGATTCGCGCCGGCTGATCGTCAACGCCTGGAACGTGGGCGAGCTGCCGCGGATGGCGCTGATGCCGTGCCATACGATGTTCCAGTTCTACGTCGCCGACGGGCGCCTGAGCTGCCAGCTGTACCAGCGTTCGGGCGATATCTTCCTGGGCGTGCCGTTCAATATCGCCAGCTATGCGCTGCTCACCCACATGGTGGCGCAGGTCTGCGGCCTGGGCGTGGGCGATTTCGTGCACGTGCTGGGCGACGCCCACCTGTACAGCAATCACGTCGAGCAGGCGCAGCTGCAGCTGACGCGGGAACCGCGCGCGCTGCCGACGCTGCGGCTCAACCCGGATGTACAGGTGCTGGAGGACTTCCGCTTCGAGGACGTGGCCATCGAGGGCTATGCCCCGCATCCGGCCATCAAGGCGCCCGTGGCGGTCTGAGCTGGCGTGCGGCGGCCGCGCGTTCGTGAGTAGAATGCGCGGCTAGCGCGCGCCGACCCCCACCTGGCCGCCCGTGCGTCCCCATACGGTTCGCTTCATCTGGAGTCTTCATGGCCATTTCGCTCATCGCCGCGCTCGACGAGAACTCTGCCATCGGCCGCAAGGGCCAGCTGCCCTGGCACCTGCCGGACGACCTGCGCTGGTTCAAGGAGCTCACGCTCGGCAAGTTCGTGCTGATGGGCTACAACACGGCGGTGTCGGTCGGCCGCGCCCTGCCGGGCCGGACCAACCTGGTGCTGACGCGCAAGCATGAAGCGCCGTTTCCCGGCCAGGTCACCGTGCGTTCGCTGGAGGAAGGCCTGGCCCGCGCCAGCGGCACCGGGCTGATGGTGATCGGCGGCGGCGAGGTCTACAAGGCGGCGCTGCCCAAGGCGCAGCGGCTGTACCTGACCTGGGTCAATGCGGCGGTGGATGGCGCGGACACGTTCTTCCCCGGCGTGCATTTCAGCGACTGGACCGAGCTCAGCCGCACCCATCACAAGAAAGACGCCGACCACGCCTACGACTTCGATATGGTCGAGTACGTCCGCAGCAGCATTTGAGCTCGATCCCCCCCAGCGACGTCATCCACGTCATGGCCGGCGTCCTGGTCGACCCGGCTGGACGCGTGCTGCTCGCGCAGCGGCCGCCGGGCAAGCATCTGGCGGGCGCCTGGGAGTTTCCCGGCGGCAAGCTGGAGCCGGGCGAATCGGCCAGCGCTGGGCTGGCGCGCGAATTGCGCGAAGAACTGGGCATCGAGATCGGGCCGGGCGAAGCGCTGACCCGCGTGCCCTGGGCCTATGGCGCCAAGCGCCTGCTGCTCGATGCCTGGGTGGTGCGCCATTGGCAGCGCGAACCGCAGCCGCTGGAGCATACGGCGCTGCAGTGGGCCGCTCCCGCTGCCGTCGAGCTGGCCCAGCTGGCACCGGCCGATCGCGCCATCCTGCAGGCGCTGCGCCTGCCGCCGCGTTATCCGATCACTCCTGCCGACCTGCCGCCCACGGCGGCTGACGCGTGCGCCGCGATGCTGCGCGAGGCCCTGGCCCACGGCGAGCGACTGCTGCAGCTGCGCCTGCCGCGCTGGCCGCTGGAGCAGGTGCGGGAACTGGCCGCGCTGCTGCTGCCAGAGGCGAAAGGCTGCGGCGCGTTGCTGATGCTCAACGGCGATGTCGAAGGCGCGCGCGCACTCGGCCCTGGCGTCGGCGTGCAGCTCAAGGCCGTCCAATTGCAGGGAACCGGACGCCCCTTGCCCTGGAACCAGCCCGTGGGAGCGAGCTGCCACGATGCCGGCGAACTGGCGCGGGCGCTCGCGCTGGGCGCCGATTTCGCCACGGTGTCGCCGGTGGCCGTCACGGCGACGCATCCGGATGCGCCCGCATTGGGCTGGCCGGCATTTGCGGCGCTGGCCGAGGCGGCGGCGCTGCCGGTCTATGCGCTCGGTGGCATGGGCGAGGCGGACCTGCCGCGCGCACGCGCGCTGGGCGGGCAGGGCGTTGCGGGGATCCGCGGCTTCTGGGGCGGCGGCTTCCAAGGCGGCTGAGCCGCGCTCAAGCCTTGGCTTTGGCCAGCGCCAGATAGCGCTGGTGCAGGGCGGTCACTTCGGTATCCAGCGCGGCTTCTTCGCCGGTATTGCCGATCACGTCGTCGGCGATGGCGAGGCGTTCTTCGCGTCGTGCCTGGCGCTCGATCATGCGGCGGGCCAGTGCTTCGTCGATGCCGTCGCGCCGCACCAGCCGCGCGAGCTGCGCGGCTTCCGTGGTATCGACCACCAGCACGCGGTCGACCCAGCGGTAATGCGCGATGTTTTCGGCCAGCAGCGGAATCGCCAGCAGGCAGTACGGGCCGTGGTCGGCGCCGGCGCGTTCGCGCAGCCAGCTGCGCACGCGCGGGTGGGTGATCGCTTCGAGCTGGCGCCGCGCCATGTCGTCGGCGAATACGCGCCGGCGCATCGCGGCGCGGTCCAGTTGCCCGGCGCCGTCGAGTACGCCGGCGCCGAAGGTCTGCACGATCGCCGCCAGGCCCTCGCTGCCGGGCTGGACCACTTCCCGCGCGGCCACGTCGGCGTCGTAGACCATGATCCCCAGCGCCTCGAACCGGCGCGCCACTGCGCTCTTGCCGGAAGCGATGCCGCCGGTGAGCGCGACGACGTAGGGGCGCGGCACGTTCACCGCAGCCCGGTCAGCTGCTGATAAGTGAGCAGCAGCCAGTCGCCGGCGACGAACCACAGCCAGCCGGCCATGGCGATGAACGGGCCGAACGGGATCGGCACCTCGGCCTTGTGCCGGCGCAGCACGATCAGCGTACCGCCGATCAGCGTGCCCACCAGCGAGGACAGCAGCACGATCGGCAGCAGCGCGCCGGCGCCCATCCATGCGCCCATCGCGGCCAGCATCTTGAAGTCGCCGTAGCCCATGCCTTCCTTGCCGGTGGCGAGCTTGAACAGCCAGTACACGCTCCACAGGCTGAGGTAGCCGATGGCCGCGCCGATGATCGCCGAGGTGGGCGACACGAACATCGGCTGCAGGCTCAGCAGCAGGCCGATCCACAGCAAGGGGTAGTTGAGCTCGTCCGGCAGGTATTGCGTGCGGAAGTCGATGCCGGCCAGCGCGATCAGCAGCCAGGTGAAGGCCAGCCCCGCCAGCGCCGGCCAGGTCGGGCCGAACTTCCACACCACGATGGCGCTGAGCACGCCGCCGAGCAGTTCCACCAGCGGGTACTGGATGGAGATCGGCGCCTTGCAGTAGCGGCAGCGGCCGCGCAGCAGCAGCCAGCCGAACAGCGGGATGTTGTCGAACACCGACAGGCGATGCTTGCAGTGCGGGCAGTGCGAGGGCTCGCGCACGATGCCGGGGGGCAGCGGCTCGGCTTCTTCGGCGGGCAGTTCCAGCGCCTCGCGCGCCTGCTCGCGCCACATCGCCTCCATGCGCAGGGGCAGGCGCAGGATCACCACGTTGAGAAAGCTGCCCACCAGCAGGCCGAGCACGGCCGCCACGGTGGTCCAGGCCCAAAGAGGAAGCTCAGGCATCGTCATCTCGGTGACAAATCGACAGCTATAAAAAAAGCCCCCCTCTCCCAGCGGCGACCCGAAGGTAGTCCCCGTGGGAGAGAGGGGCTCGGATGCGGCAGCTTACACGGTGCCCGCGAGCTTGAAGATCGGCAGGTACAGCGACACCACCATGCCGCCCACCAGCACGCCGAGGATCACCATGATCAGCGGCTCGAGCAGGGTGGACAGGGTGTCGACGGCGTTGTTGACCTCTTCCTCGTAGAACTCGGCCACCTTGAACAGCATGCTGTCCAGGGCGCCGGATTCCTCGCCGATGGCGGTCATCTGCACCACCATGTTCGGGAACAGGCCGGTCTGGCGCATGGCCAGCTGCAGCTGGTGGCCGACTGCGATGTCGTCGCGCATCTGCCTGACCGCATCGCCGTAGACGATGCTGCCGGTGGCGCCGGCCACCGCGTCCATCGCTTCCACCAGCGGCACGCCGGCGCGGAAGGTGACGCCGAGGGTGCGGGCGAAGCGGGCGATCGCGGACTGGCGCAGGATGGCACCGACCACGGGCAGCTTCAGCATCACGCGGTCCAGGAAATGCGCGAACTTCTGCGAGCGGTTCTTGGCCATCACCAGGGCGACGATGCCGCCGATGATGACGCCGATCACGACGTACCAGTAGCTCTGCATGAACTCCGAGGCGGAGATCACGATCTGGGTCGGCGCCGGCAGCTCGGCGCCGGCGTCCTTGAAGGTCTGCTGGAACACCGGCACCACGAACAGCAGCAGGATCATGCTGACCAGCAGCGCCACCGCCAGCACCATCACCGGATAGAACAGGGCCTTCTTGATCTTGCTCTTGATGGCCTCCATCCGCTCCTTGTAGGTCGCCACGGTGTCCAGCACCGTGTCGAGCACACCGGCGGATTCGCCCGCATGCACCAGGTTGCGGTAGAGCTCGTCGAACTGCACCGGATACTTCGCCAGCGCCTCGTGCATCGAGGCACCGCCTTCGATGCCCTGCTTGACGTCGACCAGCATGTTCTTGAAGCGGATGTTCTTCTGGCCGTCGGCGATGATCTCGAAGGACTGCACCATCGGTACGCCCGAGGCCATCATGGTGGCGATCTGGCGGCTGAAGATGGCGACGTCGCGCGGCTTGACCGTGCTGCCGGCAGAGCCGAACAGGGGCTTGGACTTCTCGCGCACCGTCTGCGGATTCATGCCCTGGCGGCGCAGCTCGGCTTTCACCAGCGAGGCGTTCTTCGCCGGCATCTCGCCCTTCATGCGCTTGCCGCGCTTGTCCAGCGCCATCCAGTCGTACGTGGTCAACTGGCTGACGGCGGCGCGCGCTACGCCGCGGGCGCGAGCGTCTTTGGCTGCCGTAACTGCTGTGGCCATTTAGGAACTCCCCCTTCGAGCGTGCCGGGCATGGAGCCGGCGACAGATTTGTTGCAGCTTAATCCAAATGCCTCAGGCAATCCGTGCCTTGGCACCCAACTCTAATGCTAGCTGTGTCGCGGTCTGGCAAGGAGGCGGATGTCAGTCCTTGGTCACGCGGTCGATCTCGGTCAGGCTGGTGACGCCCTGCTTGGCCTTCAACAGGGCCGACGCGCGCAGGTCGTTGACGCCCGCCTTGCGCGCCGCTTCAGCGATCTGCATCGCGTTGCCACCCTGCAGCACGATCTTCTGGATGTCCTCCAGCATCGGCATCACCTGATAGATGCCGACGCGGCCCTTGTAGCCTTCGTTGCAGTTGTCGCAGCCGACCGCTTCGTACAGGGTCAGGCCGGCGTCGATCTCTTCCTGGGTGAAGCCGGCGGCCAGCAGGGTCGCCGGTGGCAGGTCCAGCGGCTTCTTGCACTCGTGCAGGCGGCGGGCCAGGCGCTGGGCGATAATCAGGGTCACCGACGAGGTGATGTTGTAGGGCGCGATGCCCATGTTCATCAGGCGCGAGATGGTCTGCGGCGCGTCGTTGGTATGCAGGGTGGACAGCACCATGTGGCCGGTCTGCGCCGCCTTGATGGCGATCTCGGCGGTTTCCAGGTCGCGGATTTCGCCGACCATGATCACGTCCGGATCCTGGCGCAGGAAGGAGCGCAGGGCTGCCGCGAAGGTCATGCCGCGCTTGGTGTTCTGCTGGACCTGGTTGATGCCCTCGACGCGGATTTCGACCGGGTCCTCGACCGTGGAGATGTTGCGCTCGTTGGTATTGAGGATATTGAGCGCCGTATACAGCGACACGGTCTTACCGGAGCCGGTGGGGCCGGTGACCAGCACCATGCCGTAGGGCTTGTGGATCGCGTCGACGTAGAGCTGCTTCTGCACTTCCTCGTAGCCGAGCTTGTCGATGCCCATCTTGGCGGTCGAGGCGTCCAGGATACGCAGCACGATCTTCTCGCCGAACAGCGTGGGCAGCGTGCTGACGCGGAAGTCGACCGCGCGGCTCTTGGACAGGTTGAGCTTGATGCGGCCGTCCTGCGGCACGCGCCGCTCCGCGATGTCCAGGCCGGCCATCACCTTCAGGCGCGAGGAGATGCGCGAGGACAGCTTCATCGGCGGGCTGGCCACCGCGCGCAGCATGCCGTCCATGCGCAGGCGCACCCGGTAGTTGGTCTCGAACGGCTCGAAGTGGATGTCCGAGGCGCCGCGCTTGATCGCGTCGACCAGGATCTTGTTGACGAACTTCACCACCGGCGCGTCGTCGTTCGCGTTGGCGTCGATGCCGGTGCTGTCGCCGTCCTCGTCGCCGGCCTCGAGCGCCAGTTCGTCCAGGTCGTCGCCGCCCAGGTCGGGGACTCGGGCGTTCATGGCGGTGAGCGCGCTCTCGATCACCCGGTGCAGCTGGGCCCGCTCGACCAGGATCGGTTCCACCATGCAGTTGGAGTGGAACTTGATCTCGTCCAGGGCGTGCGACTGCATCGGGTCGGCGATGCCGACGAACAGGCGCTTGCCGCGGCGGAACAGGGGCAGGGCGTGATGCTTGTTGACCAGCGCCTCGCTGATCAGGTTGAGCGGCATGCTGGCCGGCTGCAGCGAGGACACATCCATCGCCGGCATGCCGAACTCGGCCGAGGCGAGCTGGGTGAGCCGGCTGCTGTCGATCAGGCCGTGGTCCAGCAGCCAGGCGGTCAGCGTGGTCTTGGCCTGGGTGGAGTCGAGTACCGCCTTGCGTACGTCCGGCTCGGGGAGGACCCCTTCGGACACCAGGCGGCGGGCCATGCCCGACAGCCCTGCCAGTGACGGTTGCATTTGCGTCGCCATAACCTGAATGTCGCCCAGCCCCCTGATTGGCAGGGAATTTACCGCAGATGTCGTGACCGGTCACCCATCAGTCGGGGCCAATGACGATAAGGTGACTCCCTGCACAGTTTTGCCGGCTCCGCGGACTTTTGCGGCACGGCCGTTACGTCATGAAAACATGGCCGTTTCGTCAAATCGGCCACAGCCGCTCCGTCGTGGGCAGGCTATCATTCGCGTTTACGCTCGGGGGAGTCATTTTGGACCGTATCAGTATCGTTTTGCCGGCCAAGAACGAGGCCGCGGCCCTGAAGACCCTGCTGCCGCGCCTGCGGGCGACGCAGCCGGACGCCGAGATCATCGTGGTGGACGACGGCTCCACTGACGATACCCGCGAGATCTGCGGATCAGCCGACGTGCAATGCCTGTCCTCGCCGTACTCGATGGGCAACGGCGCGGCCGTCAAGCGCGGCGCCCGCGCGGCCAGCGGGGACATCCTGGTATTTATGGACGGCGACGGGCAGCATGACCCGGCGGACATCGCCAGGCTGCTTGAGCGCTTGGCGGAGGGCTACGATATGGTGGTCGGCGCCCGTGACTGGGGTAGCCAGGCTGGCGTCGGCCGCGGCGTGGCCAATACGATCTATAACTGGCTGGCGACGCGGATGACGGGGCATGAGGTGGCGGATCTGACGTCAGGATTTCGCGCCGTGCGCGCCGAACGTTTCCGCGAGTTCCTGCACCTGCTGCCGAACGGATTTTCGTATCCGACGACCAGCACGATGGCGTTCTTCCGCAGCGCCTATCCCGTGGCGTACCTGCCGATCAAGGCAGCGCAGCGAGTAGGCAAGAGCCATATCAAGCCATTGAAGGACGGCGTGCGGTTCCTGCTCATCATATTTAAGATCGCCACACTGTATTCGCCGCTGAAGCTGTTTGCGCCGACGGCCGTGGTGTTCTTCCTGCTCGGTTGCGCTAATTACGCGTGGACCTTCTCGCACGAAGGTCGCCTGACCAACATGAGCACGCTGATGTGGAGCGCGGCGGTCATCATCTTCCTGATCGGCTTGGTCTCGGAGCAGATCACGGCGCTGATGTATCGGCGCGATGGTTGAGCGACCCCGCTTCCTGCTAGTGACGCGCAACCTGCCGCCGCTTGTCGGTGGCATGGAGCGGCTAAACTGGCATATGGCCCAGGAACTCGCTCGCTATGGCGAGGTTCGGGTGATCGGTCCAGCCGGTTCCGCCGTGCAGGCTCCTGCTGGCGTGGAGATCGTGGAAGTTCCGCTCCGGCCATTGTGGAAATTCCTTGCTGGAGCATGTTTCGAAGCATGCAGGCTCGCGCGTCGCTGGCGTCCCGATGTGGTGATCGCCGGCAGCGGCCTCACCGCCTTGCCCGTCTGGCTCGCCGCGAGAAGCGCGAAAGCGCGCGCGGCAGCCTACGTGCATGGACTGGATATGGCAGTTTCGCATCCGGTCTATCGTGGACTGTGGTTCCCCGCGCTCCGGCGCATGGAACGCATCATCGCCAACAGTGAGGCGACCCGTGCCTTGGCCATCTCGGCCGGCGTTGCCGCTTCGAAGATTCGTATCGTCCATCCCGGTGTACAAATGCCCGCGCTTCCCGATGCCGAAGCGACGAAGCGTTTTCGCGCGGAGCATGGTCTGAGCGATTGGCCCCTGCTCCTCTCGGTTGGACGCTTAAGCACTCGCAAGGGCATGCGCGAGTTCGTGCAGCGAGCCTTGCCGCGCATCGTGCAGTCCGTTCCGGAGGCCACCCTGCTGGTGGTGGGCGATGCGCCGAACGATGCGCTGCATGCGGGAGCGCAGACGATCGATTCGATCAAGGCCGAGGCTGTCCGGGCCGGTGTGGCGGAGCGCCTGCGTTTTCTTGGCCAGATCACCGATTACGGCCAGCTGGGTGTGGTGTACGGTGCCGCCGATGTCCATGTGTTTCCGGTGCGCGAACTTCCCGGCGACCCCGAGGGATTCGGCATGGTTGCGGTGGAGGCGGCTGCCCATGGCTTGCCGACCGTGGCTTTCGCCACCGGTGGCGTGACCGATGCGGTCGCCGAAGGGCGGTCCGGGCGCCTGGTCAAGGCGGGCGACTACGAAGCGCTGGCCGACGCGGTGATAGATACATTGAAGTCCGGTGCCGAATTCGCGCAGCCTTGCCGGGATTTCGCCCAAGGATTTGCTTGGAACGCTTTTGGCGATGGCGTAGCGCACGCGGTGTCCATGGACATCGTCGATACGCATCGTGCATCGGCGTCCAGTTCGAGAGGCTGAAGGCGCGTGGCGTCCTTTCTTCTTAGCAAAGTGGCTGCGCTGATTTCGTTCCGCGGCGGTTCGTTCGCGCGGAGTTCGCTGAACGTCATGGCTTGGAGCGCCGGTCGCCTGGGGGCGCAGCTGGCTTGGGTTCTATTGCTTGCGCGAGCGCTAGGGGCGTCGAGCTATGGCTTGTTTTCCGGCCTGGCTGCTCTTGCTTTGGCTATGAGCGGTTTTGTCGGTCTCGGGCTTGGGTTGCGCATGTATCAGGATGCCGCCCGTGACCCGCAAATGTTGAGCGAGCGTTGGCGGCAGGCTTCCTTGCTGACGGCGATCACCGGGGTGGCACTGGCGGGGGTTTACCTGCTTGTCGCCCGAGAAATCTACGCGACGGCTGGCGGATCGCTGTTGTTGGCTATCGCGATATCCGAGCTGGTATGGGCGCCGTGGGTCACCCAGGTCGCCTACGCGTATGCGGCCCGCGGATGGATGGGGTTTGCATCGGCGGCCCCGGTGGTTCTTTCGATGGCTCGCGTTATCGCCGTGCTCTTGTTGCATCTGTTCCCCGCCGGAGTGAGCATCGATACCTATGCTTGGCTACATGGCTTGCTTACCGCCGCTGCATCGTTGCTCCTGATTCTGGACAGCCGGCGCCGACTTGCCATCGAATCGGCAGGAAGCGCAGTTCGCTGGAGCGATATTCGATCCGGCTTGGGCTTCTCCGCCATGCAGGCGAGCACGCTTGCGCTTAGCACGCTGGACAAGTCATTCGCACTCCTTTGGGGCGGGGAGGCATTGGCTGGGCGCTACGTCGCGGCGAACCGATTCGTAAGCGTCGCGGCCCTCCCTATCGATGCCATGGTGACAGCGGCTTTGCCCAGACTGTTTCGAGCGGTCGACAAGCCGATGGGTGCGGTACGGGCCCTGTCGTTGCTCGCCTTCGGCGCCGGAGGGTATGGCGTCGTGATGGGAGGGGTGGTTTGGCTCGGCAGCGGTCTGGTGCCGTGGCTTCTTGGCCCGAGCTTCGCTGAGTCTGCCGCGGCTGTACGTTTGCTGGCGCTGTACGTGCCCCTGTACTGCCTGCGTATCCTGGGAACCAATGCCCTGCTGGGTCTGGGGTGGAAAAGTTGGCGCTTCTTCAGCGAGGTGCTGGCCGTCTGCGCCATGGCGGCTGGTATCGCGTGGCGTGCGCCAATTGCCGGGCTTGAGGGCGTGGTGGAAGTAGTGCTTGGTGCCGAGGCTCTTCTTGGGGTGCTCGTATGGGGCCGTGTGGTCTACGGCATGACGCGGCGGATTAAAAAAATACATGAGTAACGACTACCTGCATTCCGTGCGCGAGTATGAGCTTGGTCTCGTGATCGCCGAGCTTCCCGGTCCGGGTTCGGCTCAGGCAGGCGTGCGGGTATTGGACATCGGTGCCGGCACGGGGCATCAGTCGGCGCTGCTGCAGGCTCACGGATATCGGGTGACGGCGGTCGACCTCCCTGTGAGCAGCTATGCCGCCGAGCGGGTCTTTCCGGTGGTCGATTACGATGGAACCCGATTGCCGCTGCCCGATTCGTCGGTGGATGTGGTGTTCAGCTCCAACGTGCTGGAACATGTCTCCTCCATCGGACCCCTGCTGGATGAATGCCGGCGCGTCATGGCCAGCGGTGCGCTCGCCGTACATGTGCTGCCGACGCCTGCTTGGCGGTGGTGGACCAGCTTGACGCACTACCCCTGGCTGTTTACCAGAGTCTGGCGTCGGCTCGCCGGGCCAGTGCCCAAAGGCAAAGGAGGAGGCGGCAAGCCGCCAAGACCCTGGTGGACCATGTTGTGGCCGGAGCGTCATGGCGAGCGAGGCACGACGCTTACCGAGGCTCGTTATTTTTCAGAGCGGTGCTGGCAAGCGATGTTTGCCGAGGCGGGCTTCCGGGTCGAAAAAAGTTATCCGACCGGGCTGTTCTATACCGGGAACATGCTTTTCGCCGAGCGCTTGCCGATATCCGCACGCCGCTGGCTTTCCCGATGGCTGGGATCATCGTGCCGCGTATACGTGATGCGCGTGGCCCGTGCTGGCCGCGATGGCTCTTAAGATTCCATAGAGTGTTGCCAAGATCCGAATGAATACACCGACAACTCCATGCTCCCGTTTGGTCGACCCCCGATCCGGCTCGCCGCTCGAACGGAGCGAAGCTGCGTACATCGCGCAGGACGGCACCAGCTATCCGATCGTGGATGGCGTGCCGCGCTTTGTTGCCGGCGAAAACTACGCACGTGCCTTCGGTGAACAATGGGTGCGGTTTCCAAGGACTCAGCTGGATTCGGCGACGGGCATTCCCTTGTCAGCCACTCGCCTGGAGCGCTGCCTTGGGCAAAGCCTGGCATCGCTCGACGGGCAGCTGGTTCTGGAGGCAGGCTCGGGCGCCGGGAGGTTTACCGAAATTCTGCTGAAGCATGGAGCGGTACTCGACTCGTTCGACTTCTCCGGCGCTGTCGCAGCGAACAAGGCCAACAATGGGGCGAGCGATCGGCTGTGCCTCGTTCAGGCGGACATACGCCAGATGCCCTTCCCCCGGGAAGCCTATGCCCTCGTGCTTTGCCTGGGCGTGGTGCAGCATACGCCGGACTCCGAAGAGAGCATCCGTGCACTGTGGTCGCGGGTGCGGCCCGGTGGTCGGCTGGTATTCGACCATTACCGGTGGAAGCTGAGGAACTTCATGCCGCCGCCGCTCGGTGTCGCGGGCCTGTTCTATCGCTGGTATTTCCTGCGCCTTCCGAAGGAGCGGCAGTTCGCCGCCGTCAAGCGAGTGTTCGATTTCTGGTTCCCATTGGTATGGCGCTTTCGCGAGTCGAAGGTTGCCCAGTTCGTACTCAGTAGAATGAATCCGATCGTCAATTATTACCCGCATTTCGGATTGCGTGATCGGGAGATGTACTACGACTGGATGTTGCTCGATACCAACGATGCAATGACCGATGTCTACAAGCATCGACGGACCGCCAAGCAGATTCGGAGCTTTCTGGAGCAATTGGGAGCGACCGATATCCAAGTGACTCATGGTGGCAACGGCGTGGAGGCCTCATGCAGGAAGCCGCTATGAAGTCGGGTAGCTACCTATGCTTGTACATGAAGAGTTTCCCTGCCGATTGAGCCACCTCCAATGTGCGGAATAGCAGGATTTCTGGGAAATGCAGCCATGGGGGCGGAGTCTCTGCTCTTATCCATGGGTTCATCGCTGCGTCATCGCGGCCCGGATGACGCTGGCATATGGTTTGACGACCGGATCGGCGTGGGCCTGGCTCATCGCAGGCTTGCAGTGGTCGATCTTTCGCCTGCGGGTGCACAGCCCATGCATTCCCATGACGGAAGGTATGTGCTTTCGTTCAATGGCGAAATCTACAACCATTCCGAGTTACGTCAGGCGCTGATAGAGGCCGGCGTATCGGGATGGCATGGCCATTCCGATACGGAGGTGTTGCTCGCGGCCGTTGTCGAGTGGGGCTTGGATGAAGCGTTGCGCCGCTGCAACGGCATGTTTGCCATCGCACTGTGGGATCGTTCAAGCGAACAGCTTGTACTCGCGCGCGACCGCACGGGCGAAAAGCCGTTATACGTAGGGTGGGTCTCCGGTGCGCTCGTATTCGGCTCCGAATTGAGGGCTTTGCGTTGCCATCCGGAATGGAAGAGAGAGGTCGAACCCTCAGCGCTTGCGCTCATGCTCCGGCTCGGCTACGTGCCTGCGCCGTGGAGCATCCAGAAGAACGTGTTCAAGCTGCCCGCGGCGAGCTTGCTAAGACTACGTATCGCAGATGCTGCCGCGCCGCTGTCGATCGAGGCATTTACGGCGAGGCTGGAGGCTTACTGGAGCCTCGATGAAACCGTCGGGCAAGCACTGGCGCACCCGTGGGACGGGACGGAGGACGGCGCCATAGACGCCTTGCAGGCGCTGCTCGACGACGCCGTGCGCATCCGCATGATGGCTGATGTTTCCGTTGGGGCTCTGTTGTCGGGTGGAGTCGATTCGAGTCTGGTCGTGGCCAGCATGCAGCGCCAGTCGCGTTCACCCGTTCGAACCTTCACGGTCGGCTTCGATGAAGTGGCCTTGGACGAATCCGGTCCGGCACGCGATATCGCTCAGCTTCTGGGTACCGAGCACGAAGAGATCAGGGTATCCGCGTCGCATGCGCTGGATATGGTGGCCCGTTTGCCCGATGTCTACGACGAACCCTTTGCTGACGTGGCGCAGATTCCTGCTTTGCTGGTTTGCGAAGCTGCCAGGAAGCGAGTGACGGTGGCCCTGACCGGAGATGGCGGCGACGAACTGTTCCACGGCTACCAGCGCTATCTGAATGCCGAGAGTTCGTGGGGCATACTTCATGGGCTGGGCGAGGGCGGCAGGCGGGTGGCCGGAGGGGTTCTGGAGCAGGCCGGGCGGCTGGCTCCTCGCGGAAAGCGGTCGGCGTCCTTGCTCAGGCAGGCCGCACGTATTCCGGCGATCGATGGAGACGACTATTACGCGAGGTTGCTTGCTTTCACGGGCGGCGGGGGTGGGATAGGGGGCGAGGTGCTCTCACGCGGCTTGCGCTGGGCGTGGCCCCGTATTCCAACGAACGTCAGTGGCTTGGCGCAGCGAATGCGCTATGTGGATCAGCGACTGAGCCTTCCCGAGGGTATCCACAGCAAGCTCGATCGGGCGAGTATGGCGGTGGCGCTGGAGCTGCGCGTGCCGCTCCTGGATCCTCGTCTTCTTGCCTTGTCCTGGCGCATGCCGCAGCGATGGTTGGCGCGGCGCGGCACAGGCAAGCTGTTGCTGAGAAAGATGCTGGGAAGGCAGCTTCCTTCCTCGCTGGCGTCGCGTCCGAAGCACGGTTTCGATGTGCCGATCAGTGCGTGGCTTCGCGGACCCTTGCGCGAATGGGCGGCCGATTTATTGAGCGACGAAGCGTTGAGGCGTGATGCATGGATAGATGCGAAGGTGGTCCGCTCATTGTTTGACGACCATTTGTCCGGGCGCGCGGACTATGGGTATGCCTTATGGGCGCTGCTCATGTACTTGAGCTGGAGCGCTCGCCATGGCTGAAGATGCCTTGCGGATCCTGGTCATCGGCAACCTGCCTCCGCACGTGCTGGGCGGGGCGGAGAATCAAGTGGCGCGTTTGGCGGCCGCGTGGGTCAGAGCGGGCGCATCGGTGGAAGTGGCCGGGCATCGCATTCCGGACGGCATGCAGGACGTATCCGGCCAAACTATCCGTACTCACCGGATACACAGCTGGAGTTTCGGCGGACGGCTCGGGCGGGCCATCGGCTATGCCATGTCGATGGCTGGGCTGGTCATGCGCAAACGGCACGCCTACGACGTGGTGTACTGCCGCGGGATAAGCGATGGTCTGTTGTGCCTGGTCATGTTGAAGGGTATGAGGCTTTGCAAGTGGCCGATCATGGCCTGTCCGATCAATGCGCGAGGTGCCGGCGACGCGGCTTTTGTCCGCTCCATTCCGGGCTGGCGATGGTTAGCCAGGTTGGTCGATCGCCATGTGCAGGTCATCAATCTCATCAACACAGCCATTGCCGATGACTTGAAGGCGATCGGTATCGAACGGCCGCAACTGAGTCGAGTGCCCAATGGAATTGCAGTACAGGATTTGACTCCGCGTATATCCGTCGCGAAAGTGCGGCGGCTGATCTGGACCGGGCGCCATAGCGAGCAGAAGGGTTTGGATCTCCTGATTCCTGCATTGGCGTTGTGTCGGAAACAAGGCATCCATTTCCATCTGGATTTGTTCGGCGATGGAGGACAACGTGAAGCGTTGATCCGCCAGGTAGAGCACCTCGGCCTGGCCGACTGCATACAATTCCAAGATCCTGTTCAGATGGATGCGGTCCGCTCCATCTTGTTGCAAGCCGATGTTTTCGTGCTCCCGTCTCGCTACGAGGGGATGTCCAATTCGGCTTTGGAGGCGATGGAGGCTGGGCTTCCGGTATTGTGTACCCGTTGTGACGGTATCGATGCCTATGTGGATGGCGAGGCAGGGTGGGTATGCAATCCCAACTCCATCGATGATCTGACGAAGGCGCTGCTGCAGATGTTTGGTGTCTCCGACGACGACGTACTTCGGCTTGGCCGCCACGCGCGTACGCTGGTGGAGCAGCGATTTGCGATCGAGGCGGTAGCGGCCGCCAATCTTTCATTGTTGTCGCAGGCCGCGGGCAGGGATGGGGCGTATGCGCCTGCTTGTTCTCAATAAGCGGCAGTACACCGGCAAAGATCTTCTCGATGACCGCTATGGTCGTCTGTACGAATTGCCGGTGGAACTGGCAGCGAGGGGGCACGAAGTGGTGGTTCTCGCCGCTTCGTACCGCCTGCGCGGCGAATCGCGTGGAATGGAATCGGGCGTTACCTGGCATTCGGTGGATGCGTGGCGCTCGCCGCTCGCCTATTGGCGCAGACTTCAGGAGCTTCTGCACGAATTTCGTCCGGAGGTGATCTGGGCCAGTTCGGACGCTTTTCATGTCATCGGTGCGATGGAAGTCGGGCGCCGCTCGCGTATACCGACGGTGGCTGATTTCTACGATGATTACGAGGCGTTCGGCCTGACGTCCCTACCAGGACTGCGCACCGCGTTGCGCAGGGCATCCATGCGGTTGGATGGGCTAAGTGCTGTCAGTCATTCGCTTGCTGCCACCCTTAAGTCACGGGCGTCGATCGTTGCTCCTGTGGAAGTGGTGGAGAACGGGGTCCCGGGAATGTTCATGCAGGCCACGGGACGCGGTGAAGCACGGCAACGACTAGGCCTGCCGCAGGATGTTCCTTTGATAGGCACCGCAGGCGCTCTGAGCGCTTCTCGCGGTATTGGCGATCTGTTGGATGCTTATCGATTACTGCGCGAACGGGAGCCGTCCGTAAAGTTGGTGGTCGCAGGGCCGCGTGATCGCGCGCTATCGAGGGATCTCGCCGGGGACGCCCTGGATTTGGGAGAGCTTGCGCATGCGCAGGTGCCTCTTCTGTACTCAGCGCTGGATGTCGGGGTTGTGTGCAACAAGGACAGCGCTTTTGGGCGTGCCTGCTACCCACAGAAGCTTGCCGAGATGGTGGCAAGTGAGCTCCCGGTAGTCGTATCTGCCGTGGGCGACGCCGCCTTGCTGCTGCAAGGCTATCCGGCGTGTCTGTATGCGCCGGGCGATGTCCAGGGCCTCTCCCAGCGATTGGGGCAGCAGCTTCGGTCTCCGGTGGTGGTTCCGTCGTCGCTGGCGCTGAGTTGGAAGACGTTGGCGGTCAAGCTGGAAGGCCTGCTGCAAAAGGCGATGCGGTCAACGCCCGATGGATCGCCCGGATGATGAAGCCGTGCTTGGGCCATTGCGCTACATAGAAGACACTCGAACACGAAGCTCGGCAATGCTGCTGTCCAGCCGGCCGCCGTAGTTGAGAGCCTCAAGATCCTTGATAGCGCGCTGAGCTTCGTCGAGCTTGCCTTGTGCGATCAGCATACGAATGACGGTGATGTGGTAAGCCGGTTCGTTGGGGCTTGCCTTCAAGGCTTCGGTTGCCATGCGCAGGCCCAGGCTCTTGTCGTTCAGAACGTTCCACGCGTAGTCGCCATAGGTGGCGAGTGTGCGAGGCCCGGTACGCGGGTGAGACAGTGCGGCCAGAAAGGCTTCGATCATGCGCTGCTTGGGAAGATCGCATTGCTCGGCGCGCGCGCATTGAACGAGGGCGCCCAATGAACTCTCGTCCTGGACGGTTGGCATGCGTGCCTTCAGTTTGCTCGTCATGGTTTCCCACCATGATTCCTTGAGAGGCAGGTGCATGCGCGAATTCATGAAAATCAGTGCCTGCTCGGGAAGGATCGATGATTCGGGCAGGGCGGCAGCACGCTCCAGCGGTGCGTACGCCATTTGCGTAAAGGGCGATGCAGGGTCGTAATTGGAATAGATGATATAGGTGCGCCCGAGTTCGTACTGAGCGCGTGGAGAATCAGGAGCGCGTGCCGCCAATTCCTCGGCGAGCCGCAACGGGCTGCTCCAGGCCTGTGACGTCATCGCCGTAAGACTGGCCCATAGCAGAAGCAGGACGGCGAAAAGAGCACGGCGAATCCACAGCATCCGCTCGGGTGTGTGCTGAGTGTTGACGATAAGCGCTGGCACGATAGCGAGCAACAGGCCGAAACTGGCGAAATAGTTGCGATGCTCGTAGATCAGCTCGAGTGACAGAATGGTGCCGGTCAGCAGATGGCAGCCGATGAAGAACTGCAATCCCAGGGCGATGAGCGGTTGACGTGTCCGTAACCGCAGCGCCAGGAAAATCATCAAAACCAGCGACACAATCCCTGCGGCCGTGGTCCATGGCGACAGCAGGCTCGTCGAGATATGGAAGTTGTCATGATAGAAGCTCAGCGCATCAGGCGTGGGTAGCAACGTCCAGACGACATACGATGGAACGATGCGTGCCTCGCTGAACAGGCGGGTGGCCAGCGTGAAGTCGCGAGTGGCCCAGTTTGAAGGTTTCAACAGGCCCGGTAGCAACCAGGCAAGGCCAACAACCAGCGGCAGGGCCAGGAACAGCAGGAAGCCGCCGGAGATCCAGGCGTCGTATCGTCCATCCCGGCGCTGAAAGCGAAAAACTACCCATTCCACGGACGCGGCATACAAGGGCAGCATCACCGCAGTTTCCTTGGCGAGAAGGCCGGTTGCGGTCGGAATGGCTATGCTCATCGCACTGAGGATCAGCCCTCGCCAGTAGTTTCCGGCCAGCATGCGGCGTCTGCCTGCGACGTAGCCGATCAGGCCGGCAAGCACGAACAGGTTCGCCATGCTCTCCATGCGTTGGACTACGTACAGCACGGAGGTCAGATTGATGGGCAGCAAGAGCCAGCCGCCGGCGATCCAGGCGGCGGCGACGCCCGCGCGGCGGAGGGCGTCGAGGTCGTTATCCGCGCGCCGGGTGGCGATAATCAATTGCCGTGCGAGCACGAAGACCAGCAAGCCGTTCAAGAGATGAATGGCTAGATTGGTGAGCTTCATCCAATAGGGATTCAGCCCGGTCATCAGGTAATTCGCGGCAAAGCTCAGTGACGCGAGCGGGCGTTTGAAATCGCTCGCTGGCGAGGAGAGCGCGGCTTGCGTCAGTGAAGCAAGGCTGGCATTCGAGGGTTGCACGCCGTGGTTGTCGACGATGTTGGGATAGTCGTCGAACAGCCACCCCCCGCTGAGTCCCGGCAAGTAGATCGCCAGAGTGACCGCTAGCAGGATGATGAGTGTGATGCCGCCTGAGCGGAAAGGGCGAACTAGTGCGGTCATGCGGATTCAATGGAAGAAGGGCGGCTTTGCGCATCGCTGCGCAGGGTCTGGCGTAACCGTACCAGCTCTTTGTCCCAGTAGTGCTGGCGGCGCAGTATCCAGGCATGGACGCGCGCCATGCCGAAGGCGGGGACGAATTCTTGCGAGCGCACGCTTTCGTAGTCGTCCAGATGTTGCAACGCCTGGACCGGATATCCCGATGAGCCCAGCAGTGCTGCCTGCTGCAGGGCGATGTTGGGGGTCACTTGCTGATCAAGTGCGAGCTTGAAAGAAGCCAGGGCGGCGGCGGGCTGATGCCGTTCCAGTGCGATCCGGCCGCGCAGGTGATAGAGATCCTGCCGCCGTCCAGGCGTTTCCATCAGGCGTGGGTTGGACATTGCCGCCTCGAGCAAGGCCTCGATCCCTTCCAGATTCATCTGTGGGCAGGCGGGTGTGCGATTCTGGTCGAGGCCACGCCCGAACCAACTCGCCAAGAGGTTGCCGGTGTCGCGCGTGGTGCGCAGCGCAACGATGGAAGCCTGCATGCTTGCCGGGTCTATCGAGCCAAGCTGGCATCGCGCCGCCAGCAGGTTCAAGGCCAACTGCACCTGGTCCGGGTTGCGCTCGAGGGCTGGCGCTAGGCGCTTGATGGCTTGGTCAGGATGTCCGCCGGCCATTTCTTCCTGCGCTGCATAAGCCTGCGCCCGTGGCGACTGTGGATTGAGCATGGCCCAAAGCAGGGCCTGGTCGCGTGTATTGCCCCACAGATCCGCTCTCGCATAGGTCATCCAGGCGAATCCTGTAAGTATCGCCAGGGCAATGATGGTCTTTGCTCTCTGGCCGAATAGTGTGGCGCGCTCGCCGTCGATCGCCACTCGTGATGCGGTGGCAATCGGGGCGCCGCATAGCCATAGCGCCAGAGGCCAGAACATAAGCAAGGCCGGCAGATAGTTGCGGTGTTCGAAGTACAGCTCCAGCGCGACCGTGCTCGATTCCATCGACTGCCCGACGAAATAAAAAGCTATCGCCAGTGCCACGGCGGGTGCCTTGCGGCGCATCAGGCAGGCGGCTGCCAACAGCCCCAGCACGCCGAGAAGGGCCGGCAGCGTGGTGCCTGGCCGCCGCAACGAGGTCGAGGCAACGAACTGATCGTTGAATATGCCGGCGGTGTAGGGGTGCGGTAGCCAGAGCAGGCGCAGATATTCGAACAGCACGCGCGGTTCGGTGATGAGCCGTTGCTCCAAGGTCCAAGGCCGCACGCCAGAGATGCCGTGAGCGATTCCTTGCCAGCCGGCGTGCAGCAGATACAGGCCGACAACGGCGCTGGGTAAGGCCATCAGGCAAAGTGTGGCAATTCGGTACTGGCGGCGCCCTTGCGCCGACCATTCGATGTCCGGAGACGCTATGGGCTTAAGAAAGAACCATTCGATCGAGAGTGCCAGCGCGGGAAGGAGCGCTCCATTGGCCTTGCTCAGGGTCGCGAACACGGTGCAGAGGCCAAGACCGAGCAAGGCTCCCAACCAGCCAGCGCTAGTGTTGCCTTGGCGAAAAGCCTCGCGTGCCTGTAGCCAGAACAGCAGGCCGGCCAGTGTGAAGGTGGCGGGCAACATGGCCTCGCGCTGCACGATGTAGAGCGTTGTGGAGACGAATAGCGGATGCAGCAGCCAGAGGGCGGCGCCGAGGAGCGCAGCCAGCTCGTAGCGTGGATGCAGCCTGGTATCGCCGTTGCGCATTGCCCACCCCAAGCGTCGCAGCAGCAGCGCCAGCAGAAGGCCGTTGAGTACGTGCAACACCAAATTGGTGCGCTTGAACGGCAATGGTGAGGCGGGCCAGTCTCTGGCGTCGAGCAGGAAGCTCGCGAGTGCTACGGGTCGGCCTATTGGATCGGCTGAGCCTGAGGTCACAAAACGCAAGAAGCTATCCGCATCGTGGACAGGGCCGGTAGCTCCCAGTGCGGGGAGGTTGGCGAAGTCGTCAAACAGGAAGGTACCGCGCAGGCCGTCTGCATAGACCACGACCGTCAGCACGACGAGCAGGATGTAGAGAGCGGGATATAGAAATCTGCGCATCGATGGCGGCCGCCGGTCATGAAACTAAAAAGGGGCCGCAATGATGCGGCCCCTTCCTTCAGCAAGCTTACTAGCTGATCGAGCGCTTACTTGCGGCAAGCGGTCGGCAGGTACTTCGGGTCCACCGTGGTGGCGGCGTTGGTGCAGGTCCAGGAGATGCTGCCGGCGTTGGTGGTGGCGGAGAACGCCAGCACCTTGCCCTGGATCTTTTTATTCGCGTTGGTGCTGTTGAACGTCGCCTGGATCTGGCCAGGCTTCGTGGCGACATCCACGCCCGCGACATACTTGCCCAGGATGCTGGCGGCGGTAGCCAGACCAGCCGAGCTGTTGACCGTCGGGAAATGGCCGGTGTTGCTGTAGAACTCACCCATCGCGGTCTTGGCGCCATCCGACAGCACCGCACCTTCCGAGACCTGCGAACGGATCAGGTAATCCTGATACGCCGGGATGGCGATGGCGGCGAGGATGGCGATGATCGCAACCACGATCATCAGTTCGATCAGGGTGAAGCCCTTCTGTACGACGTTCTTCATGATGGTTCCTCTGTTTTTGGTTAGCTAACCGTTTTGATGCCCCCTGAGCCCCGGTCCCGAACCCCCTAGGCGGGATCGGACCCCATACGTACGGTCAGGAACGACCAGGAAGCTCGCGACAAATTAAGCAGCATGTATGCCATTTCTGCCGCCGGTATATTCCCGCATAGCAGTGGGGTTAGGAATTGTGCCTAGCTTCACGAAAGCTCACAACGAATGGGGTGGCGATGTCCTAATCGAGTGAACTGTGATCGATCCAACATAAGCTTTTCATGTCGCTGTTGGGCAGTAGGTGACATATTGCGTCACCCGTGTGCACGTTTACTGTCTGCAGGAAGTCGGCAGATATTTCGGATCAACGGTGCTCTTGGTGCAGGTCCAGCTGATGCTTCCGGAGTGACTCACGGGCGAAAGCGCCAGATAAATGCTTGCAGCGTTGATGTGCGAATTGGCGTTGGCGGTCTGGAATTTGACTTTGACCAGTCCGCTGGTGACGTCCACGTTCGAAACATAATCTCCGACGATCGACGCATTCGTCGCCAGTCCTGCGGACTGGTTGTTCGGTGGGAATCTGCCGGTGTTGGAAACGAAATCCCAAACCGCAGTCTTGGCCCCGGTGGCCAGACTCATCCCCTCGGTCACCTGCGCACGAATGGCATAGTCCTGATAGGCCGGAATTGCGATCGCCGCAAGAATCGCGATGATCGCGACCACGATCATCAGCTCGATCAAGGTAAAGCCCTTGGCAAGGCGTTGGTGCAACATGGAAGTATCCCCCTGGGTGTCGACGCCCCAGGCGAGGCATGTTTTGTACCAACAGTGATACGGCTAGCGGGGTACCCTGCGGCGGGGACGAGCGGACGTCTGTTCCGTGATCGCCAGCACGATCCTGGTCATCTTGGGCCAAGCCAAGGCGAGGTTTACCTCACCCCCTGCATCCACCGCCTGACCACCGGCGTCACAACCAGCGCAAGCACGGCAGCCCCCAGCCCCAGCCACACCATCTGCTGGAACAACGCCCCATACTTCGCCGTCGCCACCGCCATATCGATCTGCCCGTCCGCCGGCACGTCCAGCGCGGCGAGCTTGCCCAGGATCGAGGCGAGCTGTTCGGAGAACGAGGTGCCCAGCCACCAGGCGCCCATCATCAGCCCTGCCACCTGCGGCACTGAAAGCTCGGTGACGGCCGAGAGGCCGATCGGGGCGAGGGCGACTTCGCCCATCTCGATCAGCAGATAAGCAAGTGCGATCCACCACACGCTGCCGAGTGCGCCGCTGGCCGGGTCCGGGTTGCCCATCAGCAGCGGGATGAAAGCAAGGCCGGCGAAGGCGAGGCCGATCGCGCTCTTGGCCGGCTTGGATGGGTTGAGGCCGCGGCGTTCGAGGAAGGGCCATAGCCACGCGGCGATCGGTGCGAGCAGCACGATGAACAGCGGGCCGAGATAGGTGAGCGAGCTGGCGGTCTGCGGCAGCACCACGCAGTCGCGCACGATGAAGACCACACCCATCACGGTGAGGCCGCCGAGCAGCAGGCCGGGCAGGCGGCCGCCGCGCAGGCGCAGGGCGAGCGCCACCAGGAACGGACTCAGCACCAGCGGCAGCGTGGACCACGGCACCGGATGGCCTTCGCGGATCACCAGGGAAGGAAACAGGTCCTTGGTCAGCATGCGGTCGTTGAACAGCACCCAGGAGCCATAGGTCTGCTCGTACAAGGTAAAGAACAGCAGGCACACCGCCACGAAGAATACGCAGGCCAGCATGTGCTGGCGCTGCACCTTGGTGCAGCGCGCGGTGACGTACCAGGCCAGCCAGCCCAGCCACGCGGCCATCGTCGCCACCTGCAGCCACAGCACGGCGTTGCCCAACTGCATCAGCGCCCACAGCGCCGGCAAAGCGAGTGCCGCGCACAGATAGATGGTCCATTCCACGGTCAAGGGGCCGAGCAGGCGCCGCCGCAGCGCGGCCGGGTTCGGCGGCTCGGCGTGGCCTTGCAGATACTTCTGGCCGGTAAGGAACACCGCCAGTCCCGCCAGCATGCCGATGCCGGCCGCGCCGAAACCGTAGCTCCAGCCGTAGCGCTCGCCGAGATAACCGCAGATCAGCGCGGAGAACAGCGCGCCTACATTGATGCCGGCATAGAACAAGGTGAAGCCCGAATCGAGCCGCGGATCGTCTTCCGCATACAGCTTGCCGACCACGGTGGAAATGTTCGGCTTCAGGAAGCCCACGCCGCTGATGATCAAGGCGAGCGAGAGATAGAACACGCTCAGCGCGAACAGGTCGCGATGCACCACGCCATCCGGCCCTATCGTCGCCGCATGGCCTTCCACCGCCATGCCCAGGTGGCCCAGGCACAGCAGCACGCCGCCGAGCAGCACCGCCTTGCGCATGCCCAGGTAGCGGTCGGCCAGCATGCCGCCCAGCACCGGCGTGGCGTAGACCAGGCCGCCGTAGGCGCCGAGCACCGACAGGCTCTGGGCGTCGGTGAAGCCGTGATGCTTGATCAGGTACAGCGCCAGCAGCGCCTTCATTCCGTAGAACGAAAAGCGCTCCCACATCTCGGTGAAGAAGCAGACGTACAGGCCCTTGGGATGGCCGAACAGCTCGTCGTGATCGATCGAGGCCGGCTGGGCGGCGAGGTGGGTGGATGCCATAGGGACGTGCCGGACTGCAAAAACGCCGAGTATGGCGAGCGAACGCCGTCCTCTGCCCGCGGCAAGTTCCCGTCTTGCTGCGTTATTCCTTGCGTCGCGTGGCGCGGCCTCTGTACCGTCTGCGCTTCGTTCCACCGAGGGAATCCTGCCCATGAAGCCTCTGTTTGTCGCGCTGGCGCTGTCGCTGGCGGCCTCCGCCGCCGTGGCGGCCGAGGTCGAGAACCACTCGCCGCATCCGTTCAATATCCGCGACCTGGTGATGATGGATCGCGTCGGCGATCCACAGTTGTCGCCGGACGGCCGCTATGCGCTGTACACCCTGCGCAGCACCGACTACGCCGCGAACAAGGGCGTCACCGCGATCTACCTGCTGGACCTGCAGCAGGGCGGCAAGCCGCGCAAGGTGGTGGACAAGGGTTCCTCGCCGCGCTGGGCGCCGGATGGCGCATCGTTCTATTACCTCGCCGCGAAGGATGGCGTATCGCAGCTGTGGCGCTGGGGTTCGAGCGAGTCGAAGCCGGGTTTGCTTGGTAAGACCGCGCCGGCGCCGGCACAGGTGACGCACACGCCGGTGGACGTCAACGCGTTCGTGCTGTCGCCGGACGGCAAGCAGGCGCTGATGAGCTTCGACGTGTTTACCGATTGCGCGGATCTGGCCTGCACCAAGGAGCGGCTGGACGGCCGCGAAGCCGACAAGTCCAGCGGCACCGTGTACGACAAGCTGTTCGTGCGCCACTGGGATACCTGGGCCGACGGCCGCCGCGCGCAGCTGTATATCGCGGACCTCGGCAGCGACGAAGCACCGCGCCTGCTCAGCCGCGGCATCGACGGCGACGTGCCGGGCAAGCCGTTCGGCGGCGATGACGAATTCGGTTTCTCGCCGGATGGGCGCACCGTGTATTTCGACGCGCGCATCGCCGGCAAGACCGAGCCCTGGTCGACCAACTTCGACGTCTACAGCGTGCCGGCCGACGGCTCGTCCGCGCCGAAGAACCTCACCTCCGCCAACCTGGCCTGGGATGCATTCCCGGTCGCCGCGCCGGATGGCAAGACGCTGTACTACCTCGCGATGAAGGAGCCCGGTTTCGAGGCGGACCGCTTCGCCATCACCGCGCTGGATCTGGACAGTGGGCAGAAGCGCGAGGTCGCGCCGGACTGGGATCGCTCCGCCGGCGGCCTGAAGATCTCCGCTGACGGCAAGACGCTGTATGCCAGCGCCGACGATCACGGCCAGCATCCGCTGTTCGGCATCGACGTGGCCACCGGCAAGGTGCGCACGCTGGTGACCGACGGCGCCATCGGCGGCTACTCGCTGGGCAAGTCAAAGCTGCTGCTGCAGCGCGACGACCTGAAGCGCCCGGCCGATCTGTACACGGCCGACCTGCAGGGCAAGAGCCTGAAGCAGATCACCCGCTACAACGAGCAGCGCCTGAAGAACGCGCAGATGGGCGACGCCGAGTTCTTCACCTTCAAGGGCTGGAACAACGAATCGGTGCAGGGCTACGTGGTGAAGCCGGCCAATTACAAATCGGGCCGCAAGTACCCGGTGGCCTTCATCATCCACGGCGGTCCGCAAGGCGCGATGGAAAACGCCTGGAGCTATCGCTGGAATCCGCAGACCTACGCGGGCCAGGGTTTCGCCGTGGTCACCATCAATTTCCACGGCTCCACCGGCTATGGCCAGGCGTTTACCGATTCCATCTCCGGCGACTGGGGCGGCAAGCCGCTGGATGATCTGAAAGCCGGCTGGAAGAGCGCGCTGTCCAAGTACAGCTTCCTCGACGGCAACCGCGCCTGCGCGCTCGGCGCCAGCTACGGCGGCTACATGGTGTATTGGATCGCCGGCGTGTGGAACGAGCCGTGGAAGTGCCTGGTCGACCACGACGGCGTGTTCGATACGCGCTCGATGTACTACGCCACCGAAGAGCTGTGGTTCGAGGAAAAGGAAAACGGCGGCACGCCGTACGAGCATCCGGAGAACTACGAGAAGTTCAATCCGCTGAACCACGTGAAGGATTGGCGCGTGCCGATGCTGGTGGTGCACGGCGGCAAGGATTTCCGCATCCCGGATACGCAAGGCCTGGGCGCGTTCACCGCGATGCAGCGCCGCGGCATTCCCAGCCAGTTCCTGCATTTCCCGGACGAAAACCACTGGGTGCTGAAGCCGCAGAACAGCGTGCAGTGGCACGAGACGGTCAATGCCTGGCTGAAGCAGTGGACGGCGCCGTCGAAGTAACGCGTCGTAGGTTGGGGTGAGCCATAGGCGAACCCCAACATGCGCTTGGTGGATGCTTTTGTTGGGGTTCGCCTATGGCTCACCCCAACCTACGGCGATCGATGATTACAGCCAGCGCGATCGCTTCAGCCACGCATAGATGCCGGCCACCACGCCGATCACCAGGCAGATCATCGCGGGGTAGGCCCAGCTCTTGTCGAGCTCCGGCATATGGTGGAAGTTCATGCCGTACCAGCTGGTGATCAGCGTCGGTGCAGCCAGCATGGCGGCCCAGCCGGCCAGCTTCTTCATCACTTCGTTCTGGTTGAAGGTGACCAGCGAGAGGTTGATGTTGATCGCCGCGGAAAGCATCTCGCGCATCGCGCTGATCGATTCATTGACGCGGAACACGTGGTCGTACACGTCGCGGAAATAGGCGCGCAGCTCGTCCTGGATCAGGTGCGGATGCATGCGCACCAGCTGGCTGATGATGTCCTGCAGCGGCGCCACCGCCAGGCGCAGGGTCATCAGGTCGCGCTGCATGTCGTACAGGCGGCGCACCGTGCGGCGCTTGAAGGTGTCGCCGAAGATGTCCTTCTCCAGCTCCTGCAGCTCTTCCTTGAACTCGCGCACGATCGGCAGCAGGTTGTCGACGATGAAGTCGAGCACGCCATACAAGCCATAGCTGGGGCCGAGCGCGAGCAGGTCCGGCGTGTGCTCGCAGGCGCGCCGCGCCGGTGCATAGGAGAGCGAAGCGCCGTGGCGCACGGTGACCAGGTAGCGCGCGCCGAGGAAGATATGCGTCTCGCCAAAGGCGATATGCCCGTTCACCAGCTGCGCGGTCTGCACCACGATGAACAGCGACTCGCCATAGGCCTCGATCTTGGTGCGCTGGTGCGCGGCCTGGGCGTCCTCGATCGCAAGATCGTGCAGGTCGAATTCTTCCTGCAGCTTCAGCAGCAGCGACTCGTCGGGCTCGTGCAGGCCGACCCAGACGAAGGTGTCCGGCTCCTTCAGGACGTCACTGATCGCGTCCAGCGTGATATCGCCGATGCGCTTGCCATCACGGGTGTTGTAGGCGACGCAGTTGACCACCATGGCACCGGCCGATGGTGTCTCGTGGTTGAGGGCTTTAAGCGAATCGACGGCAGGCATGGTGGCGATGATGCCGTGAGCCAGTGGTCAGGGCAATCGCAGCAGTGTGACAAACAGGCCATGTCGCCGGCCTCCATGGCCGCCGCCGGGAGCGCTCACGCTATGATTCGGTGCTGAGCCACAGGGGTATGGGATGGAAGGGTATCGGCTGGGGTTTCGCGGGGACATCGAAGGGCTGCGTGCGGTCGCCATCCTGTTGGTGGTCGCGGCCCATGCAAGCGTGCCCTGGCTGGCTGGCGGGTTCATCGGCGTCGACGTTTTTTTCGTGCTGTCAGGCTTCCTCATCACCGGGCTGCTGCAGCGCGAGCTGGCTGAGCAGGGTCGCATCGATTTTGGGGCGTTCTATATACGCCGCCTGCGCAGGCTCTTGCCGGCTTTGCTGCTGGTGGTGCTGGTGGTTTCCGCGGTTGCCTTCCGCTTGCTGGCGCCTTGGGATCAGGGCCGGCAAGCGAGCGCTGCCGCCATGGCGTCCGTGTGGCTCAGCAACATCCATTTCGCGCTCGCCAAGCTGGATTACTTTGCGCCAGGTACGGAAGCGAATCTCTTCCTGCATACATGGTCACTTGGCGTCGAGGAGCAGTTCTATCTGCTATGGCCGGCGCTGTTGATGGGCGTCTGGCTTCTGGCGAAGCGCAACGCTCGCTCCTTCAAGGATCGAGGAGTGGCAGTTCTGCTGGCCGTGGCCTGCGCGAGTCTGGTGGCGGAACTCGTGCTTTCGAAGCGCTTCCCGCAATGGGCTTTCTACATGATGCCCACCAGGGCGTGGCAGTTCGCGGCGGGCGGGTTGATCTGGGCACTGCCCGCGATGGCTGGCGAAGCTAAGTCGTCCGTACGCCGTTACATCGCTGCTAGCCTGGGGTGGGTGGGCTTGGCCCTCATCATCGGGACGGCCCTTTGCTTGAACGGTGCCGTTCCCTATCCCGGATGGAGGGCTGTCATCCCTACGCTGGGTGCCGCCCTGGTCATTTACGCGGGGATGCCCGGCAGCCATGTGCTGTCCGCCAAATTCCTCGCATCGCGGCCATTGCAGGGCATCGGGCGGATCTCCTATGCCTGGTATCTCTGGCATTGGCCGGCGCTGCTGCTTGGTGGCTTCGCGCTCGACTGGGTCGGCGCGCCGCTGCTGGCAGTCGAGGTGCTGGCCTCCCTGGTGCTCGCCGTTCTTACCTATCGCTATGTGGAAACGCCCTTGCGCCATCGCCGTGGTTGGTTGACTTATCGGCACGCCGCGTTGCTGGCCAGTGTGGGACTGATGGCGGCGATGAGTATGGGTGCCGTCCTATGGCGCAACCAGGCGACAGCGGCGTCTGCTCGTCCGGATGTCATGCGATACGCCAAAGCCTACAAGGACACTCCCGCTATCTATCCGATGGGTTGCGATGATTGGTACAAGGCCGAGGCGGTGAAGTTCTGCTCGTTCGGGCCGACAGATGCCGAGCACACTGCCGTGCTGATGGGCGACAGCATCGCCGGGCAATGGTCTCCTGCGATGATCAGGGCCTTCAATCGAGCAGGTTGGCGCCTGCTGGTGGTGACCAAGTCCTCTTGTCCCATGGTGGACGAGTCATTCTTTTACGAGCGCATCAGGCGCGAATTTACGGAGTGCACTCATTGGCGATCGGCGGCGCTGGAACTCATCGCGGAGATGAAACCCGATCTGCTGCTGTTGAGCAACGCATCGAACTACGGCTTCACCCAGTCGCAGTGGGTCGATGGTACTGCGAGGGTGTTGCAAGCTGTCGCCGGCCCGGTGAAACGCGTCGTCGTGCTGAGGGCCACGCCAGGTATCCGGTTCGATGGCCCCAGTTGTCTGGCGACGCATATCGGCAAGCTCGATGCGTGCGGCGCCCCCTATCGCGATCCGCAGGCCGATCGGGTCTTTGCATGGCAACAGGAGGCGTCGGCGCGGTTCGGCAATGCGTCGACGTTGGATTTTAACGATCTGATATGTCCTGACGCGACATGCAAAGCCGCCAAGGGCGGACAGGTCGTATTCCGCGATTCGCAGCACATGACCGCCAGTTTCGCCGAGTCGCTGGGCGACGCCGTGACTGCACGCCTTGGGATCGAAGCGGCAGGCGCCACGGCCAAGGATTCGGCGCGCTGAATATCCCGCGGACTACGCCAGGGAAATACGTCAGGAGCGCAGACGCCGCAACCCCCGCCGCAAACTCCATGACAACGCCAGCCAGCACGGTATCGCGAACAGTAGCCACGGCTGGTTCTGCTGCACGGTGCCGGGCCACACATGCAGGCCCAGTGCGACCGCGAGCGCGATCAATTGCAGCAGGATGACGCGGTCCGCCAGTCGCGACGCGGCCAGGCCGCGGCGCGCGCGCCACAGCGAGGGCAGCAGCAGGAAGGCGAGCGGGTTGAACAGCAGCAGGTTGGCGTTGGCCCAGGCGGAGTGGTGCGTGGTGAGTGTCCACAGCACCAGCAGCAGCAGGCCGACGATGCCGGCGGCGACCAGGTAAAGCGTGCCTAGCAGGGCAAGTCCCGTCGGCCAGCGGCGTGCGGCGACGATCAGCAACGCGGCGAAGACCAGGCCGGCGAGGGCGAGCGGCAGCAGCAGCTTGGGCGCCTGTTCCGGCGGCACGTCGAGGCGGTTCGGCGAGAGCAGCTCGCCGGCGCCGGCGAGTCTGCGCGTGCCGCCGGCACCGTAGTCCACGTTCACCGCGGCCAGTTCGCGCTGCAGCACCATCGGCAAAAAGCTTTCCTGCCACGCGGTCAGCGGCTGGTCGGCATAAGGCCCAAGGCCCAGGTCCAGGATCAACATCAGCCACGGCTGCGCGCTCATCAGGCGCGCCGTCTGCTGGCGGTAGGTCATCAGGCCGGCACGTCCTTGCAACTGCTTGCGGATCACGCCGCCGAGCGCGTGGTCCAGCGCGTCGCGCACGCGGGTGGTGCAGTTGTCGGCGTAGTAGTCGTAGTCGTAGCGCGCATTCTCGGGGCGCAGGTTCCACAGCAGGAAGTCGCGCAGCGCGGCGGCCTGTTCCGGTGTCAGCGCCAGCAACTGGCGCGTGACGGAGCGGCCGGATTCGATGTAGTAGCGCTGGTCCTGTTCGGTGTAGGCGCCATCCATCAGATAGTGCATGCGGCCGCGCGCGAAGTTGAGCAGGAAGCCGCTCTCGTCGAAGTCGAACACGCCGTAGTTGAAGTCGACCGATTCGCCGCTGACGGTGTCGCGCACCTGGATCGCGTCGTGGCCGAAGCGTTCCCAGTAGGTCTCGCCGGGACCATAGGTGACCAGGGCGACTTCGAGGTTCGCGCCCGGCGCATTGGCCACGCTCGCCTGAGCCTGGGCGAACGCAGCCCCCAGCAATGCAAACAACAGGAGGGTGCGAGCGATCAGGCTCATCGGCGGGCGTTTCCTAAAGGGTGAAAAGCGGCTCAGCCTTCGGCGAGGCGGTGGACGCGGAACTGCTGCACGCGGCGGTCGTCCGCCTCGGTGACGTGGAACAGGTAATCGCCGATGGCGACTTCCTCGCCCACTTCCGGCAGGTGGCCGAACTCGGAGGTGGCCATGCCGCCGACCGTGTCGAACTCCTCGTCGGAGAACGCGGCGCCGGCCTGCTCGTTGAAGTCGGCGATCGGCGTCAGTGCGCTGACCAGCCAACCGCCGCCGGCCTGCTCATGCATCAGCTCGGGCTGTTCCTCGTCGTCGTGCTCGTCGTCGATCTCGCCGACGATCTGCTCCAGCACATCCTCGATGGTGATCAGGCCGGCGACGCCGCCGTACTCGTCCACCACCAGTGCCATGTGGTTGCGGGTGTGGCGGAACTCCGCCAGCAGCACGTTCAGGCGCATCGCTTCGGGGATCAGCACCGCCGGACGCAGCACGGTGGCGAGGCTGAAATCGTGGCCATCGCCGACGAACTTCAGCAGGTCCTTGGCCAGCAGGATGCCGAGGATCTCGTCCTTGTCTTCGCCGTGGACCGGAAAGCGCGAGTGGCCGGATTCGACCACCGTGGCGAAGATCTCGCTCAGCGGGGCCTCGGCGGAGACCATCACGATCTGCGCGCGCGGCACCATCACGTCGTCGACGCTCAGTTCGGTGACCTTGATCGCGCCCTCGACCATGGTGAGGGTGTCGTTGGACATCAGGCCGTTGGCCTGGGCCGAGCGCAGCTCTTCAATCAGCTCTTCGCGATTGCGCGGCTCGCCGGAAAACAGATGGCCCAGTCGATCCCACCATTTGCGGTGGGCCGGGCCGCTGGTACTGCCAGGGTCCTCGTTCATTACGCTTGCGTGTGTGCCCATGCGGAGGGCGGAATCGCCAGTCTAGCCCAAAACTTGTGACGATTCAGGCCGCAAGCCCGATCAGCAGGCCTGCCCGACGAGGCTTCAGGCGTACGGGTCGGCGATGCCCAGGCCGGCCAGGATGCGGGTTTCCAGCGCTTCCATGGCCTCGGCCTCGGTGTCTTCGAGGTGGTCGTAGCCAAGCAGATGCAGCACGCCGTGCACGGTCATATGGGCCCAGTGGTCACGCGGCGCCTTGCCTTGTTCGGCCGCTTCGCGGGCCACCACCGGGGCACAGATGGCCAGGTCGCCGATCAGCGGCAGGGTGACGCCCGGCGGCAATTCGGCGGGGAAGGACAGCACGTTGGTGGCGTAGTCCTTGCCGCGGTAATCGCGGTTGAGCGCACGGCCTTCCTTCGCGTCGACGATGCGGATCGACAGCTCCGTCGCCTTGCGTCGCTTCGCACCGCGCAGCGCCGCGTCCACCCATAACCGGAAGCTGGCGGAGGCGGGCACGCCGGCGCGCGGCGCCCCGTAACCCACCGACAGGCTCAGCTTCGACGTGGCGGCTGATGCCTTGGCCGCACTCACCGCGGTTCCTCGGTCTTCTGCTCGAACGCCTCGTAGGCGCGCACGATCTTCGCCACCAGCGGGTGGCGCACCACGTCGCGCGAGGTGAAGAAGGTGAAGCTGATGCCGTCCACGCCGCGCAGCACCTCGATCGCATGGCGCAGGCCCGAACGCACGTTGCGCGGCAGGTCGACCTGGCTGACGTCGCCGGTGATCACCGCCACCGAGCCGAAGCCGATGCGGGTCAGGAACATCTTCATCTGCTCGACCGTGGTGTTCTGCGCCTCGTCGAGGATCACGTACGAATCGTTGAGCGTGCGGCCGCGCATATAAGCCAGCGGCGCGATCTCGATCACGTTGCGCTCGATCAGCTTGGCCACTTTCTCGAAGCCGAGCATTTCGTACAGCGCGTCGTACAGCGGGCGCAGATAGGGGTCGACCTTCTGCGACAGGTCGCCCGGCAGGAAGCCCAGCTTCTCGCCGGCCTCGACCGCGGGACGCACCAGCAGCAGGCGCTGCATGCGGTTCGCTTCCAGTGCTTCCACCGCGCTGGCGACGGCCAGGTAGGTCTTGCCGGTGCCGGCCGGGCCGACGCCGAAACTGATGTCGTGCGTGGTGATCGCGTGCAGGTAGCGCGCCTGGTTCGGGCCGCGGCCCTTGATCACGCCGCGCTTGACCTTGATCACCACTTCCTGCGCGCTCTCGGCTGCTTCGGCGGTGAGCGCGTCGATGCCGGATTCGGCCAGGTGCAGGTTGATGCGCGGGCCGCTGAGGGCCTCGTGTTCGGTGCTGGCGTACAGCGCGCGCAGCACTTTTTCCGCCGCACGCGCGGCGGCGTCCTCGCCGATCACCTGGAACAGCGTGCCGCGATGGTCGATTTCCACGCCCAGGCGCAGTTCGATCTGGCGCAGGTGTTCGTCGAAGGGGCCGCAGAGGTTGGCGAGGCGGGCGTTGTCTTCGGGGTCTAGCGTGAAGTCGCGCTGATTGAGCTCAGTCATAGGCGCGCGAGAGTAGCGCGGGGAAGGGACCGGGGCTACCGGGGCGATCGATCCGAGCGGGCTGCACTTGCTAATAATTAATCATTTAATTAATTTAATCCACATGGCCCGATCCAAGTCCCCCGCAACGCCCCGCCGTGCCGCCGGCCGCCCCGTCAAGGAAGACCGCGACCTGCGCGCGCATCTGCTGGATGTGGCGCTGGGCCGCTTCGCCCGCGACGGCATCGGCGCCACGCCGCTGCGCGCGATCGCCACCGAGGCGGGCGTGACGCCGGCGATGCTGCATTACTACTTCGGCGACAAGCAGCAGTTGAAGCAGGCGGTGATCGACGAGCGCCTGCTGCCCGCGCTCGCGCCGCTGCGCGATCACCTGGCGCTGAGCGTGAGCGAACCTGCGGCGCTGGCGGCGACCTTCGTGCGCGGCATCGGCGAAGTGCTGGCGCGGCATCCGTGGCTGCCGCCGCTGTGGGTGCGCGAAGTGCTGTGCGAAGGCGGCGAGCTGCGCGAGGTGCTGTTCCATCACCTGCTGCCGCGCCTGCCGCAGATGCTGGCGCAGCGTTTCGCCGCCGCGCAGGCGGCGGGGACGCTCAATCCGCGGCTGGATCCGCGCCTGCTGGTGGTGTCGCTGATCGGACTTACCCTGTTTCCCGCTGCGGGCGCGCCGATCTGGCGGCGTGTGTTCGAGGCCGACGAGCTTCGTCCCGAGGACCTGGTCAATCACGCGCTGGCCCTGCTCGAAGGCGGCCTGGGTGCGCTTCCATCCGGAGCTTCTGCATGAGCCGATATCTCTTCGCCCTGCTGCTGGCCTGCGCGCTGGCCGCCTGCAGCAAGGCGCCGCCGCAGGCGCTGGGCACGCTGGAATACGACCGCATCGGCATGCCCGCGCCCGCGGCCGAACGCGTGGTGGCGATCAAGGTGCGCGAAGGCGAGCAGGTGGTGGCGGGGCAGCCCTTGCTCGAACTGGATCCCACGCATACCCAGGCCGATCTGGCCGCGGCCGAGGCGCAGGCGCGGCAACAGCAGGCGAATCTGCTGGAGCTGCGCGTGGGGCCGCGCCAGGAAGACATCGCCAAGGCGCGCGCCGATCTCGCCGCCGCCGAAGCGCAGGCGCGGGATGCGCGTGCCTACTACCAGCGGCTGCTGCCGTTGCAGAAGAACAACTACGCTGCGGCCTCCGATATCGATCACGCGCGTGCCGCGGCCGGCAACGCCGACGGCCAGGTCGCCGCCGCGAAGGCGTCGCTCGACACGCTGCTGCACGGCACGCGTCCTGAGCAGATCGCGCAGGGCGAAGCGGCGCTGGCCGCCGCGCAGGCGCAGGCGGAGTCGCAGAAGGTGCTGCTCGGCAAGCTCGCGCTGGTAGCGCCGCGTGCGGGCCGCGTCGACAGCCTGCCGTACAAGCTGGGCGACCAGGCGCCGGTCGGCTCGCCACTGGTGGTGCTGCTGGCGGGTGCTGCACCGTACGCGCGCATCTATCTGCAGGAGCCGCAGCGGGCCGGGTTGCGCGTCGGCGACAGCGTGCGGGTGCACGTCGATGGCCGCGACAAGGTGTACCAGGGCAAGGTCCGGCTGATTCGCAGCGAGCCGGAGTTCACGCCGTACTACGCCCTGATCGGCGAGGACGCGGCACGCCTGAGCTATCTGGCCGAAGTGACGCTGGGGCCGGATGCCGCGGATCTGCCGGTCGGCATGCCGGTTCGTGTCGACTATCCCGAGGCGAAGCCGTGAGTGGCGGAGCTGGCAACGGCGAGCCTGGCAACGGTGAGCCTGGCAACGGCGACGTCGCCATCCGCGCGCGTGGCCTGACCAAGCGCTTCGGCAGTTTCACCGCGGTCGACCATGTCGATCTCGAAGTGCCGGCGCGGCATGTCTACGGTTTCCTCGGCCCGAACGGCTCCGGCAAGTCCACCACCATCCGCATGCTGTGCGGCTTGCTGACACCCAGCGACGGCGAGATCGACGTGCTCGGCCTGAGCGTGCCGCGTGAAGCGGAAGCGCTGCGCAAGCGCATCGGCTACATGACGCAGAAGTTCTCGCTGTTCGACGACCTCGGCGTGCGCGAGAACCTGGAATTCATGGCGGCGGTGCAGGGTGTGCCGAAGGCGCGCACGGCCCAACGCATCGACGAACTGATCGAGCAATACCATTTCGGCGACCGGCAGAAGCAACTGGCCGGCACCATGAGCGGCGGCCAGAAACAGCGCCTCGCGCTGGCCTGCGCGGTGATCCACGATCCCGAGCTGCTGTTCCTCGACGAACCCACCAGCGCGGTGGACCCGGAGTCGCGCCGCGATTTCTGGGAAAAACTTTTCGAACTGACCGACGCCGGCACCACCATGCTGGTGTCGACGCATCTGATGGACGAGGCCGAGCGCTGCCATCGACTGGCCGTGCTCGACCGCGGCGTGCTGGTCGCCGACGGCACGCCGGGCGAGCTCACCGACCGCTTGGAAGGCCGCACCTTCGTCGTCGCCAGCGCGCAACCGCGGCGTGCGCAGCAGCCGCTGGCGCAGGCGGAAGATGTGCTCGGCGTGGCCCAGGTCGGCAACGAGTTGCGGGTGATCGTGCGCGAAGGGCTGGCCGACGGCGACGAGGCGCTGGCGCGCCTGAAGAAGGTGCTGGCCGAGCGCGACCCGCAGGCGCGCATCGAGCCGGTCAAGCCCAATCTCGAAGACGTATTCGTCGCCGTCACCCGTCAGCAGCATCCCGGGCAGGAGCGCGCGGCATGAGCTGGCGCCGGCTCTGGGCGATCGTGCTGAAGGAGCTGCGGCAGATGAGCCGCGACCGCATCACGCTGGCCATGATCGTCGGCATTCCGGTGATCCAGCTGGTGCTGTTCGGCTATGCGATCAATACCAACCTGCGCGGCCTCGACGCCGGTATCGCCGACCAGGCCAACACTGCCGGCTCGCGAGCGCTGGTGATGGACATGCTGGCGACCGGCGTGATCGCGCCGGTGGCGCACGTCAACACGCCGGACGAACTGATGACCTTGCTGCGCCGTGGCGAAATCAGCATCGGCCTGGTGGTTCCGCCGGATTTCGAGCGCCGCCGTTATGACGGGCGCCAGGTGGCGCAGATCATGGTCGACGGCAGCGACAACGTGGTGCAGAGCGCTGCCGTGCAGTTGGCGCAGGTGCCGGTGGACAGCTCGGTGCCGGACACGCGCGCGCCGCTGGTCAGCACGCCGGCGGCCGGGCCGATCAGCATCGTCAGTTTCTACAATCCGCAGCGGCGCTCGGCGGTGAATATCGTGCCGGGGCTGATCGGCGTGATCCTCACCATGACCATGGTGCTGTTCACCGGGATCGCCATCGTGCGCGAACGCGAGCGCGGCAATATGGAGCTGCTGATCGCCACGCCGCTGACCAGCGCCGAGCTGATGGTGGGCAAGGTGCTGCCGTATATCGGCATCGGCCTGGTGCAGACCACGGTGATCCTGGCACTGGGGCGCTGGCTGTTCACGGTGCCGGTCCATGGCAGCCTGCTGGACGTCTATCTCGCCGCGGGCCTGCTGATCCTCGCCAACCTGACCATGGGGCTGCTGATTTCCACGCGCGCGCAATCGCAGTTCCAGGCGATGCAGATGACTTTCTTCGTGTTCCTGCCGTCGATCCTGCTGTCGGGCTTCATGTTCCCGTTCGCCGGCATGCCGCAGGCGGCGCAGTGGCTGGCGGAGATCCTGCCGCTGACGCATTTCCTGCGGCTGATCCGCGGCATCATGCTGCGCGGGGCGAGCCTGTGGGAGCTGTGGCGCGAGGTGGCGGCGCTGGTGGCGTTCACCGCCGTGATGATGACGGCGGCGATCCTGCGTTTCCGCAAGCGGCTGGATTGAACGGGTAGGTTGGGGTGAGCCGAAGGCGAACCCCAACGGTGCGATGCGTTCGAATGTCGCGATGTTGGGGTTCGCCTTCGGCTCACCCCAACCTGCGTCATGCCGTGTGCAGGCGGCCGCGCAGCGAATTGGCCATCGCCTCGGTGATCACCACGTCGATGAACTGGCCGATCATGCGGGCATGGCCGGGGAAGTTCACGTAGCGCATGTTCTCGGTGCGGCCGGTGAACTCGTTGGGGTCCTTCTTGCTCGGCTTCTCCACCAGCACGCGCTGCACGCTGCCGACCATCGCCTGGTTGATCTGCCGGGCGTTGGCGTTGATCGCCGCCTGCAGGCGCTCCAGGCGCCGGTGCTTGACCGCCAACGGCGTGTCGTCGGCCAGGTTGGCGGCCGGGGTGCCGGGGCGGGAGGAGAAGATGAAGGAGAAGCTCTGGTCGAAGCCGATGTCTTCGATCAGCTTCATGGTCTTGTCGAAATCCTCGTCGGTCTCGCCGGGGAAGCCGACGATGAAGTCGGAGGAGATGCTGATGTCCGGGCGCACCGCGCGCAGCTTGCGGATCTTCTGCTTGAATTCCAGCGCGGTGTAGCCGCGCTTCATCGCGCTGAGGATGCGGTCGGAGCCGGCCTGCACCGGCAGGTGCAGGTAGTTGGCCAGCTGCGGCACGTTGGCGTAGGCCTCGACCAGCGAGTCGGAGAACTCCAGCGGATGCGAGGTGGTGAAGCGGATGCGGCCGATGCCGTCGATCTGCGCGATGGCATGGATCAGCACGGCCAGGTCCGCGCTGCCGCCGTCGTGGGTGGCGCCGCGGTAGGCATTGACGTTCTGGCCCAGCAGGTTCACTTCGCGCACGCCCTGCGCGGCCAATTGGGCGACCTCGACCACCACGTCGTCGAACGGGCGGCTGATTTCCTCGCCGCGGGTGTAGGGCACCACGCAGTAGGAACAGTACTTGGAGCAGCCTTCCATGATCGAGACGAAGGCGGTCGGGCCTTCGGCGCGCGGTTCCGGCAGGCGGTCGAACTTCTCGATCTCGGGGAAGCTGATGTCGACCTGCGGCTTGCCGGTGGCGCGCTTGGCCTCGATCAGCTCGGGCAGGCGGTGCAGGGTCTGCGGGCCGAATACCAGGTCCACGTGCGGCGCGCGCTTGATGATGGCCTCGCCTTCCTGCGAGGCGACGCAGCCGCCGACGCCGATCAGCACGGCCTTGCCGCCCTGCTTGTATTCCTTCCAGCGGCCGAGCTGGCTGAAGACCTTTTCCTGCGCCTTCTCGCGGATCGAGCAGGTATTGACGAGGATCACGTCGGCTTCGGACTCGTCCTGGGTCAGCTCCAGGCCGTGCGAGGCCTTGAGCACGTCGGCCATCTTGGCCGAGTCGTACTCGTTCATCTGGCAGCCGTGGGTCTTGATGAAAAGCTTGCCGCTCATGGCGCTGGTACCGGTCGAGTGGAGGGGCGCTGGGCGCCGAACCGCGCAGTTTACGCGTCCGTTGCCATGCATGCCAGCGAAGGGCCAGTACGATCAGTGACTTGCGTCGTTGTAGCAACTGAAAGAGCCCCTCTCCCACCGGGAGAGGGGTTGGGGTGAGGGTACGGGCGAAGCGCAAGAGTGATGTGCACGACTCCGGCCGAACCCTCATCCGCCTGCCGGCACCTTCCTCGCTCCTCAAAGCCGGGCACATCCCTGTGCCCTCCCCGCGTGCTCCCGGAGGGAGAAGGGTTCGCTTTAGGGGATTGAGGGACAGCCGGGCGCCACTGTTTGGCGCGGCGCACGAAACCGTAAGCCGGCGCTTGGCTTGGGTTCTGCCCAGGGGCACACTGCGCGCCATGTCTGACGCCGAGCGACAAGGGGAAAGCTTCGGCTCGTCTTCGCGGGCTTTCCGTACCGGCCTGGCCTTGTGCCGGGCCGCAACCGCGTGCGCGCTGCTGAGCGGGCTGCTGTGGCTGGCGCCGGCGCAGGCGGGGTCGCTGTATCGCTGCACGGGCTCGTCGGGCGAGACGGTCTACAGCAACAGCGTGCAGGGTTATCAGGGTTGCCAGAAGATCGCGACTGTGGCCGACACGGTGCCGCGCGCCGCGAAGCCGAAGGCCAAGGCCGTGTCGCCGGCCGCGCCGGTCAGCTCGCTGGCCTGGGTGCAGGGCAGGGTGCAGACCTCGGCGCAGGCCTTGCCGGAGCCGTCCCTGGTCGGCGTGCATGGCGACGTGGCCACCACCGGCCGTGCCTTGCCGCCGCCGCCCGCGGCACCGGCAGGCAAGCCGGGGCAGTGGAGTTACAGCGAGGCGAAGGCCGGCAGCGAGACCGTCGCCGCCGCCGCGCCCCCGGCGCCCGCGCCGGAAAGCGACCGCGTGCTGCGCGGCGCGGTGTACCGCGTGACGCGTCCGGACGGGACGGTCGAATACACCAATATGAAACCGGCAGGTCCCGGCACGCATGCCGTGACCATGCTGTTCACCTATATCTCCACCTGCGTCGCCTGCAACCTGCATTCGACGATCCGCTGGAACAGCGTGGAGCTCAACCTCACCGCCTATGCGGACACCATCCGCCTGGCCAGCAGCGAGTTCGGCCTGGACGAGGCCTTCCTGCGCGCGATCATCCACGCCGAAAGCGCGTACAACCCGCGCGCGCTGTCGCTCAAGGGTGCGCAGGGCCTGATGCAGCTGATGCCGGCCACGGCCAACGACATGGGTGTGCGCGATGCGTTCGATGCGGACCAGAACATCCGCGGCGGCGCGCGCTATCTCGCCTTGTTGCTGAAGAACTTCAACGGCGACGAGCGCCTTGCGGCGGCGGCATATAACGCCGGCCCCGGTGCGGTGCAGCGCTACAGCGGCGTGCCGCCGTATGCGGAAACGCAGGTCTACGTCGAGCGCGTGGGCACGCTGCGCAAGCGCTATGGCGCGGTGGTGCGCACGCCGGTGGCCTCGGCGCAGGACGCGCGGCCCGGGCGCGGCTGAGGCTCAGCTGTCGAGCGAGGCGGTCGGCGTCAGCGGCGGCCGCTGCGCCAGCGTGACCTCGGCATGGAATGGCGTGCCGTTGCGCAGTCCCGACACCTCGACCTTGCTGCCCGGCTGCAGCGCGGCCTCGCGCCGGCGCAGGTCGGCCGCATCGACGATGTCGTCCTTGCCGATGCGCAGCAGGATGTCGTGCGGCTGGATGCCGGCCTGCGCGGCGGGGCCGCCGGGATAGACGTCGCTCACCTGTGCGCCGCGCGCGGCGGCGGGCAGGCCGCTGTCGGCAGCGACCGGGACGAAGGTGTAGTCGACGCCGAGCCAGCCGCGCACCACGTGGCCGCTGTCGATGATCTGCTCCAGCACCTTGCGCGCGCTGCTGGCCGGAATGGCGAAGCTGATGCCTTCGGCATTGGCCGCCTTGCCGATCAGCAGCGTATTGATGCCGACCAGCTCGCCGTCGGTGTTGACCAGTGCGCCGCCGGAGTTGCCGAGGTTGATCGCCGCGTCGGTCTGGATGAAGTCTTCCGGACTGGAGCTGCTGAGCTGGCGGCCGATCGCGCTGATGATGCCCATGGTCACGGTCTGGTTGAGGCCGAGAGGATTGCCGATGGCCAGCACCACGTCGCCGGTGCGCGCGGGATGCTCGTCGGCGAACGGAATGACTGGTGGGCTCGACACGTCGATCTTCAGCACCGCCAGGTCGGTTTCCGCGTCGGCGCCGATCAGCTGCGCCTTGGCCACGCGGCCGTCGTAGAGCAGCACCTGGATGTCGTCGGCCTTGGCGATCACATGGTTGTTGGTCAGCACGTAGCCCTGGTTGCTGACGATCACGCCCGAGCCCAGGCTCTGCTCGCGCCGCTTGTAGATGGCGGGGCGGCCGCCGAACAGGCGCTGCAGCACCGGGTCGGAATACATCTGCACGCCTTGCTCGGTGACCATCTTGTTTGCGTAGATATTGACCACCGAGGGCGCGGCCCTGGCCACGGCGTCGGCATAGGAGACCGGCCCGCGCGAACGCCCGCGAATGGTCGGGGCCGACGCCCCCGAGCTTGGCGCCTGCCCGCTGTGCAGGCCCACGCCGGCGCGCAGCCGGTCGCCCACGCCGGGCCATGCCAGGCTGATCACGAAGGCGACCGCCAGCCCCAGGACGACGAATCGGGCAATGAAGGCTAGCGTGCCGACGGCTTGTTTCATGCGGGAGGAGGGCCTTGGCGAAACGCTGGACGGTGGGCTGGAGGACGGGCTGGATCATGCGCGCGAACAGGCGCCCGGATCGACGCGGATGCCACACCGGTTTTATTGTACGTGGCAGGGGCTGACGCTACACTAACGCGATTTTTGCGGCCCCCAAAGTCGCACCTCAATGGCATTAGTACCGGAGAGCCTGATGGCGAACGAAGTCGTCGATCATGGCCGCCGACGGTTCCTCACTGCGACCACGGCTGTGGTTGGTGGTGTTGGAGTCATCGCGGCAGCCGTGCCCTTCATCAAGTCGTGGGAACCGAGCGCGCGCGCCAAATCCGCCGGTGCCCCGGTCACGGTCGACATCAGCAAGATCGAGGCGGGCCAGAAGGTCACCTACCCGTGGCGCGGGCTTCCGGTCTTCGTGGTCAATCGCACCAAGGAGCAGCTGGATGCCCTGCCGGCGCAGGACAGCCGCCTGGTGGACGCCAAGTCCGACGGCAGCTCGGCCGAGCAGCAGCCCAAGTACGCGCAGAACGGCACCCGTTCGATCAAGGCGGAATGGCTGGTGATGGTGGCGCTGTGCACCCACCTGGGCTGCGTGCCGGATTTCGTGCCGGTGATGAAGCCCGAGCCGTTCGATCCGCAGTGGAAGGGCGGCTTCTACTGCCCCTGCCACAAGTCGCGCTACGACCTGGCCGGCCGCGTCTACGCGGGCGTGCCTGCGCCGAAGAACATGCTGATTCCCCCGTACCACTTCGTGGATGACACGCACATCCAGATCGGCGTGGACCCGAAGGAGGCCGGCTGATGGCTACTGTGTTCTCGCGCATCGGCGATTGGGTCAATGAGCGCGCGCCGAACCTGGCGCCGACCTATCGCAAGCACATGACCGAGTACTACGCGCCGAAGAATTTCAATCTTTGGTACTACTTCGGTTCGCTCGCTCTGCTGGTGCTGGTCAACCAGATCGTCACCGGCATCTTCCTCACCATGAACTACAAGACCAGCGCGGCGGAAGCGTTCGCCTCGGTCGAGTACATCATGCGCGACGTGGAATGGGGCTGGCTGATCCGCTACATGCACTCCACGGGCGCCTCGCTGTTCTTCGTGGTGGTGTTCCTGCACATGTTCCGCGGTCTGCTGTACGGCTCGTACCAGAAGCCGCGCGAGCTGGTGTGGCTGCTGGGCATGCTGATCTTCCTGGTGCTGATGGCCGAGGCCTTCATGGGCTACGTGCTGCCGTGGGGCAACATGTCGTTCTGGGGCGCCAAGGTGATCATCTCGCTGTTCGGCACCATCCCCGTGGTCGGCAACTCCCTGGTGGAGTGGATCATGGGCGACTACCTGCCGGCCGATGCCACGCTCAACCGCTTCTTCGCGCTGCACGTGATCGCGCTGCCGCTGGTGCTGCTGCTGCTGGTGGTGCTGCACCTGGCCGCGCTGCACGAGGTGGGTTCGAACAACCCGGACGGCGTCGACATCAAGCACGGCCCGAAGGGCAACCGCTGGGATGCGAACAAGCCGGCCGACGGCATTCCCTTCCATCCGTACTACACGGTGAAGGACCTGGTCGGCGTGGGCTTCTTCCTGCTGATCGCGGCCTTCATCATCTTCTTCGCGCCGACCTTCGGCGGCTGGTTCCTCGAGCACGACAACTTCGTGCCGGCGAACAACCTGGTGACGCCGACCCACATCAAGCCGGTGTGGTACTTCACGCCCTTCTACGCGATCCTGCGCATGATCCCGTCGTTCTTCAGCACCGCCATCTGGGGTGTGCTGGGCATGTTCGGCGCGATCGTGCTGCTGTTCCTGATGCCGTGGATCGATGCCGGCAAGGTGCGCTCGATCCGCTATCGCGGCACCGGCTTCAAGGTGGCGCTGGGCCTGTTCGTGCTGTCCTTCATCGCGCTGGGCGCGGTGGGCGCGGGCGTGGTGGCCGAGCTGATCCCGGCCTGGTTCGGCAGCCATACCGACGTGACGTTCTGGGAGAACTCGTTCGGCCGCCTGTGGACCCTGGTCTACTTCGGCTATTTCGTGTTCATGTGGGTCTACACGCGCGGTGGCCGTGAGAAGACCAAGCCGGTCCCGGAGCGAGTGGTGTATGACCATGACTAAGCGGCAATCCCTGATGAAGCGCACTCTCTCGTCGATCGCCCTTGCCGCCGGCCTCCTGCTCGGCAGCAGTTCGGCCATGGCCTCGGAAGAGGGCGGGCTGCCCTCCGCCGGCACCAACGTGCACGACCAGGCGGCGCTGCAGCGCGGCGCCAAGCTGTTCTTCAACTACTGCGTCGGCTGCCACTCGCTGAAGTTCGTGCGTTACTCGCGCATCGCCGAGGACCTGGGCCTCAGCGAGCAGGATGTGATGGGCAACCTCAACATGACCGGCGCGAGGTTCGGCGATGCCGTGATCTCGCACATGCCCGAGGATTCCGCCGCGACCTTCTTCGGCAAGGCGCCGCCGGATCTCTCGCTGGAAGTGCGCGCCAAGGGCGCCGACTGGGTGTACGGCTACCTCAATTCCTTCTACCTGGACCCGACCCGTCCGGTGGGCTGGAACAACACGGTATTCCCGAACGCCTCGATGCCCAATCCGCTGTGGGAACTGCAGGGCCTGCAGACCGCGGTGATGCACAAGGTCGACGGTGACGACGTGGTCGAGAAGCTGGAGCTCTCGCGCCCGGGCAAGCTGAGCCCGGCCGAGTACCAGCAGGCCACGCGCGACCTCACCACCTTCCTGGAATACGCCGCGGAGCCGGCCGCCCTGCAGCGCCAGCGCTACGGCATCTGGGTGCTGTTGTTCCTGGCCGGGTTCACCCTGCTGGCGTACGCGCTGAAGAAGGAATATTGGAAGGACGTCCACTGAGACGTCGCTCCTTGGCCCAGCATGCGGCGGCCTAGGCCGCCGCATGCGCTTAGTCGATGGGGAGACCGCGCATGGTTCAAAGCGCACGTTCGCGATCCGTACTGGCCTTGTACTCGACCGCGGATGACATCCAGTGTCACCGCACCCGCCTGGTGCTGGCGGCCAAGGGTGTCAACTACGAAAGGGTGATGGTCGATCCGGGCAGGCCGCCGGAAGATCTGCTCGATCTCAACCCCTACGCCTCCACGCCCACCCTGGTCGACCGCGACATCACGCTCTACGGCACCGCGGTGATCTGCGAGTACCTGGACGAGCGTTATCCCCATCCGCCGCTGATGCCGATCGATCCGCTGTCCCGCGCGCGCCTGCGCCTGGCTTCCTTGCGCATCGAGCTGGACTGGCTGCCCGAAGTGGACACCATCCGCGCCGGCGGCCGTCCCGCCGACACTGCACGCAAGCGCTTGCGCGAACACCTGCTGGCCTCGCTGCCGCTGTTCAAGGCGGCGAAGTTTTTCCTCAATCCGGAAATGAGCCTGGCCGACTGCCTGGTGGCCACGGTGGTGTGGCGATTGCCCTGGCTGGGCGTGGAGCTGGGACGCGAAGGCAAGCCGATCCTGGACTACGGTGAGCGCCTATTCCATAGCCCTGGCTTTGCGCGCAGTATGACGCCCGAAGAAAAGGCCATGCGGCCCTGAAGACGAATGAAGAGCAGTAACGATCGATGAGCAGTAACGATCCACATGTACCGATGAGTTCCAATCGCCCGTACTTGTTGCGGGCGATCTACGATTGGATCACCGACAACAACCTTACCCCGTACATCCTGGTCGACGCCGCACGCGAAGGCGTGCGCGTGCCGCCGCAGGTGGTGAAGAACGGGCAGGTGGTATTGAACCTGGCGATGCGCGCCGTCGCCAACCTGGACCTCGGCAACGAGTGGATCAGTTTCCAGGCGCGCTTCTCCGGCGTCAGCCATTCCATCCTGATCCCGGTGCACTCCGTGCTGGCGCTGTATGCGCAGGAAAACGGGCAGGGCATGATGTTTCCGGCCGACGAGGGCGGCGACCCGCCGACGCCGGAACCGCCGTCGGACGACACGCCGCCACCGGATACACCGGAAACCGACGACAAGCCCCGCAAGGGCGCGCCGTTCCTGCGCGTGGTGAAGTGAGCCGCCGGCGGCATTCGCCGCCGCGCGGTCAATGCAGCCTGGGATCCCCTGACTTCCTGCCGTCCAGGCGCGGACGCAGGGGGACGACGTTGTTCGTGTCCGATGCCTCGTCGTCACGCTCGGGAATGCGTGTCTCGATGGTCGGCAGGCTGACGCCGGTCAGCCGGCCAAGCGCGAACCACAGGCGCGCGGGTTCGCGATCGTCGCCGTCGATGCTTACTTCAAAGGCGTAACAGCGTTCGAGCACGCGCATGCCGTTGAGCCGGCGCAGGCGGACGCTGCGCAGGCCAACGGTTTCGTCCAGCAATTGCAGCCCGTGGCGCTCGCATTGCCGGCGCGCTTCGGCGGTGGCCAGCTCGCGCAGGCGGCTGAGTTTCAGCCACGAGATGATGAGGCTGGCCAGGAGCAGCAGCAGGAACATGTCGTTGAATCGGCCCATGCACGGCAGTGTGTGGTCGGCCGGGGCGGCCTGCAAGGTCCGCCGCGACGGAAAGCGTGGCGCTGGTGCGCCACGCCTGGCGGACTCAGTCCAGCTGCAAGCGCAGCGACAGGTCCACGGCGCGCACGTGCTTGGTCAGTGCGCCCACCGAAATGAAATCCACGCCGGTTTCCGCATAGCTGCGGATGGTGCCGAGGTCGACGTTGCCGGAGATCTCCAGCGGCACGCGGCCGGCGGCGATGGCCACGGCTTCGCGCATCAGCGGCGGGGTGAAGTTGTCGATCAAGATGCGGTCGACGCCGGCATCGATCGCCTGCTGCAATTCGTCGAGGTTCTCCACTTCCACCTCGAGCAGCAAGGTCGGATGCAGCCGCCGCGCCGCGGCCACCGCCTGGGCGATGCCGCCGGCCGCGATGATGTGGTTTTCCTTGACCAGGATCGCGTCGTACAAACCTACGCGATGGTTATGGCCGCCGCCGCAGCGCACCGCGTACTTCTGCGCGATGCGCAGGCCGGGCACGGTCTTGCGGGTATCCAGCACGCGCACCGAGGTGCCGGCCACGGCTTGCACGTAAGTCGCGGTGGCGGTGGCGGTGGCGGACAGCAGCTGCAGGAAGTTGAGCGCCGAACGCTCCGCGCTCACCAGGGCGCGCGCCTTGCCTTCGAGCCGGCAGATCACCGAGCCCGGCGCCACGCGGGTGCCGTCGCTCGCCTGCCAGTCGATGCGCACGGCGGGGTCGAGGCGTCGGAAGCAGGCGTCGAACCAGGCCGTGCCGGCGATCACCGCGTCCTCGCGGCAGGTCAGCGTGGCTTTCGCGTTCGCGTCGGCGGGCAGCAGTTCGGCGGTGGCGTCGCCGCTGCCGATATCTTCGGCGAAGGCGCGTTCGACATCCGCCAGCACGACGGCGGCCGGCGGCGGAGCAAGCAGGTTCGATGAGGTCATGCCGATGCCATCAGCCCGATGTGATCGGGCGGATGTTATCAGGTCGGGGTGGAGCCGATCGATTCGATCAGGGCGCGCCGGTGGCCGGCTGGCTCAGGCGGCCGACGATGGCATCCAGCGCGCGGTCGAACAGCGCCGTCGATTCCAGCACGCGCGCACGGCCGGCGATGATCTCGCGCGCCAGCTCGTACGGCGCGTAATCGCCGACCTTCAGGCCACGCCGGTTCACGAACAGGTAGCGGCCGCTCATCGGGCTGACCCACGAGAGCTTGGCGCGCTCGATGGTGTCGCCCTCGGTGGCGAACTCCAGCCAGATACCGGGCTTCAGCTCGTGCACCATGCGCAGTTCCGGCGTGTCTTCTTCCGCCTCGGGCACCACCTCGTCGACGTGCAGCGCCGCTTCGGTCTCGGTGATCGGCTGGATGTTGTCCGGGATCGGCAGCGCCGCGGACTCCTCGGCGGCCTGCACCTCGGCGACCGGGATCGATTCGCCGAGCTGATGGCGGTAATAGGTGTGCAGCTGGGCCAGCAGGCGCTCGATATCGCTTTCCTGGAACGCGACGTTGGCCAGGCCGCGGCGCAGCGAACGCTCGATGCCGGGCAGCATCTGGCGCAGGGTGCGGCGTTCTTCGATCGAACGCGCGGTGCGCGTGCTGGCGATGAAGTCGTTGACGAAGCGCAGCGAGTCGCGGAACTCCGAGGATTCCTCGCCCTGGCGCAGGATCGTCAGCACCATGTAGTTGGCCCAGGCGCGCGACAGGATGCCGTGGATCAGCGGCGGCAGCGCGTGGTCGCCGATCCGCGTGAGGATTTCCTTGGCGGCGCGGCGGCGCGCCTGCTCCAGCTTCTCGCGGCCGCGGGTGGACTCGGCCACGCGCTGCTCGGCCAGTTCGGAGCGGCGCCGGCTCTGGTCCTGGAAATCCTGCAGGTCGAGATTGAGGCGGTCGAAGATGGTCAGGTCGTCGTCGAATTCCTGCAGCAGGGCATCGACGATGACCTTGACCTTGTCGTGCAGGCGGTGGTCGCGGTCGGACTCGGGCGACCAGCCCTTGGCGACGTCCGCCAGGCTGTCCAGCAGGCGGCGGGCCGGATGCTGGCGATGGGCGAACAGGCGGCGGTCGAGGATCGCGGCCTTGAGATACGGAATCTGCAGGCGCGCCAGCAGCACCTGCATCTCGGCGGGCAGGTTGCGGTCCTCGAGGATGAACTCGAACAGCATGCCGACGAGGTCGATGGTGTCCTCGTCCATGGTCGCGACCTGGCCGGGACGTTCGCCGCGCAGCGAGCCGATCTGGGTGAGCAGCTGTTCCTTGAGGTGGGCGACTTCCTGCATCACCGCCGCGGTGGACACGCCGCCGCGCAGCGGCAGCGGGCTGCCGACGGTGGCGGCCTGGCTCTGCAGCACGCTGAGCGCGCCGATCAGTTCGTTGACCGTGGGCACCTGCAGCGGGCCGCCGACCGGCAGGTTCTCCGGCATGCCGCCGCGGCGCGCGCTGAACAGCGTGCGCAGGGTCTGCAGCAATTCGCTGGAGGCGCCGTCGTCGCCCATCGGCACGTCGCCGATCTGCGCGGCGCCCTGCGCGGCCGCGGCGGCAGATGGTGATGGCGCGGCCGAAGCCGAGCCGCTGCGCTGCACTTCATGGCGCAGCTGCGGCAGCACGCCGGCGCTGACCAGCTCGGTGTTGATTTCCTGGTAGAGCTCGTCGAGCGCGGCCAGTACGTAGCGGTCGAACAGCTTGAAGATGATCAGCTTGACGCGCATCTCCGCCGACAGCTCGCGCATCGACTGGCGGAACGCCTGGGTCAGCGAGGCCGGGGCGACCGGGTTGTTGGCGTCCTCGACGCGGATGCCGCCGTAGATGACCGACAGGCGCTGGTTCACCGCGTACAGGTCGCGGGTCAGGCGGGTCTCGTTCTTGCCGATCATGCTGGTGATCGCGAGCGATTCTTCCAGCTCGTTGTCGGCGACCAGGGTCAGCTCGACCGAGCCGATCGGCAGCGGCACGCCGCTGCCGCCACCGGGCGTGGTGCTGGCGCGCTGCTGCGAGGCGAAGTCGGCGATGCCGCGGGTGACCGCGGCCAGGAACGCCCGCTCCACCGCGGGACGGCGCTTGCGCACTTCGCGCATGCCGTCGAAGTAGTGCATCTGGGCGGCGTTGTTCTCGGCTTTCTCGGCCAGGTCGAACAGGGCGTCGTCGACGTGTTCGAACATGCCGTTGGCCAGCAGCTGCAGGCGGCGCGAGGCGATGTCGCGCACGGTGTTCAGCAGGGCGCCACCGCGCTCGCTGGAAGGGTCCAGGCGCTGGCTAAGACTGACGATGTTGGATGGTTCACTGGCGTTGGTCATCGCCACACCCCTGTGTGATGTGCTGCCGTCGTTCCCAGGCGGCTACGCCGACCGCATGACCGAAGACGATACGCGAAAGATCCCTGTCATGTCATGCTCAGGTTCGCATCTGGGGACATTCCTATCCATCCCCAACCCACCATTCGGCCGAGCTCAGGCCGCCGCCGGGAAATCCCGCAGCTGGGTGGTGCCGATACCCTCTTCGGGCAGCATCACCGGGATGCCCTCGTCGATGCGGTAGACGACCTTGCGATCGACCGTGATCAGGCCTTCCTGCAGGGAGGCCTCGACCCGGGCACCGGCCACGTTGTCGACCTGGCCCTGGGCGATGGCGGCGTTGAGGGCGTCCAGCTCGTTCTTGCCGAGCGGCCGCACCGCGGTCTTGCTGACCGGACAGCAGAGGATGTCGAGCAGGCGCTTGTCCATGAAGGAGTCGTGTGGTGACGCGGAAAGGTCCGTACAATAGCCCCTTTTGGACGGCCGGACCATGACTTCGACAGGCAAGGCGCCGCGGGTGGGCGTAGTGATGGGTTCCCGTTCCGACTGGGAAACCATGGAGCATGCGGCCAGCGTATTGACCGAGCTGGGCGTGGCCCACGAGGTGCGCGTGGTCTCGGCGCATCGCACGCCGGACCTGCTGTTCCAGTACGCCGAACAAGCCCCCGGCCGCGGCATCCAGGTGATCGTCGCCGGTGCCGGCGGCGCCGCCCACCTGCCGGGCATGCTGGCGGCCAAGACGCGGTTGCCGGTGTTCGGCGTGCCGGTGCAGTCCAAGGCCCTGAACGGCATGGATTCGCTGCTCTCCATCGCGCAGATGCCGGCTGGCATCCCGGTCGGCACCCTGGCCATCGGCCGCGCCGGCGCCACCAATGCCGGCCTGCTCGCCGCCGCCGTGCTGGCCCTGCACGATGCCGAGCTGGCGGCGGCGCTGGATGCGTTCCGCGCCCGCCAGACCCAGACCGTGCTGGACAACCCGGACCCGCGCCAGTGAGCGAGCGCCGCCAACCCGTGCTGGGCATCCTCGGCGGCGGGCAGCTCGCCCGCATGCTGGCCCTGGCGGCAGCGCCGCTGGGGGTGAAGACCCTGGTGGTCGACAGCGCGCCGGACGCCTGCGCCGCCCAGGTCGCGCCGTTGCTGGCGGCGGACTGGACCGACTACGCGGCGCTGGAGCATTTCGCCCGCCAGGTCGACGTGGTCACCTTCGATTTCGAAAACGTGCCGGCCGCGACCGCGCACTGGCTGGCCGAGCGCGTGGCGGTGTTTCCCGCTCCGCGCGCGCTGGCGGTGGCGCAGGACCGGCTGGCCGAGAAAACCTTGTTCCGCGAATGCGGGCTCGAAACGCCCGCCTTCATGGCAGTCGATACCCGCGCCGAGCTGGATCGCGCCCTGGCCACGGTCGGCGCGCCGGCGATCCTCAAGACGCGCCGTCTCGGCTACGACGGCAAGGGCCAGTTCCGCCTGCGCAGCGTGGCCGATGCCGACGCCGCCTGGGCGGCGCTGGGCGCACAAGCGGCGGCGCACGGGTTGATCCTGGAAGCCTTCGTGCCGTTCGAGCGCGAGCTGTCGGTGGTGGCGGTGCGTGGCCGCGATGGCGATTTCCGCACCTGGCCGCTGACCCAGAACTGGCACACCGACGGCGTGCTGTCGCTGAGCCTCGCGCCGGCGCCGGCCGTCGACGGGCTGCAGGAGCGCGCCACCGCGCTGGCCCGCACCCTGGCCGAGCGGCTGGCCTACGTGGGCGTGTTCGCGCTGGAGCTGTTCGTCAAGGACGGCCAGCTGCTCGGCAACGAGATGGCGCCGCGCGTGCACAACTCCGGGCACTGGACCATCGAAGGCGCGCTGACCAGCCAGTTCGAGAATCACGTGCGCGCCGTGCTCGGCATGCCGCTGGGCGATACCTCGGCGCGCGGGCTGTCGGCGATGTTCAACTGGATCGGCGAACTGCCCGATGCTGCGCCGGTGCTGCGCGCGATCGACGGCCACTGGCACGACTACGGCAAGCAGCCGCGTCCGGGCCGCAAGGTCGGGCACGCGACGGTGTGCGCGGTGGATGCGGCGTCGATGACGCAGCGCCTGGCCGCCATCGCAGGCGCCCTGGGGCGGGAGCCGCAGGCGGCGCCTGCCGTCGAACTGCTGGGCTGAGTGCTGCCATGAAGTCGCCGCGATAAAATCCGCACCACAAAAAACGGAGCCGTCGCCGGCTCCGTTTTTTATGTGATCCCAAGGAAAGGATCAGGCCAGGTTCTTGGCCGCGAAGTCCCAGTTCACCAGGTTCCAGAACGCTTCCACGTACTTCGGGCGCGCATTGCGATAGTCGACGTAGTAGGCGTGTTCCCACACGTCGCAGGTCAGCAGCGGCTTGTCGGTGCCGGTGATCGGCGTGGCGGCGTTGGAGGTGTTGACGATGCCCAGCGAGCCGTCCGGGCGCTGCACCAGCCAGGTCCAGCCGGAACCGAAGTTGCCGACCGCCGACTTGGAGAACTCTTCCTTGAACTTGTCGAACGAGCCGAAGGCCTTGTTGATGGCGTCGGCCAGCTTGCCGCTGGGCTCGTTGCCGCCCTTGGGGCTGAGGCTGTTCCAGTAGAAGGTGTGGTTCCACACCTGCGCGGCATTGTTGAACACGCCGCCGGACGACTTCTTGATGATGTCCTCCAGCGCGGCGTTCTCGAACTCGGTGCCCTTGATCAGGTTGTTGAGATTTGTCACATAGGCCTGGTGGTGCTTGCCGTAGTGGTACTCCAGCGTCTCGGCCGAGATGTGCGGCTCGAGCGCATTCTTTTCGTAGGGCAGGGCGGGGAGTTCGAAGGCCATGGGAGGCTCCTGGGCGTTGGCTGAGGAAAGTCGGGGCAGGCGCCGCGGGACGGCGGGCCGGTGCGCGACTGATACACTACCGGTCTCGCTGCATTGTAGTGATGAATCCCCGAGCTATGGACGTTAACGAGCGAATCAAGGCTGTGCTCGCCGAGCACCCCATCGTGCTTTTCATGAAGGGCACGCCGCAGTTCCCGATGTGCGGCTTCTCCAGCCGCGCGGCGCAGGCGTTGAAGGAGGCGGGCGCGGACGTCCACTCCATCAACGTGCTCGCCGATCCGGAAGTGCGCGCCGCGCTGCCGCACTACGCCAACTGGCCGACCTTCCCGCAGCTGTTCATCCAGGGCGAGCTGATCGGCGGCTGCGACATCGTCGAAGACCTGAAGGCTTCCGGCGAACTGGCGCGCATGGTGATCGACGTCAGCGGGGCAGCGCAGGCATGAGCTTGGTCAGTCGACGTCTTCCCGCCGATTGGGTGCTGCAGCCGGGCGCCTTGGCGAATCGCGTGATCCTGGTCACCGGTGCGTATGGCGGTCTCGGCGCCGCGGTGGCGCATGCGGCTGCACGCGCGGGTGCCACGGTGGTGATCACCGGCCGGCGCCGGCGCCAGCTGGAGCAGCTTTACGACGCGATGGTCGCGGAACAGCTGCCCGAACCGGTGATCCATCCGCTCGATCTCGAAGCCGCCACGCCGAACGATTACCAGGCCGTGGCCGATGGCCTCGAACGCGACTTCGGCCGCCTCGACGGCATCGTCCACGCTGCCGCCAGTTTCGATGGCCTCACGCCGATCGCCATGCACAAGCCGGACGAATGGCTGCGCGCGCTGCACGTCAACGTGTCGGCGCCGTTCGCGCTGACCCAGGCCTGCATGCCGCTGCTTAGCGCTGCGCCGGACAGCGCGGTGGTGTTCGTGCTGGATGCTCCCGAACTGGTGCGCAAGGCGCACTGGGGCGCGTACGGCGTGTCGAAGGCCGCGACCGAGCGCTTCGTCGAGATCCTGCATCAGGAAACCGAAAACACGCCGCTGCGCACGCACGCGCTGCTGCCGGCGCCGATGCGCACCGCGCTGCGCCGCCAGGCCTATTTCGGCGAGGACACCAGCAAGCTGCCGCTGCCGGACGCCAGCGCGGAAGCGGCGGTGTACCTGCTGAGCGCGCAGGGTGCGGCGGCGCGCGGCGGCATGCTCGATCTGCGTCATGATTGAGCAGCAACGCGCGTCGTCGAGCCAGGGGGATTGAGATGGAAACGCAGATGACCACGCTGTCGGCGGCGATCTTGCTGTTCCTGATCATGGATCCGCTGGGCAATATCCCGATCTTCCTGAGCCTGCTCAAGGACGTCGCGCCCAAGCGCCGGCGCCGGGTGATGGTGCGCGAGCTGCTGATCGCGCTGGGCGTGCTGCTGGGTTTCCTGGTCGGCGGCCAGCACCTGCTGAAGCTGCTGCAGCTGCGGCAGGAATCGATCAGCATCGCCGGCGGCATCGTGCTGTTCCTGATCGGCATCCGCATGGTGTTCCCGCCGGCGGACGGCGGCGGCATCTTCGGCAAGGCCGGCGAAGGCGAACCGTTTATCGTGCCGATGGCGATCCCCGGCGTGGCCGGTCCCTCGGCGATGGCGGCGCTGCTGCTGCTGACCAGCACCCAGCCGGGGCGCACCGCCGACTGGGCAGTCGCGCTGCTCGGCGCCTGGCTGGCGACCGCGGTGATCCTGCTGTGCTCCACTTATCTGTTCCGCTGGCTCGGCGAGAGCGTGCTGACCGCGCTGGAGCGGGTGATGGGCATGCTGCTGATCGCGCTGTCGGTGCAGATGTTCCTGGGCGGGCTGGCCGCGTATCTGCATCTTGCCGTTTGAAACGATCCGGGCACTTTGCCTGGGCAAAATACCCGTGCCGATCGGCCATGCCCTGCGGGGATCACCTTGCTGTCATAATCCGCGGCGAGCATGGGCGAAGTCGTTAAGGAGACGATCATGCTAAGTGTCGAACAGACCCTCACTGAACGTCTGCCATGGCTGGCACAGCACCCTGGTCTGCTGCGTTCCGCTGCAGGGCTGCTGGGCCGCCTCGCCGACGAAAATGGATTCAATCGCGTACTCACCAGGATCGGTGAGTCGGAAGGTTTCGATTTCGTCGAAAAGGCGCTCGAAGTGCTGGGCGCGAATTACTACGTCAATCCGCGCGAGCGCGAGAACATCCCGGTCGAGGGTGGCGTGCTGGTGGTGGCCAACCATCCGTTGGGGATGGTGGACGCGATCACCCTGCTGCACCTGGTCGGCTCCGTGCGCAGCGACGTGAAAATGCTGGGCAACGACTGGCTGGCCTCGATTCCCCAGCTCAATCGCCTGCTGCTGCACGTGGACGTGTTCGGCAAGGGCGCGGCGTCGCGCATGCGCGAGATCTACCGCGCGCTGGACCGCGGCGAAGCGCTGATCGTGTTCCCGGCCGGCGAAGTGTCGCGGATGCGTCCGGACGGCGTGCGCGACGGGCGCTGGTCCGACGGCTTCGCGCGCCTGGCCATGCGCAGCAAGACGCCGGTGCTGCCGATCCACGTCGGTGCGCGCAATTCCACCATGTTCTACGGCCTTTCGATGCTGGCCAAGCCGCTCAGCACCGCGATGTTGCCGCGCGAAGCGGTGGCGCCGATCAAGCGCCGCATCGCCTTCAGCGTCGGCGCCCTGGTCGGCGCGGACGAGCTGGAACAGCGCAGCGGCGGTTCCGCCCAGCAGGCGGCCAAGCTGATGCGCCGGCATGTGTACCGGGTGGGCCGCCATCGCGGCCTGATCTTCGGCGGGCAGTCGCCGATCGCGCATCCCGAACCCACCGAGCGGGTGGTGGCCGACCTGGCCGCGCACGCCGAAAAGCTCGCCGATCTCAACGACGGCAAACAGGTGCTGCTGCTGCAGGGCGCCGCCGACAGCGCAGCGCTGCGCGAGATCGGCCGCCTGCGCGAGCTGACCTTCCGCAAGGTCGGCGAAGGCACTGGCGCGCGGCGCGACCTCGACGCCTACGATCCGCACTACGAGCACCTGGTGCTGTGGGATCCCAAGGCGCTGCGCATCGTCGGCTCGTACCGCTTCGGCCACGGCGGCCAGATCATCGCCGAGCGCGGCATGAAGGGCTTGTACACCTCCAGCCTGTTCAATTATTCGCCGGCGCTGGAATCGCGCCTGTCCCAGGGCCTGGAACTCGGCCGCAGCTTCATCGCGCCGGCGTACTGGCGTTCGCGTGCGCTGGACCAGCTGTGGCAGGGCATCGGCCTGTACCTGCAGCGCCATCCGAACCTGCGCTACATGTTCGGCCCGGTCAGCATGTCGGTGAGCCTGCCGCGCGAGGCGCGCGAATGGATCGCCGCGGCGCACCAGCATTATTTCGGCGTGACCGGCCTGGCCGCCGCGCGCCAGCCGTTCGTGATTTCGCCGGCGGTGATCGACCTGGTGCGCGCCGCGCTGGAAGGTCTCGATCCGGCCGCCGGCCTGGGCAAGCTCAAGCACCATCTGGACGCACTCGGCGTCAGCCTGCCGGTGCTGTACCGCCAGTACGTGGACCTGGTGGAGCCGGAAGGCGTGCAGTTCCTCGATTTCGGCGAAGACCCCGGTTTCTCGGGCTGCGTCGACGGCCTGGTGATGCTCGACCTGGACACTTTGAAGCCCGCGAAGCGCGCCCGTTACCTGGGTAAATCCTAGGGAAACTTCCTATGCCGCAGTCGGAAGCAGGCTGCTAGCCTGCTTAAGCTTTCGTTGGTCCGTCATGTGCCGTGGCTCGGCCGGATCCCAGGGGACGAAGGCTGGTGGTTTGAGTACCTCTATAGTCAAGTAACTGTTTTCACGTCACTTGTGTTGCGCTCCACTGCGGTGGTATGGGGCGGCGCGGAGATAAAAAGGACGTGAATCCGTTACATAAGTGTCATAGAATGCCGTTAAAGTCCGTTTAACACTTTGTTGGCAGGCGGGGCGGTCTCGCCACAAGAAAGCAGCACCAGGCGAAAGCTTCGGACAGCTACACACATTCCGGGGAAATCAATCTGCGTGGAATCACTGCCTGGCTGGAGCCGGGCATCCGTGTTTTTGGTTTCTGCTTGTCATTTTTTAAGTTGCGCGCCCAAGGGGTCAATCACAGTGAATAGCCGAATTCGTGCCAAGGTCCTGCCGTTTGCGATCGCGTCGATGCTCGCCATGTCGGTGCCGGCGATCGCCCAGGACACGTCCTCCTCCATCAGCGGCCGCGTGCTCGACGCCAATGGCCAGCCGGTCTCTGGCGCCTCCGTGCAGATCGTGCATGAGCCGTCGGGCACCACCAAGACCACCACCACCGACGCCAACGGCCGCTACGCTGCCTCCGGCCTGCGCGTGGGTGGTCCGTTCGATGTGAAGGTGAACAAGGACGGCCAGCTCACCGAGCAGGACAACGTCTATCTGCAGCTGTCGCAGGACACCGCGGTGAACCTCACCGTCGGCGCCGCCGCGGCTGCCAAGAACCTCGAGGGCGTGACGGTTTCCGCCACGGCCGGTTCGCAGCTCTTCACTTCCGAGAACAAGGGCCTGTCGACCAACGTGTCGCAGCGCCAGCTGAAGATGACCCCGGCGCCGAGCGGCAACATCGCCGACATCGCCCGCCTCGATCCGCGCGTGAACGTGGACCACGTCACCGGCGCGATCTCGGCCAACGGCCAGAACGCCCGCCTCAACAGCATCAAGGTCGACGGCCTCGGCGTGGGCGATCCCTTCGGCCTGAACGGCAGCGGCCTGCCGACCGTCGGCTCGCCGATCGCGATGGATACCATCGAGGAATACTCGATCTCCACCGCCAACTATGACGTGACGTCCGACTCGGTGGGCGCCGAGATCAATGCCGTCACCAAGAGCGGCACCAACGATTTCCACGGCTCGGTGTACTACACGTACAAGAACACCGACGACATGGTGGGCAAGGCCGGCTGGCTGCAGAAGAACCGCGACTACACCGAGTTCGACACCAACTGGAAGGCGGGTGTCACCTTCGGCGGTCCGATCATCAAGGACAAGCTGTTCTTCTTCGCCAGCTACGAAAAGGAAAAGGTCACCGGCCTGAGCTCGGGCGCCGCCAACGGCCTCGACAGCACGCTGACCGGCGGCTCCACCGGCAACAAGATCTCGCCCAGCGACCTGACCCGCATCACCAACGCGGCGACCCGCCTCGGCCTGGTGCCGGGCAGCCTCGGCGCCAACGCCGGCACCCTGGACGACAAGCGCTACCTGGTCAAGCTCGACTGGAACATCACGGACCACCACCGTGCCAGCCTCGCCTACCAGCGCACCAAGGAGTTCAAGCCGAACCCGCAGGGCAACACGACCAACTCGATCGGCCTGAGCAGCTACTGGTACAACGTCGCCACCGACAACAAGAACTACACGCTGCAGTTCTTCGACGACTGGACCGACACCTTCTCGTCCGAGACGAAGCTGTCCTACAGCGACTTCTACCTGCATCGCACGGTTTCGACCCAGCAGCCGATGGTCACGGTGCGCGCGAGCAACACCACCAGCACCTCCGCGCCGAGCGTGAATCTGGGCGAAGACCAGTTCAGCCATTACAACTCGGCCAAGGTCAAGGACCTGAGCGCGTTCTGGGCGGGCACGCTGTACCTGGGCGACCACACCGTGAAGGGTGGCTTCGACTACAGCCGCAACCGCATCTACAACCTGTTCGGCCGCACCGAATTCGGCGCCTACACCTTCAACAGCATCCCCGCGATCGAGCAGGGCCTGTACTCCGGCTACAGCCTATACCAGCCGGCGCCCGGCTACGACATCAACGGCATCGCGGCGAAGTGGGAGCTGCGCGAGCGCGACGTGTTCCTGCAGGACACCTGGCAGGTCAACAACAACCTGTCCGTGCAGTACGGCTTCCGCGTCAATCACTACATGACCGACGACAAGCCGCTGTACAACGCCACGTTCCAGCAGCGCTTCGGCTTCAGCAATGCCGGCACCGTCAATGGCAGCACCCTGGTGCAGCCGCGCTTCTCGTTCAACTACACCTTCGACACCGACCTGAAGACCCAGCTGCGCGGCGGCGTCGGCCTGTTCCAGTCCAGCCCGCCGACGGTGTGGATGACGAACCCGTACCAGAACAACGGTATCAACATCGTCACCTACCAGTACGACCGCCAGACCTCGGGTCTGTGCCGCTTCGGCAACAACAACAACGTGCCGTGCCCGGCCTTCAGCTCGAATCCGCTGCAGCAGAACACCTCCGGCGCCGGCGTCACGCCGCAGATGGCGGTGGACTCGATCGATCCGAACTTCCAGCTGCCGAGCGTGTGGAAGGCTTCGCTGGCGATCGACCGCGAGCTGCCGTGGTGGGGCGTGATCGCCACCGCGGAATATCAGCGCCTCGAGACGCGTGACGGCATCCTCTACAAGAACCTCAACATCGGTGCGCCGTCGGGCATGCTGCCGGATGGCCGCTTCACGTACTACGGCTGCATCGGCGGTGCGCAGGCGCTCGGCGGCGCTACCGGCGCCAACTGCGGCACCAACCCGAACGGCACCGTGACGGGCGGGGCCATCGTCAACAACTCGCGCATCCGTTCCGACGCCCGCTTCGCCCAGGGCGTGACCTACCTGACCAACACCAGCAAGGGCAAGGCCGAGTCGCTGACCCTGTCGCTGAGCAAGCCGTTCGCCGACAGCTGGGCCGCCAGCCTGAGCGTCACCGGCTCGCACGCCACCGAAGTGAACCCGGGCACCTCCAGCCAGGCCACCTCGAACTTCAGCAACAGCGCCTGGACCAACCCGAACGAAGACGTCGCCTCGACCTCGAACACCAACGTGCCGCTGCGCGTGAATGCTTCGGTGGCCTGGTCGCACAACTTCTTCGGCAACTACGCCACCACCGTCAGCCTGTTCTACGACGGCCACAAGGGCGTGCCGTACAGCTGGGTGTTCGGCAACGACGCCAATGGCGACTCCTACTCGCGTAGCGACCTGGTCTTCATCCCGAACCCGGGCCAGGTGATCATCGCTGCCGCCACTCCGGCCCAGGCCGCGAAGCTGGAGCAGCAGTTCTACGCCTTCATCAAGAGCGACGACTACCTGAGCGACCACCAGGGCAAGGTGGCCGGCCGCAACGCCGCCAAGTCGGCCTGGGTCAACCAGCTCGACCTGAGCTTCAGCCAGGAAGTGCCGGGTCTGTTCAAGGGCAACAAGGGCGAGATCCGCCTGGACATCTACAACGTCCTGAACCTGATGAACGACAAGTGGGGCCAGCAGAACTACGTCGGCTTCCCCTACACCCGCACGCTGGCGAACTTCGCCGGTATCGACAAGGCCACCGGCAAGTACATCTACAACCTGCCGACCGACGCGAACGGCAACTACCAGCCGAGCCCGAAGACGATCTACGACAGCTCCACCGACAACAGCGCGACCAAGGTCAACCCGGCCTCGCGTTGGTCCGCCATGCTCAGCCTGCGCTACACGTTCTAAGCCAGCGCTGGACTTTGCAGACAGCAACCGGCGCCCCTCGGGGCGCCGGTTTTTTTATGGGGGGAGGTTGACCGGCCCGGTTCCCCGGGGCCAAGCTAGCCGGCCGTCCCAGCCTGGACGGTGTGTTGCCACGGCGACGTGGCCGAAGGAGATTCGATGAACGACGTTCAGACCGGCAAGTCCGGCAAGCAGGCCACCGTCAGCGCGCGCATCTCGCCCGCCGGCGGCCTGGATATCCTGTCCCGCAACGAGGTGGTGCGCCTGCGCGACGCCAGCGGTTCGGGCATGCATGCACTGCTGCGCCGCTGCGCGCTGGCGGTGCTGACCTCGGGCAACATCAGCGACGATCCGCGCTCGATGTTCGAGCAGTTCCCCGATTTCGACATCCAGGTGCTGCAGCAGGACCGCGGCATCAAGATCGAGCTGCAGCACGCGCCGGCCCAGGCCTTCGTCGACGGGCAGATCATCCGCGGCATCAACGAGCTGCTGGTGGCGGTGGTGCGCGACATCGTCTACGTGTCGACGCAGCTGGAGCAGGGCGGTTTCGATCTGGACGACTCGGTGGGCATCACCCACGCGGTGTTCGAGATCCTGCGCAATGCGCGCATCCTCAAGCCGCAGATCGACCCGAACCTGGTGGTGTGCTGGGGCGGCCATTCGATCTCGCGCGACGAGTACGAATACACCAAGCAGGTCGGCTACCAGCTCGGCCTGCGCGGCCTGGACATCTGCACCGGTTGCGGACCGGGCGCGATGAAGGGCCCGATGAAGGGCGCCACGATTGCGCATGCCAAGCAGCGCCGCCGCGGCAACCGCTATATCGGCGTGACCGAGCCGGGCATCATCGCGGCCGAGTCGCCGAACCCGATCGTCAACAACCTGGTGATCATGCCGGACATCGAAAAGCGCCTGGAGGCCTTCGTGCGGCTCGGCCACGGCATCATCGTGTTCCCGGGCGGCGTGGGCACGGCGGAGGAAATCCTCTATCTGCTCGGCATCCTGCTGCATCCGGACAACGCCGGGATTCCGTTCCCGCTGGTGTTCACCGGCCCGCGCCAGTCGGCGGCCTACTTCGAGCAGATCGACAAGTTTCTCCGCCTCACGCTCGGCGACAGCGTGGCGCAGCACTACCAGATCATCGTCGACAATCCGGCCGCCGTGGCCCACGCGATGGTGCGCGGCATCGACAAGGTGCGCAACCACCGCCTGGACAACAAGGACGCGTTCTTCTTCAACTGGGCGCTGAGCATCCCGACGTCGTTCCAGCTCCCGTTCCGTCCCACCCACGAGGCGATGCGCGCCCTGGCGATCCATCGCGACCGTCCGCGCCACGAACTGGCGGCCGATCTGCGCCGCGCCTTCTCGGGCATCGTGGCCGGCAATGTGAAGGAAGAGGGCGTGCGCGCGATCGAGCAGCACGGTCCCTTCGACATCGACGGCGAGCACGACATCATGCGCGCGCTGGACGAACTGCTGCAGGCCTTCGTCGTGCAGCACCGCATGAAGCTGCCCGGCGGCGCGGCCTACGTGCCGTGCTATCGCGTGCTGACCCACTGAGCGCGATCTTTCCAGAATCGCCTCCGGAGCCGGGCTGTCAGACTTGACAGCCCGGACAGCTGACTTCAAACTACGCGACTCACCCCGCCCGATTAGCTCAGCCGGTTAGAGCACTTGACTGTTAATCAGGGGGTCGTTGGTTCGAGTCCAACATCGGGCGCCAATACTAACAAGGGCTTACCTCGCGGTAGGCCCTTGTTTTTATGCGTCTGTAGAAAAATGTGTAGAAAATTAGGTGTCGGAGACGGGATCAACGACCGGTCGTGAGTGGTCGTAGTGGTGCACCATCTGCATGGTGCGATGCCCGCTCGCGAGCTGCTTATCCGCCTTGTTTCCCTTGGTGTCAGTGATTGCACGATGCTTGATGGCGTGGAGCCCAAACTTCTCCTCCGATGAAAGAATGCCGATCTCAATCGCCGCGGCGATTGCTCGACGCCAAGCGCTGGACATGGTGCTTTTGCCGACGGGGCGACCCGTTTCCGCGACGACGAGATAGCGGTCCTGGGGCCGATGAGGAATCGGGAGGCGTTTGCCGGCCCATATGCCCTGGCGGCGCACTTTGAGCCAGTTCCAAGCCTCCCGCAGCTGTGACGACCAACGGGTCACATTCCCCAAGCTCCCCTTACGCCGGTCCACAATGATGCCCTCGGTGGTCTCATCGGCATCGGTGAGACTTCGCACCTCAATGCTACGCATGCGACATTCATAGGCGATCACTGCTACCGCCCACACGTAGGGAGCGAGAGAACCCTTGGTACGGGTGGGGAGGCTGCCGCGACGCTTGAACAGAGCTACCACGGCTTTCATGGTGACAAGGTCAGGCATGCGGTGGGCTCTGACTTCGTCGGGCATATCAACCCCCTGTGCTGCATTGAATTTGCACAGGCCGCGCGGCATCCCCCAAACGAACGCTGCCGATAGGTAGCGCTGTATATGAGCGGCGGGCTTGTACAGACTTTTGTGTAAACGGGATCGCTTTAAAGCTGAGGGATGCGGCCTTCGAACTGGATGGTAAAGCGGTTGAGCGCCGCCTTCCAATCATGGATTGGAAGCGTCCATTTTTTACTGATGTTGCGCAGCCCTAAGTAGA
>NZ_JBFRGP010000018.1:0-68665 GCF_052115385.1 Dyella sp. 2RAB6
GCTCGTCGATCCCCAGGACGACACACCCACCGAACATCCGGGCCGTCCGCCCACATCGCGGACACGGTTGAAGAACCGCGGCCTAAGAGTTTTCGCAGGAATTATTCCGAGCCGTCCTACCCGGCACGTCGCCCTGCGCGACGGCGAAAGCTGCTGACGCCGCAACCCACTTCCTCAATCCAGCCGCCCGGCGCCCATTCCTTGGGCCGTCGGTGAATCTTCGAGTCCGTAAGGTCGGCGGCACGCCGAGCTATTGGCGGCGTGCCGTTTTACGGCGCGAGGATGCGGCGTTTAGCAAGGAGCTGCTTATGAATAACGTTTTTGGCGAACCGTGGATCACCCGCCACACCAACTATTTCTCCAATCCTGACGCCAGCCCGGATGCGCTGCTCAACGACGCCACCGAGTGGCTGCAGTTCGCGCACAACGCGATCCAGTTACTTGCGGAGCTGGTCAATGAGCCCGGTGATGTCGACGCAAACCGACTGCCGATCATGCTGGAAGGCATCAGTGCATTCATCGATATGGGCGCGCGCTGCGCGGCGCAGGCGCATGGTCGCATGCAGTGGCTGCAGCTGCACGAAGAAGAGTGCGCAGCGATCGAAGCCGAGGACAGCGACAAATAATCTATCTAGCGACAACCTCCGAACCCCCTCTCCCTGCCGGGGAGAGGGCTGGGGTGAGGGGTCGGGGCTCGGCTCACCGCTGTCGTAGCTACGGCAGAACCCAACCATGCGACGGATCAGGCCGTCGCCATGCCGGGTTTCGCCCGCCCCTGTCTACTTGCCGGATTGATACGCAATCCTGAAGAACTGATTGAGCACCCAGAAACTCTCGCCGCTCGCATCCGGCATGAGCTGAAAGCTCGCGAAGAAGTGCAGCGACTCCTGGTTCACCAGCATGTACCCTTCCACCAGGATGCACACCCCGCTATTCACGCTCGGCTGCGAATCGATATTGGCCAGCTCATAAGTCGCTGCAGGAAGAGACACAAGCTTCTTCATGATGCCATCACCCCCTTCGAATGCATCTGCCTCAAAGTTGAGCATGGAATCGTCGTGGTAGAGCGCCGCCAAAGTTTGCGGGTCCGTTTGAAGAGCGTAGTAGTAGTGCCCGCAAAATGCGTGCGCTATCAGGTCTGATTCGACGCTCATGGGTGGATTCCTTTGTGTGCTATTGGCCTTGGGACAACGCCAGCCGCCGCAGCTTACGGGACCGGGCTCCGCCGAACCAGCGCACATTAGTTCGCGATAAGGAGCGAGGTGCCGCCGTCACACCCACCGCACCACTTCATGGACTCGGCACGAGTCCGAACATCTTTGGATACGCCGATCAAGCAGACGCCACTTCCTGATCGAACCAGACGTCGCTTTGCGATGAAAAGAAGCGATAGCCAAATGGCAGCGCCAGGAATTTCGCAAGATCCGGCCGCTTCGCGCTGACATGGTGCGCGTGCACTGTTTTCAGCGTACTGGTGTCGCCATTGAACCGATCCGTGGTGATCCACCACCCCGACATATGGTCAGGCGATGGATACCGCACACCTTCAGCGTCATCACCCTCGTAAACGCCATCGGAGATGACGACCACTTGATCCAGCCGAGGAGGAGCGAACGACGCTCCGACCTTCTGACAGATCCCATGCTGGTCTCGCCAGTGCGAGACGGCCGCGCTTACTCCGAAGACAAAATCCATCGTCTCTGGATGGCGCTCCCAAAACACCAGCCGGCCACGATCATCCAACTCAGCTTTCGTATGCCAGTAGCCATACTTGACGGTCTCGCCAGAGCGGATGGCATTCCCAGCAGCCATATAGCTCGCAACATACAGAACGAACTCTCTACACTCATCCTGCAACAGAGCGCTGTTAACTGTCGCCGCCACTTCGAAGCCACACCGGTCCAGCAGCCCACTCGTTTGGCAGGTCTGCCCATCACCCATGGCATGCACTTCGATATTCAATTCACACCTTCACTTAGGCGCCTTTCGATTGGCAGCAGCTGTCCGCTTTGCCTCACTGCGCACCTGGGTGGCACAGGGAACCTATTGAATGACCGGCCCGAACGGATTCGCGATACGGATCACTTGCACCGGCTCGCCTTCGAAAACCCCCTGCACTGACCAACTGCTTTGATGGAGCTCCCAACTGAGCTTCGTTCCACGCAGACCAGCAAGGATCTCATCCTTAGCGTCCATCATCTCCCGCGGTCGCCCAGCCAGGCCACCCTTGATGTGGCACGTCGATATCTCGACCCATTCGACGTCTCGAAGTGGCATCGGACCATCCGGCCCCTCTAGATAACCCTGCACGGGCATGATCAGGAGTTGCCCCCACCGTCCCTCTTGAGTCGAACCGCCCTCTCTCCAGGCGACGCGAACCCAGCACCTAAGCTGGGATCTCAACTCCAATAGCGGAAGCCAGTAAGACGACGCATCTCTCATAGAATCCCTTCGATGCCTAGTTCGTGAGCTCAGGCAAGAAGGGGGCGAGGGTAGCTATTGGTGGACGACTCGCTGCAAGTACTCGCCCGAAAATCACAACACCCAAAGCAGACACACCTTCCATCGCCCACCTCATTCACCCCGGAGATATCGACTTCTCGATCTTCTGCAGTTCGAGCTTTGCATCGGGGTCGCCTTGCATGGCCGACTTCCTAAGCCAAAAAATCGCTCTCTTCTTGTCATCAGCATTGCTGCTTTCGCTCAGCTGAACCCAGACATTGTACTGCGCCACTGCATTGCCATTCTCGGCCGCGATGGTCGTCCAATACTCCGACCTGTCGAAGTCGAGCTTCACACTGGCGTAGTACAAGGAAAGCCTGAGAGCCGCCTCTCCGGAACCATTCCAGCCTTCATCCGAGAGCCTGATCACCTCATCAGGGCGTAGAGTCAAGTCCGCTACAGCCGAGATAATTTCGTCAGAACTATTAGGACTCCGCGACTGGGCGAAAGCAGAGAATCCGACGGACAGAGCAAACAAGAGTACGATCATCTTCATACGACAGTCCTTCGGGGCACTGAGCAGATTTAACGTCACCCGTCCCTACCTCCCCGTCAGGAGAGAGACTTGTCACCCTGATTGCCAGCTCGCACCACGTACAAAGGGAACGTTCAACGTCCCCGTTTCCATCGAGCCAAGACTCACAGCACAGTTACTACTGCAGTCCGCTTGAGGCCCTCATAGAGCTCAAAAGTACAGCCACTCTTCAAGCGCTGCCGCGGACCCGATGGCATCAAAAAGTGCGCCATTGCTTCATGCGCTCCCCCTTGTGCCGCGAGCGCCGGATCAAACTCCAACACAATACTCCAAGCCTCATGAGGCCAATGGGCGACATCTTCGTCAAACTTGGCGACAGTCGAGTATCTTCCGTTTTGGGGTATGGCCGGCCTTTTTTCCTCCACCCATTGAACTATGACCTTCACTAACTCGTTCATATCAAACCCCTTAAAAAAAAAGACTTTCACCAGCTGATGCGCGCGCCATCGAGCTGATCAAGCTCACCGTAACGTGCTGGGCCAATGCCATCCAAGCGATCCCATCTCATAAGCTTATCCGCCTGAGCTCGGGGCAAGCGAACTCTAAGAATAGTCGAGTTCCCCGCACCGTTAAGAGTCTCTCCCCACTGGACAGCGTGCTCGTAGCTTTCGGCGAAAAACTTCCCACCCAAGGAGTTTGGACCAGCCGCAAATCTACCAGTGGCTTGAATCCCTTGGAGCTCGGCAGCGGACACCGCCCGAAAAAGCGTCACACTCCGCGCAGCTTGAACTGACTCGCACACCAACCTGACTGAGTTCGAGGCCAGTGATGCTCCTCTAACAGCAGCACCACCTGCCATAAATTCGAATGGCGTAAGAATCGGTTCAATAGAATCATCCCCAGGAGGATTCACACGATAGGGATTGGCACCGAGCAACATTTGCAGAACCATGGAGCGCGCAGCATCCCTCTCCCAGTCCCAATGCGCCCAATCCTCATGCCCCGTACCAGCAACTTGCAGCCCTAATGGATCTGCATAGGCAAGCGGATTACCTCCGACAGATGCGTAAGTATTCAAGCCGCCATTCAATCCTATTGGGTCACTCTGAACATAGCGCCCGATGGTCGGATCGTAGGTTCGGTTGACGTTCTCGTGCGCCCCCGTCTCTGCGTCATAGTATTGCCCGGGAAATCGGAGATTCAGGAGGTATCCCACTGCCGAGGTCGGCTGCTTCTCGCCAAACGCATTACTCTGATAGGACCATTGCCACTGAACTGCCCCGGTGTCGTCTCTAATGGCTCGCGGCGCCCCCAGTTCATCTGCGAGCACATAACTCGCCTTGGCTGCTGCCCCTGCACCATCGACGACAGCCACGGGGAGACCATCCATCCAGATATAATCGCGGTTAGCCGTTCCGTACTCGCTAAGTAGCTGGCTCCCCTCGTCATACGCAAAGCGCTCGCTCACCGCCTGCGGCGCCGTCACGGCCTTCGCAACCCGCTGCCCCATCGCGTTGTAGCTGTAGTTGGCTACAGTCTGGCCATTCCGCTGCACCACCGTCATCCGGTTGCGCCCGTTGTAGCCATAACCAAACGCATCGCTACCCGTGGAGTTCCCCGTGGTATTGCCGTTCGCGTCGTAAGTCCGAGCACTGCTGCCTATGCTGGTAAGCCAATGCGTTCCGCTCTGGTACCCATAAGTGCCGGTAGCGAGGCCACTGGCTGCCTTACTCAGGCGATCGCCAGTCTTGTTATAGGTGTAGGACTCAACCGCTGCGCCAGTGGCATCATTGATGGAGTTCAACCGATACAGTGCGTCATAGCGATACGTCTCCGTAGCCGGACTGGCCCCCGCGACATCGCCAAGCGCCGTGATATTGCCCATCACGTCCCTGGCGAAATGCAGATTGAGCGGCGCACTCACCACATCGGTCAATGCGTAGTTCGCATCGTATGTGCGCGTGACCTGCTTGCTGTAGCCAATCTGCCCCAGCATGTAACTCGTTATGGGACCGAGCGGCATATAGCTGACTGAATCGACGATTGTGTTGGTCGTACCGGCGGCCGTCAGCGCCACCGACTGCACCCTTCCGACGAGATCCCGCGTATAGGCGACCGCCACTCCACTGGGATAAGTCAGCGTCGCCAGCCTGTCAGCAAGTGTGTAGGTATAAGCCACCACGTCCGTCTGCGTACCCTGCGTCTGACTCTTGCGCACCACGTTGCCACGCACGTCATAGCAGTAGATCGTGGTGACGTTGGCCTCCACCACCCGAGTCAGGCGGCCAATGGGATACGAGCCCGTGCAGCCCGTAACGCTGTCGGCTTCGTCGTAGTACCAGGCGACATTGTCACCCGCCTGCGGATACGTCGCCGAGGTGCGGCGATCCAGCGCATCGAAAGTCTGACTGACCTGGATACCACGCGCATCGGTCACCGAAACGGCATTGCCCGCCTTATCGACGATCGCGCTGGAATTGCCCGTATCCGGGCTATGCAATCCAACCTGATCGCCAAACGCGTTGTGGTCGTACAGCGTATTGAGCGCATCCGGATCGCCGACTCCCGCCATCCGGCCGAGTGCGTCGTACTGATAAACCGTCTGCGCATTCCGCGTCGCCTGATCGCTGCCGTTGAAATCCCCGGTCGTTCCCACCACGCGATTCAAAGCGTCATAGTCGCGCTTGGACTGGACATTCAAGCCGTCGGCCGCATGCACCAGATTGCCATTGGCGTCGTAGCTGTCCGTATACGTCGCACTCATGACGCTGCGACTGAGCGCATCCTGCACGCCCGTGAGCTGCCCCAGAGTGTTGTAAGAGCGGGTCAGGCTCCGCGTCACGACTCCATTGTTGGCATTCGTCACCTGTTCCTTGATGCGATTGCCCGCCGCGTCCAGCGTGAAGGTCGCATACTCGCCATTGTCGTTGCGGAGCAGCGTCAGGCGATGCGCGGAGTCATAGCCGTACGAGATAGATGCATTGTCCGGGTCAGTCACGGAGGTGACGTTTCCGGCGTTGCTGTAACCGTACTGGGTGACAGCATCCTTCGAAGACGCGGAGCCATCGGCATTGGCGCGCACCGTGCGGCTGAGCAACCACCCGCGCGACTTGTACGCCAGATCGGTGATGACCCCATTCGGATCGACCGTCCGCGTGGGCCGCCCGTTCTTGTCATAGGCGGCAAAGGTAACGACTTGGCCAAGCGCATTCGTCACCGACTTGAGGTCGCCGTGCTGCCATAGCGTGCCGTCGGTGAGGTAGTACTGATAGGTCGTGGTCTGCGCGATATCGGTGCGCGGGCCGGTGGCGCTGAGCATCAGGCCGACCAGCGGGCACTGCACCGCATCCACGGCCGTGCAATACGTATAGGTGGTACGGCGCACGCCTTCCGGCGCTGTGCCGGCATTCGAACAGGTATAGCCGGCGGCGGAGGCGGCACCCGGATCGATCTCGCAATAGGCGAGCACCTGACCCGTTGCGCTGTACATCCACCCGGTGGAGGCAACAGCGTGGCCTTGGCCGTCCAGCACGCGCCGGCTCAACGGGCGCCGGAGCTGGTTGTCCCACACCGTGGTCGTGGTGCGCTGCTCGGTGGTGCCCAGGGCCTCAACGGTCTGCAACAGCAAGCCGTACTGGTCGTAAGTGACCTGCGTGGTCACGCCCTTGAAGTCGACATAGGTCGCCGGAAATCCACGACCGTCGTAAGTGCGGCTCTTCCAGCGCTGTCCACAGTCGGGAGCGCACGGGGCGTCCATCGAACTGACGCGCGCCAGCCCGGCCGTGGACGAAATGCCGATCTTTACCGTATTGCCCAGCGGATAAGTGACGGAGGCGGAACCGTCGGCGTTGTAGGCGATCTTGGTCGCGCCCACGCCGCCGACGAAGGTGGACGAAGTCGCCCTTCCCGCGCTGTCGTAGGTGATCGTCTCGTAGCGCGCGCCGTTCTCGTCCTGGATGCCCGTCATCGCATTGGGCAGGCTGGTTTGCCCGATGTAGGCGGCTTCGTTGAAGCCATAGAGACGATAATTGGAGTCGGGATACGTCACCTGGGCGATATTGCTGCTGGCCGCGACGTAGTAGTAATTAAGCGTTTTGCCATCCGGCAAGGTGATGGAGTTCAGGCGCGCGGAGCTGTCGTAGAAGAACGTCAGTTTCCTGCCCTTGGCATCGGTGACGGTCTTCAACAATCCCAGGCGCGGGTAGTACGTCGACGTCGTGGTGCTGTAGGTCAGCGCAATGCCCTGACCATCCTGCCCGAGCACCTGGATCAGCTTGCCGGTGTTGTCGTAGGTTTCGGTCTCGCGACTTCCGCCGATAAACGCCGAATAGCCGGTGACCGCACCCTGGCCGTCATGGATTTCCGTCAACTGGTCGACCGGAAGATCCGTCGCCCAGGCGCTGCCAGACTTGGTGAAGGTCTCCTGCTTGCCGTCCGGCCGCAGCATGATGATGGTCGCCACCGGGGTGCCGATCAGACGCAGCGAGCGGTCGAAGCTGTGGCGCCAGCGGAAACCGAGATTGGCGGGAGCCACCGCGCCGCTGCTGTTGTAGAAGCGGCGGAAGGTGAGCCAGTAGCTGGCGGTGTAGTCGTCTTCCTGCAGGTAGTAACTACCTGTGCCGGCATCGATCGGATCGCCAACCTTGGCCGCCCCCATGGCTTCGGCGCAAGACGAACCATCGGCATTGCCGTTCGCGCCGCCGCCGCTTCCGCTGCCACTCTTCGCTGAGCCCAGGCCGCCATCGCAGGGCGCACCGCTACCGAGATTCCTGGCCACGTCGCCGCCGAAGCGGGCGGCGCTGACGGTGCCTGGCTTGCAACCTGTCGCCGCCGTCCACGTACCGCTGAAGCTCGCACCATCGGGCGTCAGAGTGACGACGGTGGTGTCCTGGCAAGGCGTATTCGTGCCGCTGCCCCGCGAGATCACGGACGTATCGTTCAAGGTCAAGGTGTTGCCGGAGACCGTGCCCGTCACCGACCAGATGTACCAGTTGGTCGCGCCATTGCTCTGCGGCACCGTCTTCCGGGTACCGGTGACATTGCCGCTGTCGTCCTGGCGCAGGTCGAATTCCTCTTCCCACGCCGCAGCGGTTGCATCGCCAGGGGCTTGCAGGTTGCCATGCCACAAGCCGGTCACATTGACGGTCGCCGCCGTGGCGGCCCTCACGGCGACTTGCGACTGCACCAGCCGCGGAGCCACGCCGGCCCCTCCGCTGTAATCCTGGGCATGCGCCACCGAGAAGCCGAGCATGGCCACGCAACCGAGCACCAGTCCCGGTTGCTTGAAGAGGCGGTAAAGGCACTCGAGAACCGAGCGTATCGAGATGGCGCGCAGACGCGCGCAGACAAGGTTGATCACCCATCACTCCTTTGACGGTCAAGCGTTCCAATCGCATGTGGTCGAGCCAGCGGCGCCCTTGTGCAACTGGGGGAAGGACGCTCGCGCAGCCTACTTAAGAATGTCGAAGGTTTGCAAAGACGGCGTGAAGGACAGGTCGCCAGGCGAACGTGTAAGCCCCGGCATCCGGCGCCCCATTTCGCAACCGCACAACGCCCGATATCACCCGGGCCGCATTCGAACGTTGGCCGCTTTGCCCCCCACCCCTTGGCCGTTCCCCCCTCCCCCCGCCGTAAGCCTTGCGCAACAGTACCCCGTCGATTCGGTTTCCTGGGGAGGCTCGCCGGACATGCGCAAGTTGCTACTCACCGTCGCGCTAGCCGCGGCCCTGGCCGCGTGCAGCGGCCACGATCAATCCACCGCGCAGGGCGAAGGCAATGAGGCCTTCCAGGCCAAGCTGCAACAGCAATTGCTGGATGCCAAGCCGGGCAGCGTGATCGAGATTCCTGCGGGGCATTACCACCTCAACCGTGGCCTTAGCCTGCGTACCGATGGCGTGACCATCCGCGGCGCCGGCAAGGACAAGACGGTGTTGTCGTTCAAGGGCCAGGTGGTCGGGCCCGAGGGTCTGTTGGTCAATGCCAACGACTTCACCATCGAGAACCTGTCGCTGGAAGACACCAAGGGCGATGCGCTGAAGATCAACCAGGGCAAGAACATCACCATCCGCGGCGTGCGCGTGGCATGGACCGATGGCCCGAAGACCACCAATGGCGCCTACGGCCTGTATCCGGTGAAGACCGAGAACGTGCTGATCGAGGATTCCTCGGTAACCGGCGCGTCCGATGCCGGCATCTATGTCGGCCAGTCGAAGAACATCGTGGTGCGGCGCAACCGTGCCGAGCAGAACGTGGCCGGCATCGAGATCGAGAACTCGATCGACGCCGACGTCTACGACAACGTCGCCACCGGCAATACCGGCGGCATCCTGGTCTTCAACATGCCCAACCTGTCGCAGGCCGGCAAGGCGACGCGCGTGTTCAAGAACCAGGTCAATGCCAACAACCTCGACAACTTCGCCGCCAAGGGCGCGGCGGTGGCGAGTGTGCCGGCCGGTTCGGGCGTGGTGGTCAACTCCAACGACAAGGTGGAGATCTTCGACAACGACATCACCGAGCACCGCACGGCGAACGTAATCATCTCCAGCTACTTCTCCACCAACTACTACAACACCAAGGGCGTGGCGGCCGATTACAACCCGTATCCGAAGGGCATCTTCGTCTACGGCAACCGCTTCAAGGGCGGCGGAGAATCGCCGGACGGCATGAAGCTGAAGGTGTTGAAGAGTGCGGTGTACGGCATGAGCGGCCGCTTCCCGGACGTGCTGTGGGACGGCTATGCCGACACCAAGCACGGGCCGGTCGCGGCAGACGACCGCATCTGCATCGAAGGCGCCAGCGGCGTGCTCAATGCCGATGGCCCGAACGACTACAAGAGCCCCAGCACCGATACCAAGCCGTACGAGTGCACCCTGCCGAAGTTGCCGGCGGTCGTGCTCGACTCGGCCAAGTCCTGAGGCGGTGACGATGCGCAAGTGGTTCCTGCAAGGCGCGCTCGCGCTGCTGGCTGCCGTCGTGCTCGCCGGTTGCCAGCAAGGCATGGCGCCGGTGGCCTTCCACGCTGATGGGCGGCCGCCGAAGTTGAGCGACTGGCATGTAGTGGAAGCGCGCGGCGGCAAGCTGGTGCTCAACCAGGGGGTGGTGCCGTACGACCTCAATACGCCGCTGTTTACCGATTACGCGCACAAGCTGCGCACGCTCTGGATGCCGCAGGGCACAGCGGCAAAGTACGACGCCACCGACACCTTCGAGTTTCCGGTGGGCACGGTGATCAGCAAGACCTTCTATTACCCGAAGACCGCTGACGGTAAAGCCAGCGACGTCGCGCGCAGCTACGACAGCTCGCACGACTTCGCCGGCGAAGGCCTGGATCTGTCGAAGGTGCACCTGGTCGAAACGCGCATCCTGGTCCACCGCGCGGATGGCTGGGCGGCGATTCCCTACGTGTGGAACGACGCGCAGACCGAAGCCAACCTCGCCCGCACCGGCGCAGTGCTGCCGCTCACCCTGGTGGCGGATGACCAGTCGCGCGAGGACTTCAACTACGTCGTCCCCGACGAAAGCCAATGCTCCAGTTGCCATGCGCAGGACTGGGTGTCGCGCAAGATCCACCCGATCGGCCCAAAGGCGCGCCATCTCAACCGCGACTACCACTACGCGGACGGTACGCAGAACCAGCTCGAACATCTGACCAAGGTCGGCTATCTCACCGGTGCACCCGCTGCCGCACAGGCACCGCGCAACGCCAACTGGATGGACGAACACGCCGCGCTCGACGCGCGCGCGCGCGCCTACCTCGACATCAACTGCGGCCATTGCCACAACGCCAAGGGCGCGGCCAACACCACCGGCCTGACGCTGGAAGCCAGCGCGCCGGAAGACCGCCACCTCGGTATCTGCAAACCACCGGTCGCCGCAGGCCGCGGCACCGGCGACCATTTGTTCGACATCGTGCCCGGCCAGCCGGACGACTCGATCATCGCCTACCGCATGGCCTCGGCCGATCCCGGCGAGATGATGCCGGAGCTGGGCCGCAGCACCGTCCATCGCGAAGGCGTGGCCTTGATCAAGGCGTGGATCGCGGCGCAGCAAGGGGGCTGCGTCACGCTGCACTGAACTCACACAAGAACCAGGCACGGCGATCGCGTGGGGACGCGGCGCCGTCTACGAGGGGAGAACCGCCGATGATTATCCGTCCACGTCCGCTGTCCGTCGCGTTGCGCCAACTGCTCGGAGGTACCGCGCTGCTGCTGTGCGCGCAGTTGGTTTATGCCGACGACCAGAACGCCGCGCCCGCCGCGCAGGATCAGGCCGATCCGAACAAGGCCAAGCTGCTGGACAACATCACGGTGACGGCGCAGAGCCGCAACCAGGAAATGCAGTCGGTGCCGATCCCGCTGCAGATCATCACCGCCAAGCAGGTGGATACGCTGGCGGCGACGGACCTGAGCAAGATGGATATGTTCGTGCCGGGCCTGGTGATCACGCAGAACCAGCCGACCCAGCCCAACTACCAATTGCGCGGCATCTCCACCAGCGACTTCGGCATCGGCACCGAGCCTGCGGTGGGCGTTTATATCAACGGCGTATATGCGGCACGTTCCGGCGGCGCGCTGCTCGCCTTCAACGACCTCGCGCGGGTGGAAGTGCTGAAGGGCCCGCAAGGCACGCTGTTCGGCCGCAACGCCGCGGCCGGCGCGATCTCGATCATCACCAACGAACCGACCGACCGCTTCGAAGGCAAGGCACGCCTGCGCATCGGCAACTACGGCAGGGTCTACGGCGATGCGCTGCTGAACCTGCCGATCAACAAGGACATGGCGCTGCGCGTCAGCGCGTACGACAACCAGAGCGACGGCTGGGTCAAGGACGCCGCCACCGGCAAGCGCTATGGCGAGGACAACGACTGGGGCACGCGCGCCGTGTTCCGCTGGAACATCACGCCCGACACGCGGATGCTGCTGTCCTGGGATCACGAGAAGCTCAACCAGCCGCCGCATCCGTCCTTCGGCCTGGTGCCGCTGTCCAACGATACCAACCAGCGCCCGCCGTTCCCGCCGGACCCGGGCACCTATCGCAATCCGCTGCATGCGCCGCTTTATAACGACTCCGTCGGCGGGCGCGAATCGCGCACCTTCGACGGGGTGACGCTGAGCTTCGACCACTCCTTCAGCTGGGGCAGCCTGGTCTCCACTACCGCGTGGCGCGGCTTCGATACGTTCAATCGCGGCGACTACGACGGCACCAACCATATCGTCAGCTATCTCGACACCACCAATATCGAGCACAACAACAGCTGGTATCAGGAGTTCAAGCTGTCCGGCACCACCGGCATCGCCGACTGGGTCGGCGGCGTGAGCTACTACCAGGAGCAGGCGCGGCAGACCAGCCAGACCAATATCTTCACCGACAGCCTCGATACGCTGGCCAACAACATCATGGGCGCGGGCACGCCGCTTACCGACATCAGCAATGCGCTGGCCAGCTTCGGCCTGCCTTACACGCTGCTGGGCGATCCGTGGCACGAGGCGATCAGCAACGTCGGCAAGTTCAAGGCGTATGCGGCGTTCGGCGACGTGATCTGGCATGTCAGCGAACGCTTCAACATCACCACCGGCATCCGCTACACGCGCGACCAGAAGACGTTCTCCTGGTACAACATGCCGCGCAGCGCGCCGCAGTTTGACGGCACGGTGCAGGCGCTGGACCAGGCCGGCGTGCTGGCGATGCTGCCGCCGGAGGCGCAGATGGCGCTGGCGGCGTTCGGCAACAACGTGATCTTTACCGACGCGGTGGGCGTGCCGGTGAGGTTCCACAACACCTGGAACAACGTCAGCCCGCGCCTGGTGATCGATTACAAGTTCACGCCGGACGTGATGGGCTATGCCTCAGTGACCAAGGGTTACAAGGCCGGCGGCTACAACAGCGTGCAGGTCGGCTCGCGCTTCGCCCCGGAGAAGGTCATCAACTACGAAGCGGGCCTGAAGACCACCTTCCCCGAGCACAACCTGATGCTCAACGGCTCGGTGTACTACTACCGCTACGACAACAAGCAGTCGCTGAGCCTGGACCCGAACAGCGCCGGCTCCGGCGTGCCGCGTTACCTGGTCAACAGCACCGACCAGGAAGCCAAGGGCCTGGAACTGGAAGCGCTATGGCAACCGGTACGCGACCTGCGCCTGAACTTCACCGGCGCGTATATCGATGCCACCTACCGCAAGGCGGTGGCGGATTCCGGCGCGGTGCTTACCGGCGAGCCCACCGGCGAACCGCGTTTCTCCTACACCGCGGGCCTGACCTACACCTGGCACAACGTCGCCAGCGGCCAGCTCGAGTTCAATCTGAACTACGCTTACCGCGGCAAGACCCGCTGCAATGACGACTCGCGCCTGCAGGGCGAATGCGTGATCAGCCCCAACTTCAAAGTGGGCGAAGCACAGCACCGCACCGATGCACGCCTGGATTGGCATGCGCCGGGCGACCGCTGGGGTGTCGCCCTCTACGCGAGCAACCTGTTCAACGACCGCTACGTCACCGGTGTGGATAACATCACCGCCACCGTATTCGGCACCCCGTACGCCAGCATCACGCCGCCGCGCATGTGGGGCGTGGAATTCCGCGCCAAGTTCTGACCGATGACTACCCAAACGCTCGACCTACCGCTTCAACTCCAGCGCATGCGCGACGCCCATGCACGCGAGCCCGCGCCGGCATGGTCCGAGCGCGCGGCGCGGCTGCGCGCCTTGAGCGAGCTGATTACCCAGCACCGCGGCGATATCGCCGAGGCCATCCACCAGGACTTCGGTGGACGGCCGGCGCAGGAAACCGATCTGCTGGAAGTGTTTCCCAGTCTTTCGGCGATTCGCCATGCGCTCGCTCACGGGCGGCGCTGGATGAAGCCGCGGCGCAGCTGGCCGGGGCTGCTGTTCCTGCCCGCGCGCAACGAAGTCCGGCCGCAGCCACTGGGTGTGGTGGGCATTATCGTGCCTTGGAATTATCCGCTGTATCTCGCTGCGGGCCCGCTGGTGGATGCGCTGGTCGCGGGTAATCGGGTGATGGTGAAGATGAGCGAGTACACGCCGCATTTCTCGGCGTTGTTCGCGCAATTGGCGGCGCGCTATTTCAAGCCGGAGGAAGTGTGCGTGGTGACCGGCGATGCCGATGTCGCGCAAGCTTTCTCCGCGCTGCCGTTCGACCATCTGTTGTTTACCGGCTCCACCGCCGTGGGCCGGCATGTGATGCGCGCCGCTTCTGCCAATCTCACGCCGGTGACCTTGGAGCTGGGCGGCAAGTCGCCCGCCATCGTTGGACCGGGCGCGCGCTTCGGCAATGCGGTGGAGCGCATCCTGGTCGGCAAGCTGTTCAATGCGGGGCAGACCTGTATTGCGCCGGATTATGTATTGCTGCCGCGGGCACAGGTGGGCGAGTTCGTCACCGCGGCGCGTGAAATTGCCGCGCGGCTGTATCCGCAGCCGGTGCGCAACGAGCAGTACGCCAGCATTATCTCGGAACGCCAATACCAGCGCCTCGCGGCACTGCGCGATGACGCGAAGCGCGACGGCGCCACCGTGACGCCGCTCGGCGACGGTGGCGACGACATCTCACGGCGACGCATGACACCCGCGCTGCTCACCGGCGTGAGCGACAGCATGACGGTGATGCAGGAAGAAATCTTCGGCCCGCTGCTGCCCCTGGTGCCCTACGACGATATCGAACAGGCCATCGCCTACGTCGCCGCGCATCCGCACCCGCTGGCGCTGTATCTGTTCGAGGAAGACGGCGCCCTGGTCGACCGCGTACTCGCGCGCACCACCGCCGGCGGCGTCACCATCAACGACACGCTTTATCACATCGCCCAACACGACTTGCCGTTCGGCGGCGTGGGCCCGTCCGGCAGCGGCGGTTATCACGGCGAGGCCGGATTCCGCACGTTCTCGCATCTGAAGTCGGTGTTCCGGCAGGCGCGGGTCAATGGCGCGGGGCTGCTCAATCCGCCGTATGGGGAGCGCTTCCGGAAGATGCTGGGCATCATGCTCAAGCGGGGCTGATGCCGCTCAAGTTTGCGAACCTGGGTGAGTTCGATAGCCAGGCGGCCACACCCATCAAGCACGGACCGATGACCTCGATGGACTTTGCCTCATGGCCGGACACACTTGCGCGCCGCCTGGAATTGCGTATGATGACCGTCATATGAAAAGGTCGAGCGCCACCCCGAAGGAAATTACGCACGAACGCATCGTCGAAACGGCGGCGCGCGCGATCAGGCGTAGCGGATATCACGGGACCAGTGTCGCTGACATCATGAAAGAGGCCGGCCTCACCCACGGAGGCTTCTACGCTCACTTCGCTTCGCGCGAGGCGATGCTGGCCGAGGCAGCCGACCGCGCCGGCGCAGAGGCTGTCGATGCCTCGTTGCGCATCGCCGCCGAGGCGCCGCCGGAGCAGGCGTTTCAATGGCTGGCAGCGGCCTATTTGTCGGATGAGCACCTGCAGAATCCGGAACAGGGGTGTCCGATCGCGGCGCTGGGTTCAGAGATGCCACGCCAGGCCCCGGAGGTACGCCGAGCGGCGACGCGACGCATCAAAGAGATGATTGATGTGTTTGCACGGCAGTCCCCTGACTGGGGGCAGCCTGGTGCACATGATCGCGCGCTCGTTGCGGTGTCGACGATGGTTGGCGCGTTGTTACTGGCGAGGGCAGTCGACGAACCCAAGCTTTCCGAAGCTCTGCGAGGCGCGGTGTTGAAGCACGTTGCTCCCGCTGGCGACTGAGTGGATGCGGTCCTTTTTTTGGATACACATATGATAATCATCATATACGGATCCGGGGCCAAACGACGGCATCCGCAGCGGCCGCCAGTGCTTCACCCAAATCGCTATCCACTTCAGATCCATCCCTACTTTTCAAAGGCAAGCGCATGAAGCTCAAGCAATCCATCGCACTCGTTACCGGGGCCTCCTCGGGCATCGGCCAGGTAACGGCGGAGAAGCTCACCATGGCGGGCTACAAGGTCTACGGCACCAGCCGGCGTGGCGCGCAGCTCGATCAACGGGCGTTCGAGATGCTCACCCTCGACGTGACCAGCGATGCCTCGGCCCGAGAGGTGGTCAGCGAACTGATCCGACGCGAGGGTCGCCTCGACCTGCTGGTCAATAACGCAGGCTTCGGTATTGCTCCGGCTGCCGCGGAAGAAAGCTCGCTCAGCCAGGCCCAGGCGATTTTCGATACCAACTTCTTCGGGATCGTCCGCATGACGCAGGCCGTCGTTCCGCAGATGCGCCAGCAGCGCAGCGGACGCATCATCAACATCGGCTCGGTGCTCGGCTTCCTGCCCATGCCTTATATGGCTTTGTATTCCGCCACCAAGCACGCCGTCGCCGGTTATTCGGAAGCGCTCGATCATGAATTGCGCACGATGGGCATCCGTGTCTCCGTCGTCGAACCCGCCTATATCAACACGCCGTTCGATGCGAACTTGATGCAGCCCGATGCCCCGCTTGAGCTGTACCGCGATATTCGCGCGGGCGTGGAGCGGCGAGTGAAAGAGGTGCTGCAGGGAGCGGATGGCCCTGAAGTGGTGGCCGACATGGTGGTGGCGGCAGCCATGGCAGATCGCCCGAAGATCCGCTACACGCCCGGGCTGGCCAACCGCATGCGACTTCTGCGCAGGTTTGCGCCCGCTGGCGTGCTGGACGCAGGGGTTCGAAAAGACCTGAGGCTGGAAGCGTAGGCCGCGCTACCGCCGCGCCTGAATTCATCGATGACATGGAACTGATGCATACGACCATGGCATTCAAGCGATTTATCTAAACGCGCTCCCTTGCCCGATACATCTACCAGAGAAAGCACAGCATGAAAGCCTTCGTCATTAATCGATACAGCAAGAAAGAGCCGATGCGGCTCGATGACGTTCCAGAGCCCAAGCTGCGGGACGATCAGGTACTGATCGAGGTTCATGCCGCAGGCATCAACCTGCTCGATTCCAAGATCAAAAGCGGCGAGTTCAAACTGATCTTGCCGTATGCCATGCCACTGATCCTGGGTCATGACGTCGCTGGCGTCGTAACGCGCATTGGCTCGCGCGTCCGACAATTCAACGTGGGCGACGAAGTCTACGCGCGGCCGGCGGATCATCGCATTGGCAGCTTTGCGCAGTTCATTGCGGTGAATGAGGGCGATATCGCGCTGAAGCCTAAGAACATCAGCATGGAAGAAGCGGCCTCGATTCCACTGGTCGGCTTGACTGCCTGGCAGGCCCTGGTCGAGCGGGCGCATCTGAACAAGGGCGACCGGGTCTTCATCCAGGCAGGATCGGGCGGCGTCGGCACCTTCGCCATCCAGTTGGCCAAGCATATCGGGGCCACGGTAGCCACCACCACCAGTGGCGCCAACGCCAGCCTGGTAAAGAGTCTCGGTGCGGACACGGTCATCGACTACAAGAAAGACGACTTCGAGAAGATGCTGCAGAACTACGATGTCGTGCTGAATAGCCAGAATGCCGAGGCGTTGAAGAAGTCCTTGCTCGTGCTGAAGCCTGGTGGATCCCTTATTTCGATTTCCGGCCCGCCCGATCCGGCATTCGCCCAGGCGATCGGTGCGCCAGCATTCGTGCGCTTCATCGTCCGCCTGCTTTCTGCCGGCATCCGCAGGAAAGCCTCAGCCCGCGGCCTGAACTACTCGTTCCTGTTCATGCGGGCCGAGGGGCAGCAGTTGAGAGAGATCACGCGACTCATCGAGGCCGGAGCCATCCGCCCCGTGGTGGACCGTGTGTTTGCCTTCGAATCGACCAACGAGGCGCTGGCCTATGTCGAATCGGGCCGCGCCAAAGGCAAGGTCGTCGTCAAGGTCAAGTAAGCGCCGTTCTTCTTGCTGATGCTCGCCATCATGCTTAAGCGGGGCGGAGAGGCGGGCTCTAGGAATCGTCGGAATCCAACCTGCGCTTTCGCCTTTTAAGGCGAAAGCTTATTGAGTACGAAAGCACCTGTTCGGAGTATCCAAAGCCCGTCACCCGGCCTTACTTCGAAAAGGAGCTCGTCGACTCATGCCACCGCGCAGGCTTCTCCTCTCTTTGCTCATGCTGTTATGCGTGCTTCCACTGCATGCTCTCGATGCCCAGTCGGATCTCGAGGTCCGGCTGAGCAGCCCTGATTCGTTGACCGCCAGAGAATCGGGCAAGGTGATCGTGTCGATTACCAACCGGAGCTCGCGAGTCCTGCTTCTGCCGAGGCTCAGGACGCCGTTGTTCAATCCGGACGATCATCTGATGAACAACCTCATCGACCTGCGCGACGCCGCTGGCAAGCCACCGAAGTTCATCGGTCGCTTCGTCACGATTTCCTTCGAAGCCAAGGACTATTTCTACGTCGCGATCCAGCCGGGGCAAACGCTGGGAAAAGAAATCGATCTTGCCCAGGACTACGACCTGCGCGCCGGCGGCCTGTTCCGGGTCAGTTACGTACAGGATTACGGCGAGACGGATCTTTACCAGTCCGATAATTACGCAGCGTACAAATCTGCAAGTAACGAACTGACCATCTTCGTCAGCACCACGCTTCTGCACACATAAAAAAACCTCCCCGCTCACACGGGGAGGTTTTTGTTTTACCTGGTACTTCGACGCTTAGAACTTGTACTGCGCCGAGACGCTCAGCAGGTTGCCGTAGTCGTCGGAGCTGCCCGTCAGCACGTCGTTGGTCGCGCTGACCGCGCCATTCATATGCGCGCTGTTGAGGAAGATGTGCGAGTACGAGGCATTGAGCTCGAAGTGCTCGCTGGCCTTGTAGCCCACGCCGAACGAAACGAACTTGCGGGTCGAGTCCGGCACGCGCGGGCTGCGGGTGGCGGCGTAGGTCGGCGTGGTGTCGACGGCGACGCCGGCACGCAGGGTGACCTTCTCGTTGAGGTAGTAGTCGCCACCGACGGCGGCGAACCAGGTGTTGCGCCAGTTGTACTGCTCGACGCTCGGCGGCTGCGCCGGGTTGCCGTAGTTGACGCGCAGTTCCTTGAACACGTCCCACTTGGTCCAGGCCAGGTCGAAGCCGATACCGAACTTCTCGTCCTGGTGCCAGACGCTGGCGGTGGCAGTGGCGGGGGTGGTGAAGTCCGCGGTGCCGCTGGTGTGGGTGAACGGCACGCCGCCGGCGCCGGCCAGCAGCGCGGCCACGGTCGGGTTGGCCAGCAGGGCCTGCACGTTGGTCGGGACGGTGAAGTTGCCCGTGCCTTCCAGCTTGTGGTCGATCTTGGCGCGGTAGTTGAAGGCGATGCGGTCGTTCGGGGTCAGCTTCCAGTAGCCGCCCAGCTGCCAGCCGTAGCCCCAGTCGTCGCCCTTGATGCGGGCCAGGCCGTCGCTGCCCGGCGGCACCACCACGCTGACCTGCTGGCCGAGCGCCTGCGCCTGGGCCGGGGTGATCTTGCCGGCCATGGCGGCCTGCTGCACCAGGCCAAGGCCCACGCTGTTGAAGTTGATCGCGCTGGTCAGCTCGGCGCTGGTGCGCTGTGCGATGGCGCTGACACCCACGGTGAAGGTGTCGGTCACGTCGAACGAGGCGGACAGCGTGCCGTCCAGCGACTCGAACTTGGACTTGATGCCGTTGTAGCGGCCGACCCAGTTGCGGTCGTATTCGGTAAGGAAGCCGAACGGCACGGAGAAGCCGGCGCCGATATGCACGCGGTCGCTGACCTGAGTGGCGAAGAACAGCGCCGGAACCGGCATGGTGGTGCCGGCGTCGCCGCCGTTGCCGCCGCCGATCGGGCGGCCCAGCGCGTCGTGGGCGCTGCCGCTGAACTTGGTGCCGAAGTTGATGGCGGTGACGTCAGCCTGGAAATAGGTGCCCTTCAGGTCGGTCATCGCGGCGGGATTGTTGACCACCACCGAGACGTCGCCGCCGGCAGTCGCCGAACCGGCGTAGGCGCGACCCATGGACTTGGCGCTGTTTTCCTTGAGCTGGAAGGCGCTGGCCTCGGCGCGCTGCGGCGCGACCAGGGCGCCGGCTACGGCCAGGCTCAGGGCGGCAAAGGCGAGCGGGCGAGCCGCACGCTTAAAGAAAAGAGAATTCGGCATCGGAAGCTCCTGCTTATCGTTAGTCCGGTTCGGGGCACACAGTAAGGGGCTGACCGGTAAGAAAATTCATACGCGCGTTTGACATCCCCGGGCGGCACTGTGCCGTCTTAACGAAAGTCTTGCAAGTGCGGTCGCAGCAATGGATGGATCAGCGGTCAATCGCGACTGTTCGGCCATGTATTGCCGGAGATCGTCGCTGTCCGCGTTGACCATCGCGGCCAAGGCGCGGACCATGTCAGGTCGTCAATTCCGTGCCGCGCGACCACCACGCGCCGCCGCTTCCGGGGCACTTCTATGCATTGTTTCGTCTACGCCAGCCTGCGCAAGGCCGATACCTATGTCTGGCTCGCCCGCCACGACGACTTCAGCGTGCTGCCGGAGTCGCTGGCGCCGATGCTCGGCGACCTGCGCTTCGTGCTCGAAGTGGAACTCGATCAACAGCGCAAGCTGCCCAAGGAAGATGCCGCCGCCGTGCTCGCCAACCTGCAGAGCCAGGGCTGGCATCTGCAGCTGCCGCCGGCAAACACCATCACGACGCCACAGCCGGTGCTTAAAGATGCGCTGCTGGACGAGCAGAACGAATGAACGCGTACGCCATCAGCGTTAACGCCTGATTACCTTCTCTCATTCAGTCGATTCCTATACTTCGCGCCTATGTCCTACTCCAAAACGCGTCGCCCGCCGCCTTTCCTGCAGGGCTTGCTCTGGTTCGTACCCGGCCTGCTCGCGGTCGCCATCGCGGCGCTGAGCGCCAGCCCGCTGTCGCTGATCCCACTGCTGCTCGCCAATGCGCTGACCATGGCGGCGGTCTGCCACGCGATCGGTTTCGATCCGGAGCCGCAGTTCCTGCGCACGGTGCTGCGGCGCGGGGCCGCGCATCTGGTGATGTTCACCGGCTATGTGCTGCTGGTGTTCCTGCTGGTGGCGTGGCCGATGCTGCGGCTGAACCAGGCGCACAGCCTGAGCGCGACCCTGCTGCTGGCCGGCGCGCTGGTGGTGGCGTTGGCGGCACTGTGGCGGATGTGGCCGGCGTTCGGCCTGGTCTATGTGTGGGACGACGCGTATCCCCCGCAAGGAGCCGGCCCGCAGAGTGACGGCTCGTGGATCTTCACCGCCACTGCGCGCAGCATCGCCTTCGGCCGCCATCTGTCGCGCGAAGAACGCTTCTTCACGCATTACCTGCCGGCCGCGCTGGCGCTGCTGGTGCTGGCTTTCGCGGCGATCGCACTGGCCGGCCTGTACGGCGTGCTGCCGCCGGAGCTGCGCATCGCGGCGCTGGCCGTGTATGGCGTGGTGCTGCTGCCGCTGGGCTGCGTGGTGATTGCCAACCGCACCTTGCGCGCCCTGCTGTGCGAAAGCCGCCGCCCCGCGCGCCAGCCCGCGCCGGCGCGCCCGCAACCGGCGCCCGCGCCGAAGCCGGCGCCGGTGCTCAACGAACAGGAACGCACCGCCGGCACGCCCGAGCAGGCGCAGGCCTTGCTGGCCGCTACCCGCGACGGCGATATCGAACGTGCGCTGGCGCTGATCGAAGCCGGCGCCGATCCGAACACCGCGCCGCCCACCGGCGACCGCGACCAGCGTCCGGTGCTGATGCTCGCCGCACTGCTGCCCGATACGCGCCTGCTGCGCGCGCTGATCGCCAAGGGTGCCGACGTCAACCGCGCCAGCGGCGGCTTCACCCCGCTGCTGGCTGCCACGCGCGATAGCTGGCATGGCCGCCCCGATGCGGTGATGACCTTGCTGGCCAACGGCGCCAGCCCGCTCGCCACCGATGCCGAAGGCAACACCGCGTTGCACGGTGCCGTGCACAGCGGCGAACCGATCGTGGCCGCCATGCTGCTGGACGCCGGTGCGCCGGTGAATGCACTCAGCCGCGCCCGCGTCAGCCCGCTCGCCACCGCCTGCCGCGCGGCGAACTGGCCGCTGGTGAAGTTCCTGCTGGAACACGGCGCCAAGCCGACGCCGCCGGATGGCGAGCCCGCGCTGGTTGCCGCCGCCGGCATCGCGGAGGACGACGCCGAAGGCGTGCGTCTGCTGCTCAAGCATCGCGCCGCGGTGAATGCGGTGGATTCGCGCCATCGCAGCGCGCTGATGGAAGCGGCCGGCGAAGGCCACGAACTGATCAGCCGCGCGCTGCGCGGTGCCGGTGCCGACGTCACCCTGGCCGACCGCCACGGCCGCACCGCGCTGATGGAGGCAGCGCGCGCCGGCAAGGTCGGCATCGTGCAACTGCTGGCCGAAGCGCAACCGGATGCGCGCGTGCGCGACGTGCACGGCCGCGACGCACTCACCCTCGCCTGCCAGTCGCCGCAGGCGCACGCCGAAACCGTGCGCGCCCTGCTCGCGCTCGGCGCCGAAGCGAAGACGCCGGGCGCCGATGGCCGCAGCGCGCTGGACCACGCCGCCGCCGCCGGCCGCTGGGACCTGGTCACCCTGCTCGATCCGGACACACCGCTGCCGACCAATCTGCGCTTCGACGAAGCGCTGGCCGAAGGCGCCGACACGCCGGCGCACCTGCTCGATGCGCTGCGCTTCGGCCACTGGGCGATCGTGTCCACCTTTACCCAGCGCGTGAAGGAATGGCCGGCCGCGCAGCTGGCCCAGCTCTATCTGGATCTCGCCGGCCCGGGTCTCGGCGGTGCGCGGCGCTGGCTGCTGGAGCACGCGCTCACTCCGGAAGCGCGCCTGCAGCCGCAGCTGGTCGACGACGCCGAAGTGGCCGAGGGCGCCGAAGCGACGCTGCCGCCGCTGGGCCGCCGCCTGTTCGACGCGCTGCTGCCGCAGCTGCCGGCCGCAGCCGAGGCGATCGAAGATCTGCTTGCCGCCGGCGCCAGTCCGGCTGGCGCCGGCCTGCTCGCGCAGGCACTGCAGCGGCTGGACGACAGCGCTGCCGCTTCAAGCTTTGCGCTCGGCCTGCTCGAACGCGGCGCCGATCCGTTCGGCTCCGATGCGCGCGAGCGCACGCCGGTGCACCTCGCGGCCGCTCAAGGCCAGCTAGCGGTGCTGCAGGCGCTGCTGGCGCGCGGCAGCGATCCGAATACGCGCGACACGCAAGGCCGCACGCCGCTGTTCGCCGCGCTGGAACATGGTGAAAAAGCCTTGCCGCTGGTGCGCGTGCTGGTCGCCCATGGCGCCGACGCCGAAGCCACCGACGCCAACGGCGAGACGCCGCTGGGCCTGGCCTTCGACCATCCCGAAATCGAGCGCTGGCTGGACTGGGGCGATTGGACCCGTCCGCGCCGCCCGCTGCGCGCCGACGATCTGCCCGCGGCCGCCGCGACCGGTGCGCTGGCCGCGGTGGAACGCCTGCTCGATCTCGGCTTCCCGGTGAACACGCAGGACCGCCAGGGCGCCACCGCCTTGCTGCACGCCTGCGGCATGGGCCATCGCGAGGTCGCCGCGCGCCTGCTCGATGCCGGCGCCGACACCGCGCTGGCCGCCGCCAACGGCATGACCCCGCTCGCCGCCGCCGTGGCTGCGCGCCGCGACACGCTGGTGGCGCTGCTGCTGGAACACGAAGCACATGTCGACGCGCGCCTGCCCGGCGACGCCACGGCCTTGATGGTGGCCGCGGCGATGGGTTATCCGGAGATCGCCGAGCAGCTGCTCGACGGCGGCGCCGAGATCAACGCGGTCGACGCGCGCGGCCACGGCGCGCTGCATGCCGCCGCGCAGTTCGGCTTCGAACACAACGACAGCTTGCGCGCACGCCGCCTGTTCGACGCGCTGCTCAAGCGCAGCGCCGACGTCAACCTGGCCGACAAGGACGGCATGGCGCCGCTGCTGCTGTTGCTGGGCGCGCATCTGCGTCCGGGCAGCCCCTGCGATGCCACCCATATCGGCGCCCTGGTGCCGGTGCTGCTGGATGCCGGCGCGCGCATCGAACACGCCGACCAGCGCGGCGTCACCGCCCTGCACGCCTGCGCGATGCATGCCTTGCTGCCACCGGCGCGCGTGTTGCTTGCGCGCGGCGCGGACCGCAGCGCGGCGGATGCGTTCGGCCGCACTGCGGCGGACGTGGCGCGTGCGCTGGGCCTGGTGGATATCGCGCATGAACTGGCCGCGCGTGCCGGCGCGATGCCGAGCGTGCGCCAGACCCTGCGCCAGCCGGCGCAGCCGGCGGACTAAGCACCCCGAACTTAAGCCACCCGCGCCCGCCGTTCGCCCATGGCGGCGGGCACGATGTCCACCGGGCGCGGCGGCAGCCGCCACCACGCCTGCGCGACTTCCTCCACGCCGATCTGGTCGACCCGCGGCGTGTGCGGCAAGCCGCCGAGCACGGTGACGGCGCTGCCGGACGCACTGCGCGGCACCCACATCGATGGCCAGCGATGGCCGAACAGCACCACCAGCGGGCAGCCCGTCGCAGCGGCCAGGTGCGCCGGCCCCGTATCCACCGACACCATGCTGTGCGCCAGCTCCATCAGCCCGCGCAGCAGCCCCAGCGGCAAGCCACCCGTCGGAGCGAGCAGGCGCGGCAGCCCGGCTTCGGCGCGGATCGATGCCAGATAACCCGCTTCGGCGGCGCAGCCGCACAGCAGCACATGTGCATCGGGCTGCCACTGCAGGATCGCGCTCGCCAGTTTCGCCCAGCGCGATACCGGCCAGGACTTGTCGTCGTCGTCCGCGGCGCGCACGCCGTTCCAGCGCATCGTGCGTTTGTTCGCCGGCTGCAGCAGCACCAGCGGCTGCGCGGCATCCACGCCTTGCGCGGCCAGCCAGGCGCGGGCCTCGGCCAGCTCGTCCGGCGTGGCGCGGATCGACGGTGCGCGCAGCTGCCGCGACGCATCGAGCGCGGGCGTAGCGGCAAACGCCGCCGGGGTGAGATCGGCGAAGCGCAGCAGCCAATCGGCCCAGTGCTCACCCTCGCCCAGCGGAATGTCTTCGATGAATACGCAATGTTCCGCAGCAATACCGGCCAGCGCCAGCATCGGACGCACCTTGGTGCGCGTGCGTACATCCGGCTCGCAGATATAGAACGGCGCCTCGCGCATGCTGCGCAAAGCCAGTGCCACCGCGAGGCGGCGCGGATTGGTCCATAGCCAGCCATGCTGGCTGGCGAACCAGTGCACCTGCGCTACGTCCGCGCTGCCCTGGTAGAGCGTGCGCGCGCATTCGCCCAGCGAGACCAGGCGGCACGGTGTGCCGTAGCGCTGGTGCAGTTTGCGCAGCAGCGGCGCGAGCAGGACGGTGTCGCCCAGGCGGCCGAAACGGATCACTACCGGTGAAGCGACAGGCAAAGCCATGCGGCAGCGACCTCGGGGCATGGCCTGGCGCGGCCCGCCCCCCGGCGGCACGGCTCCAGGCTCCCCATCTTTCCCGATTGCCGTCGAAATGAGTTGCGACGGCGGCGGCGTAAATTAAAACGTTCAGGGGGCGCTGGCGTGTGTGAAAACTTGCTTAGGGTTGAGGCGCAGCACGCCTGACTTCTGCCTGCCAGGGCGAATCCTTCTCCCTCCGGGAGCACGCGGGGAGCGCACAGGGATGTGCGCGGCTCTGAGGAGCGAGGAAGGTGGCGGCAGCCGGATGAGGGTCCGGGCGGAGCCGGGCGCCCCACTCCGCCCGTACCCTCACCCCAACCCCTCTCCCGACGGGAGAGGGGCTCAACAGCGCGACTCGGGCTAGTTCGAATCCTGCACCGGCACCTGCGCCACCGCCGCTTCCTCGCGCTCGCGCTTGGCGATGGGGTCGTCGTCCGCGTCGAACAGATGCATCAGGTCGTTCAGCGCTTCGCGCGAGGTCTGCACCAGGCGCGTCTCGTCGTCGTACACCAGGTACTGCGCCTTCAGCAGCTTCATATCGTGCTGGCGGAAGCGCTCCACCCGGTCGGCCGCCAACTCGCTGGACAGGCCTAGCGCTTCCAGCGTCTTGCGGGTCATCTTGAGGCTGGAGGAGAAGGTCTCGCGCACCGGCTCTTCTATACCCAGGTCCATCAGGCGGTATACGTGCTGGCGGTTGCGCGCGCGGGCGATGATCTTCAGGTGCGGATACTGCCGGCGCACCAGGCGCGCGATGCGCAGGTTCGCTTCCGGGTCGTCGGTGGCCAGCACGAACACCTCGGCCTGGTCCGCCTGCGCGGCGCGCAGCAGGTCCGGCCGCGCCGGGTCGCCGAAGAACAGCGAGGTGTTGTTGAAGCGGCGCAGCGTGTCCATCTGCTCGACCGAGGATTCCAGCGCCACGAACGGGATGCGCTGCGCGCGCAGCACGCGGCCGACGATCTGCCCGACGCGGCCGAAGCCGGCGATGATCACGCGCGGCGGCGCGGTATCGATGGTGTCGTATTCGCGGTCCGGCTTCTTCGCCTTGATGTCGACCGCCTTGGCCACGATCGCCACCACCAGCGGCGTCACCGCCATCGACAAGGTGATCGCCAGCACGATCAGCCCCTGCTGCGCACTAGTGATCAGGCGCTGCTCGCCGGCCTGTTTCAGCACCACGAAGGCGAACTCGCCGCCGCAGGCCAGCAGCACCACCATGCGCAGTGTGTCGGCCCGGTTCAGCGCGCCGACGATGCGCCCCAGCGGCCACAGCAGCATGCCCTTCACCAGCAGCACCGCCAGGGTGACGCCCAGCACCAGCAGCGGCTGGTGCAGCAGCAGCGAGATGTCCATCGACATGCCCACGCTGATGAAGAACAGGCCCAGCAGCAGGCCCTTGAACGGTTCGATATGCGATTCGAGTTCGTGGCGGTATTCGGAATCGGCCAGCAGCACGCCCGCGAGGAAGGCGCCCAGGGTCGACGACACGCCCACTTCCTCCATCAGCCAGGCCGTGCCCATCACCACCAGCAGCGCGGTGGCGGTGGAGACTTCCTGCGCATTGGCGCGCGCCACGAAACGGAACACCGGGCGCAACAGATAGCGGCCGCCGACCACCACCACCACGATCGCGCCCACCGTGCGCAGGATCGCCTGCGGCTCCACGCCATGCGGCGAGGCGCTGCTGGCCAGCAGCGGCACCGCGGCGATCAGCGGGATCGCCGCCAGGTCCTGGAACAGCAGCACGGCGAAGGTGATGCGGCCATAGGCCGAACCGGCCTCCTTGCGTTCGGCCAGGATCTGCAGGCCGAACGCGGTGGACGACAGCGCCAGGCTGGCGCCGACGATGGCCGCGGCATTGGCGGTAAAGCCAAACAGGTAATAGCAGGCCATGCCGATCACCAGGCTGCAGGCGGCCACCTGCAGCAGGCCGGCGCCGAACACCGCGCGGCGCATCACCCACAGGCGCTGCGGCGACAGCTCCAGGCCGATCACGAACAGCATCAGCACCACGCCGAACTCGGAGATGGTGGCGACGCCCTCGGTATCGCCGACCAGGCCCAGCGCCTGCGGGCCGATCACCACGCCGGCGATCAGAAAGCCGAGCACGGCGCCGAGGCGGAAGCGCTTGGTCAGCGGCACGGCGATCACCGTGGCCAGCAGGAACACCAGCGCGGTGTTGAGAAAGGTATGGCTGTCCACGAGCGCGGCCGGCAGCGGAGGGGATGCGGGCGATTATTTCATGCGGCGCGGTGCGCGCGGATGACGGCCGCGAACCCGACCTGCGTCGCGGCGACGCCGATCACGCGAACGCCGACAGTCCATCCAGCCGCTGGCGCAGGATCGCCTCGAGCCGGGCGATCGCCGGAGCGGGTTCCGCTTCGGCCCGATGCAGATGCAGGCCCAGCAGCGGCATCCGCGGCAGGCCCGCTTCGTCCGGCACCAGCGCGCGCACCGACGACGGCAGACCCACGCCGGTGCGCAGCGCCACGCCCAGCCCCGCCGCCACCGCCGCCCAGATGCCGGCGAGGCTGGCGCTGGTGAAGGCGATGCGCCAGGCGATGCCGGCGCGATCCAGCGCCGCGGCTGCGGCGGTGCGCATCAGGCAGGGTGCGTCGAGCGAAACCAGCGGCAGCGGCTCGCCGCTGTCCGGCGACCAGTCGATGCGTTCGGCGGCCGGGCCGATCCAGCGCATCGGGATCTGGCCGAGGCGTTCGGCATGCGGCGTGACGGTGGGCACGCCGGCATCCCAGGCCAGCGCCAGGTCCAGCCGTCCGCCGGCCACGCGCTCGAGCAGTTCGGCATTGCGCGCGATGCGCGCTTCGATGCGCACCTTCGGGTGAGCGCGGGCGAAGCGGCCGAGCACGTCGGGCAGCAGCGCCTCGCCGAAATCCTCCTGCAGGCCGAGCCGGATCCAGCCTTCCAGCTCGCCGCCCTGCAGCGCGGCGGCGGCTTCGTCGTTGAGTTCGAGCAAGCGGCGTGCGTAAGCCAGCATGGTCTCGCCCGCCTCGGTCAGGGCCATGCCGCGGCCTTGCCGGCGCAGGATGCCGGTGCCGGCCTGCTCTTCCAGCTTCTTCAGCTGCGCGCTCACCGCCGAGGTGGAACGGCCCAGCCGCTCCGCCGCCTTGGCGAAGCTGCCCAGTTCCACGCCGAGCGCGAAGCTGCGCAGCACATCGAGGTCGAAGTTCACCCGCCGCATGGAGCCGCCTCCGCAATCATCCTGCTTTACAGGATGGTTAGTTCTGAATTTCCCGATTTCCAGGACGACTATGTGGCGTTACCGTAGGCTTCGTCAACCGCACGGAGCCCCACCATGCTGGCCATGCAATACGGATTCGTCCTGCCCGCCGACTACGACATGGGCATCGTCCGGCGCCGCATCGTGGAGAAGGGTCCGATGCTCGACGACTTCCCCCGCCTGCGCTTCAAGGCCTATCTCAGCGCCGACCGCCGCGGCGCGCGCCTGCCGACGCGGCAGAACCTCTACGCCCCGTTCTATCTGTGGGACGACGCCGAAGGCATGAATGCCTTCCTCGGCAGCAGCGGTTTCGCCGGCGTGACCCAGGCTTTCGGCTGGCCGCAGGTGCAGACCTGGTCGGTGTGGCGGGCGGAGGTGTCGCCGGAAGCAGCGCAGGCCGTGTGCGCCTCGCGCGATCTCGACAACATCACGCCGTATACCGACCTGGACGAGCTGCGCGAGCGCGAAGCCGAGCGCGTCCGCACCGATCTCGCCGACGGTGCGCTCGCCGCGGTCAGCGCCTTCGAACCGACGAACTGGACCCTGGTGCGCTTCCGCCTGTGGCACGAACTGCGCCCGGAACTGGCCCGCGAGGGCCGCCAGCTTTACGACGTCGGCCATGTCTCCCTGCCCCGCCGCCACCTTTCCCCCGTCACTGCCTGAGGAAGTCCGCCATGCCCCTGGTCCGCATCGCCCTGCGCCGCGGCAAGTCCGCCGCCTATATCTCCGCTTTACGCAACGGCATCTATCGCGCGATGCGCGAGAGTTTCGACGTGCCGGAGAACGATCGCTTCATCCTGGTCAGCCAGCATGAGGCGGAGGAGTTCGATGTCGACGCGCATTACCTTGGAATCGAACGCAACGACGACCTGGTGATCGTGCAGATTGCCTGCAACAACACGCGGACGACGGAGAAGAAGCAGGCGTTCTATAAGCGGATGGCCGAAGTATTGGCGGAGGAGCCTGGCTTGCGGCCGGAGAATCTGTTTATCAATCTGCTGGAGACCGCGAAGGAGAACTGGTCGTTCGGCAATGGCATCGCGCAGTACGTATAGCGCACAGCGTAGGTTGGGGTGAGCCGCAGGCGACTGCGAAGGCAGGATGCCGTAGCGAACATCCGCGTAGCGGAGGGCACGAAGGGCGGGCTGCTGATGCAGCCCGTCACCCCAACAATGCGATACGTCTGGATGCAGCGACGTTGGGGTTCGCCTGTGGCTCACCCCAACCTACGCCAGCGATGAGGTGTTATTCGCCGCGCAGCCAGCGTGCCGCGTCGATCGCGTAATAGGTGAGGATCGCATCCGCCCCCGCGCGCTTGAACGCCGTCAGCGACTCCAGCACCACCGCCTTCTCGTTGAGCCAGCCGTTCATCGATGCGGCCTTCAACATCGCGTACTCGCCGCTCACCTGATACACGAAGGTCGGCATGCCGAACGCATCCTTCACCCGGCGCAGCACGTCGAGATACGGCATGCCCGGCTTCACCATCACCGCATCGGCGCCCTCGGTGATATCCAGCTCCACCTCGCGCAGCGCTTCGTCGCTGTTGCCGACATCCATCTGGTAGGTGTGCTTGTCGCCCTTGCCCAGGTTCGCCGCCGAGCCCACCGCATCGCGGAACGGGCCATAGAACGCCGAGGCGTACTTGGCCGAATACGCCAGGATCCGCGTATGGATATGCCCGGCCTCTTCCAGCGCATCGCGGATCGCGCCGATGCGGCCGTCCATCATGTCCGACGGCGCGACGAAATCCATGCCGGCTTCGGCCTGCGCCAGCGACATCTTGATCAGCGCCTCGACGGTGGGCTCGTTCATCACGTAGCCGTTCTCGTCGATCAGCCCGTCCTGCCCGTGCGTGGTGTACGGGTCCAGCGCCACGTCGCCGATCAGGCCCAGTTGCGGGTACTTCGCTTTCAGCGCGCGCGTCGCGCGCTGCATCAGGGCGTCGGGGTTCCAGGCTTCGCGCGCGTCTTCGCTTTTCACGTCCTGGCCGGGCGAAGGGAACAGCGCCAGCGCGGGAATGCCCAGCCGCACGCATTCGCCGGCCAGCTCCAGCAGCCCGTCGATCGACAGCCGCTCCACCCCCGGCATCGACGGCACCGGTACGCGCTGGCCTTCGCCTTCGATCAGGAACGCGACCATGATCAGGTCGCCCGGCAGCAGGGTGTGCTCGCGCATCAGCGCGCGGGAGAAGGCGTCGCGGCGCATGCGGCGCATGCGGATGGCGGGGAAGCTCATAGGTGGGTCTCGTCGGGACGGGAATCGGCGCATTTTAGCGCCATGCGGGCGTGCTGCCTGGGCCTCGGGCACTTTGCCGCGTGTGCGGGGTGTTGGGGTTCGCTGGCGCTCACCCCAACCTACGCCGTTGCGCCGCTAGGCGATGCGTGCGCCCTCGGCCGCGTCGAAGAAATGCAGCCGTTCCGGTGCGAAGCCGAAATGCAGCTCGCTGCCGGGAGCCGGCAGTTCGCGCGGCGGCATGCGCGAGACCAGGGCGAGTTCGCCGTGGCGCAGATTGAGGAAGACCTCGTTGCCCACCGGCTCGACCACTTCCAGTTGCGCGCTGAGCGCGGCGTCGGCGGCATCGGCGCGCGGCAGCAGGTCTTCCGGGCGCAGGCCGACCACGACGTCGCGGTCGCGCCAGGCCTCCAGCGCGGCGCCCTGTGGCAGTTCGCCCAGCGCCAGCTCGCCTTGCGGCATGGCCAGCTTCCAGCCGCCGTCGCGATACAGAATGCCGCGCAGCAGGTTCATCGCCGGGCTGCCGAGGAAGCCGGCCACGAACAGGTTGGCGGGGCGGTCGTAGAGGTTCATCGGCGTGTCGATCTGCTGGATCACGCCACCGTTGAGCACCACGATGCGCTGGCCCAGGGTCATCGCCTCGATCTGGTCGTGGGTGACGTAGACCATGGTGGCTTTCAGCCGCTGGTGGATGCGCGCGATCTCCACCCGCATCGACAGGCGCAGCTTGGCGTCCAGGTTGGACAACGGCTCGTCGAGCAGGAACACCTTCGGATCGCGCACCAGCGCACGGCCCAGCGCCACGCGCTGGCGCTGGCCGCCGGACAGCGCGGCGGGGCGCGAGTCCAGGCGCTGCTCCAGTTCCAGCATCTTCGCGGCCTCGGCCACGCGGCGGTCGATCTCGGCCTTGGGCTGGCCGCGCAGCTTGAGGCCAAAGCCGAGGTTCTCGGCCACCGTCATATGCGGATACAGCGCGTAGTTCTGGAACACCATGGCGATGTCGCGGTCCTTCGGCGCAATGTCATTCACCACGCGCTCGCCGATGCTCAGGCTGCCGCCGCTGATCGATTCCAGCCCGGCGATCATGCGCAATAAAGTGGTCTTGCCGCAGCCGGAGGGGCCGACCAGCACCAGCAGCTCGCCGTCGGCGATCTCGAAACTGGCCTCCGCCACGCCGACGTGGCCGTTCGGGTAGACCTTGCGCAGCTTGTCCAGGCGGACCTTGGCCATCGTGACGCTCTCTCTTCTCAAAGCACGGTGGATCGAACCATGCGGGCGGGATGCCGGCCAGCCGGACGGGCTGCACAAGCGGGAAACATTCGGATATTCTCCAATGTAAACGTTTACATCAAGCCGCGATGCGGCACGCCGAGATTCCAGCCATGACCCGTAGCTATCGCTTTCCCGAAGATTTCCTGTGGGGCGCCGCCACGTCCGCCTACCAGATCGAAGGCTCCCCGCTGGCCGACGGCGCCGGCCCGAGCATCTGGGAACGCTTTGCCCACACCCCCGGGATGATGGTCGGCGGCGACACCGGCGACGTGGCCTGCGACCACTACCGCCGCTACCAGGACGACGTGCAGTTGATGAAGGCGCTGGGCCTGCAGGGCTACCGCTTCTCCATCGCCTGGGCGCGCGTGCTGCCGGAAGGCACCGGCCGGGTGAACGAGAAGGGCCTGGATTTCTACAAGCGCCTGGTCGACGAGCTGCTGGAAAACGGCATCGCGCCGAACGCCACCTTGTTCCACTGGGACCTGCCCGCGGCGCTGGACGACCGCGGCGGCTGGCTCAACCGCGACAGCGCGCATTGGTTCGCCGAATACGCCGAGGTGATGTTCAAGGCGCTGGACGGCCGCGTGCAGCGCTGGGCCACGCTCAACGAGCCGTGGGTGGTCACCGACGGCGGCTATCTGCATGGCGCGCTGGCGCCGGGCCACCGCAGCAAGTACGAGGCGCCGATCGCCGCGCACAACCTGATGCGCGCCAGCGGCGCCGGCATCCAGGCTTATCGCGCGCACGGCAAGCATGAGATCGGCGTGGTGTTCAACATCGAGCCGAAGTACCCGCACTCGCCAAGCCCCGAGGACCTGGCCGCCACCCGCCGCGCGCATGCCTATATGAATGAGCAGTTCGCCGACCCGGCGCTGCTGGGCAGCTATCCGCCGGAGCTGAAGGAAATCTTCGGCGCGGCCTGGCCGGATTTCCCCGCAGACGACTTCAAGTTAACCAGGCAGAAGGTCGACTTCGTCGGCATCAACTACTACACGCGCGCCGTGGTGAAGAACGACCCCAGCCAATACCCGCTCAAGGCCTCGCCGGTGCGCCAGCCCAACAAGACCTACACCGAGACCGGCTGGGAAGTGTTCGAGCAGGGTCTTACCGACACGCTCACCTGGTTCAAGGACCGCTACGGCGATATCCCGCTGTACATCACCGAGAACGGCTCGGCCTTCTACGACCCGCCGGTAGCCGAAGGCGAGGTGCTCGACGATCCGCTGCGCACCGGCTACCTGCGCAAACATTTGCGCGCGCTGCACAAAGCGATCGACGCCGGGGTCCAGCTCAAGGGCTACTACGCCTGGTCGCTGATGGACAATCTGGAATGGTCCCTGGGTTTCTCCAAGCGCTTTGGCCTGTACCATGTCGATTTCGCCACGCAGAAACGCACGCCGAAGGCGACGGCGAAACTCTATGCCAGGGTCATCGAGAGCAACGGCGCGGTGCTGGACGATTGAGTCCGCACCCGGCACGCTTTGCGTGATCCGTTGCCAGGACTGTTCATGAGCTCGACTTCCAGCGCCAACACCCTGCTCGCCGACCTCGGCGGTACCAATGTCCGCTTCGCCCTGGCCGACCCGGCCATCCCGCAACCCCTGCTGCTGGACAGCGTGCGGCGCTACCGGGTCAAGGACTTCCCGTCCATGGCCGACACCATCCGCCAGTACTTCGCCGACAGCGGCTTGTCCGCCTCGCGCGCGGTGATCGCGGCGGCCGGGCGCATCGTCGACGGCGAGACGGTGAAGGTCACCAACAATCCCTGGCAGGTGTCGGCGCACGGGCTCGCCGCCGAGCTGAAGTTCGACTCGGTGCGCCTGATCAACGACTTCGCCGCGCAGGGTATGGCCGTGCCGCTGCTGGCCGCCGCCGAGCTCAAGCCGGTGGGTACGCCGCAGCCGCCGAAGATCGGCACGCATCATTCGCAGACCTTCGTGGTGGTCGGCCCCGGCACCGGTCTCGGTGTTGCCGGCCTGCTGCTGCGCGACGACCGCTGGACCGTGCTGGAAACCGAAGGCGGCCATGCCGGTTTCGCCGCGCACACCGCCGAAGATGTGGAGATCCTGCATCGCCTCAACGCGCGCTTCGGCCGCGTCTCGAACGAGCGGATGATCTGCGGCAACGGCCTGGTCAATCTCTATCTCGCCCTGGCCGACATCGAAGGCCTGAAGGCCGAGGAATACACCCCCGAAGACATCACCGCCCGCGCCAACGCCGGCACCGATCCGCTGTGCGTGCGCGCGGTGGAAACGCTGGCCGGCATCTTCGGCAGCGTGGCCGGCGACCTGGTGCTGAGCCTGGGCGGCTGGGACGGCGTGTTCCTCACCGGCGGCGTACTGCCGATCCTGCTGCCGTGGCTGCAGCGTGGCGGCTTCCGCGAGCGCTTCGAGTCGAAGGGGCGCTTCAAGGAAACCATGGAGCAGGTGCCGACGATTGCGATGGTGCATCCGGAAACCGGGCTGCTGGGGGCGGCGGCGTTTGCGGTGCTGGGGAGTGGGCGGCCGTTGGTTCCAGCGGCGGGCTGAGCTGCAACTTCCAACTTTGAAATCCTTCTCCCGTCGGGAGAAGGTGCCGGCAGGCGGATGAGGGTTCGGCCGGAGTCGTGCACATCACTCCCGCGCTCCGCCCGTACCCTCACCCCAACCCCTCTCCCGGGGGGGGGGCAGGGGCTTTACGTGCCGCGCGGCTTCGCCCGATGCGTCGGCGTGGCGCTCCACGGATCGTCCGGCCACGGGTGGCGCGGATAGCGCCCCTTCAATTCCTTCTTCACTTCCGGATACGTGCGCTCCCAGAAGCCCTTCAGGTCCTGGGTGACCTGGATCGGACGGCCAGCAGGCGACAGCAGGTGCAAGGTCACCGGCACGCGGCCATTGCCCACGCGCGGCGTATCGGCCAGGCCGAACAATTCCTGCAGTTTCACCGCCAGCACCGGCGGTTCACCGGCTGCGTATTCGATGCGCCGGCTCATGCCGCTGGGCACGGTGAGGTTTTCCGGTGCGTGCGTGTCGAGCGCGCGGCGCTGCTCGTAGTCGAACAGCGAACCTAGCGCCTGCGAGAGTTCTTCCGCGCTCAGCGCGTCGAAGCGGCGCTTGCCATCGAGATACGGCGCCAGCCAGCTCTCCAGCGAATCCAGCAGCGCCTGCTCGCTGACATCGGGCAGGCCCAGTTCGGGCATCCATTCGCGCACCGCCTGCATGCGCAGGCGCAGCCGGCGTGCGTTTTCGCTCCACGGCAACGCGTCCAGCCCCTTGGCGCGGATCGCCGCAAGCAGCGCGGGCAGAGCATCCCCGGCCTGCACCGGCACGCTGCGGCGCGACAGCACGATGCTGGCGTAGCGATGTTCCTCGAACGCTTCCACGGCGTTGCGCTCGTCGTTCCAGCGCAGGGCGCGCTCGCGGCGGAACTGCGCGGGGTAGTCGCGTTCGAGCACGCGCGGATCGAGCGGCGCGGCGGCGAGGATCAGGCTGTCGCGCGCTTCGTAGCGCAGGTCCAGCGCCACCAGCCAGGGCTCGCCGAGCAGAGCGGTATTTTCGTGCAGGCGTGCGCCACGGCCATTGGCCAGCGTGTAGCGCAGGGGATTGTTGTCGTCGCGCCGCGCCACGCGGTCGGGAAACGCATGCAGCAGCAGATCGCCTACTGCATGGCTGTCCGGCACGCCGCTGGCAGCGGTGCGCAGGTCCAGACGCCTGCGCCAACCTTTGCTGGCCTGCTCGATCGCCGCCAGTGCACCGGTATCCGCACCGCCGCGCGCGCCGGCAGTGCGGCGGTCGCGCCATGCGTGCAAGGCGTCGACGCGCGCGCGGAAATCGTCGCTGCGCGCCTGTTCGCCGCGCAGTGGCGAGCGCGCTTCCATCAGCGCGAGCAGGTCGGCGACCAAGGCGTGCAACTCAGCTGGCGCGCGCATCGCCGCCGCGGCAAGGCGCGGCGCCGCACCCAGTTCCAGCATGCGGCGACCGAGCGGCGTGATGCGCGTGCTGGCATCGAGCGCACCGAGTGCGATCAACAGTTCGCGCGCCTGCGCCAATGCACCCGAGGGCGGCGGATCGAGCCACGGCAGGCTGCCGCCCTGCGCGGTGATGCCCCACGCCGCCAGTTCCAGCGCAAGGCCCGAGAGTTCCGCCTGCGCGATCTCCGCCGTGCGCGCCGGTTCCAGCCGCTTGCTCTGCGGCCACAACCGATACGCCGTGCCTGCGGCGACGCGGCCCGCGCGACCCGCACGCTGATCCGCCGATGCCTGCGAGATCGTCACCGTCTCCAGCCGCGTGAAGCCGGAGTTCGGATCGAAGCGCGGCTCGCGCGCCAGGCCGCTGTCGACCACCGCGCGGATACCCGGCAGCGTGACGCTGGACTCGGCCACATTGGTCGCCAGCACGATGCGCCGCGTGCCCGGCTCGGCCGGACTCAAGGCGGCCTGCTGCTCGGCCATCGACAGTTCGCCGTGCAACGCGACGATGTCGACGTCGTCGCGCTCCAGCGTCTGCGTCAGCACCGCTTCGGCGCGCGCGATCTCGCGGCGGCCAGGAAGGAAGGCCAGCACGTCGCCGTCGTTCTCTTCCAGCGCCAGCCGCGCCACGCGCGCCAGTTGATGCTCGGTGCTTTCCTGCGTGCGTGCGGGCGGGTAGTCGATGCGCACCGGAAAACTGCGGCCCGGGCTGCTGACGCGCGGCGCATCCAACCATTGCGCGATGCGTTCGCCGTCGAGCGTGGCGGACATCACCAGCAGCCGCAGTTCCGGGCGCAGCGTGGCCTGCACATCCAGCGCGAGCGCCGCGCCGAGGTCGCCGGCCAGATGGCGTTCGTGGAATTCGTCGAACAGGATCGCGCCGATGCCGCTCAGTTCCGGGTCGTCCTGGATCAGCCGGGTGAGAATGCCCTCGGTGACTACTTCGATGCGCGTCTTCGCGCTTACCTTCGATTCGAAGCGGATGCGGTAGCCGACGGTCTGGCCCGGTTCCTCGCCAAGCTGGCGCGACATGAATTGTGCCGCGGCGCGTGCGGCGATACGGCGCGGTTCGAGCATCAGCAGCTTGCGGCCGGCGAGCCAGGCTTCGCCGAGCAGGGCGAGGGGGACCTGGGTGGTCTTGCCGGCGCCGGGGGGTGCTTCCAGTACCAGACGCGGATGCGCCGCGAGAGAGGCGCGGATCTCGGGGAGCAGCGGGGTGATGGGGAAGGCAGTCATCGCCGCCATGATAACGGCGTAGGTTGGGGTGAGCCGAAGGCAAACCCCAACGATGCGATGCGTTTGAACGTGATGATGTTGGGGTTCGCCTTCGGCTCACCCCAACCTACGTCACTTGGTGGGATACGGCTGCGACGCCGGCGTCGCCCCCGGCGCCTGCCGCAGCGGTGCCAGCGATTCGAACTTCTGCTGGTACTCGTCGGTGATCTGCTTGGCTTCCTCGCTGCTGCCGATCACCTTCGGGGTGATCAGCACGATCAGCTCGGTGCGCGTGCGGTTGCGGTTGGTCGAACCGAACAGGCGGCCCAGCACCGGGATGCGGTTGAGGCCGGGGATGCCGGTGTCGGTGGTGCCGTCCTGCTGCGAGATCAGGCCGCCCAGCAGCACCGTCTGGCCGCTCTGCACCGCCACCTGGGTGCCCATCGAACGCTGCGAGATGGTCGGGTTGGACGCGCCGGCCGGATAGGTCGGCGAGCTGACCTGCTGCTGCACGTTGAGGTAGACCAGGCCGCCCGGATTCACGCGCGGCTGCACGTTGAGGATCACGCCGGTGTTGAGGTAGTTGACCTGGTTGTAGGTCGCCGTGCCCACGCCGGGGTTCACGCTGGTCTGGTTGATCGGCACCTGGTCGCCGACCTGGATCTGCGCGACCTGGTTGTTGAGCACCACCAGCGAAGGCGCCGACAGCGTCTTGGTGTTGCCATTGGTCTCCAGCGCGCGCACCGCCACCTGCAGGTTGTGATTGATGAAGGAATAGAAGAACCCGTCGCCGGGCGAGGTGGCGGTGCCGGGGTTGTAGGCGGTGCCGCCCTGGCCCAGGCCCCACTGCTGCTGGTTGCCCGGCTGGCCCGGCGTGTAGGTGCCGTTGCCGTTGTTGGTGCCGCCGATCAGGCCTTCCAGGTACCACTGCACGCCGAACTGGAACTGGCCGCTGAGCTTCACTTCCAGGATGCGCGTTTCGATCTGCACCTGCAGCGGCGTGTTGTCCAGCCGCTTGATCGCCGATTCGATCTCCGACCACTGCGAAGGCCGCGCGCGCACCAGCAGCTGGTTGTTCGCATCCACCGAGCTGATGCGCACGCTGCCGTCCTCGGAGCTGAACTGCTGCGGTGCCTGGTTGGTGCCGCTGCCGTTCTGCTGCGAGCCGAAGGTGCTGCCGATCGACGCGCCCGGGCCACCGAAGCCACCGGTCTTGCTGCTGTCGCCGCCGTTGAAGCCGGCGCCGGAATTGATGCCGCTGTTGATACCGCTGTTCAAGCCGCCGCCGCCGAGCCCGCCACTGCCGCCCAGGCCGCCACCGGTGGTGCTGCTGCCGAAGCTGCCGGCGGTGCTGCCCATGCCGCTGCTCGAACCGTAGGCGTTGTCGCTGTTGCCCAGCGTGCCGGAGTTGAGGCCCGGGCCGACGCGCCCGCCGGAACTGCCGCCGCCGTTGCCGCTGGCGTAGATCTGCGCCAGGTACTGGGCCAGGTCCGACGCCTTGATATTGCGCACGTCGTAGACGAACAGCTGCGGCTCGTTGCCGCCGCCGCGGTCGATCTTCTCGATCCACTGCCCCACTTCCTGCAGGTAGTTCGGCTGCGTGCTGATCACCACCAGCGCATTGGTGCGCTCGATCGGGATGAAGCGCAGCATGCCGGCCAGCGGCGTGTCGCCCTTGGCGCCGAACATGCCGTCCAGCTTGGGCATCAGCTCGGCCACGCTGGCGCGCTGCAGGTTGAACACGCCGACCGACATGCCGCGCAGCCAGTCCACGTCGAAGGTGCTGATGGTGCGCTGGTAGTTGGCCAGCTCCTGCGGCGAGCCGGCCAGCACGATCAGGTTGCGCGAAGGATCCGCCAGCAGGATCGCTTCCGCCCGCGCGAACGGCTTGATCAGCTTCTGCATCTCGTTGGCCGAGATGTAGCGCAGCGGGAACAGCCGCGCCTGCATGCCGGCGGCCGGCGCGGTGGCGCCCAGGCTCGGCACCAGGTTGCCGGCCACGGCTTCCTTGGCCGGCACCACCACGTAGCCGCCGTTGCGCTTGATCAGCGCATTGCCGGTCCACGACAGCAGGGTCTCCAGGATCGGCATCGCCTGGCTGGAATCCACCGGCTCGGCGGTGGCGAACGAGATATTGCCCTGCACGCCCGGCGCGATGGTGTAGTTCTGCTTGAGCAGGTCGCCCAGGATCGCCTTCACCACCGCCTGCACCGGCTGGTTCTCGAAGTTGAAGGTGACCGCGCCATCGCCGCTGGCCGGCGTGCGCGGCGTGGCCAGCGCCGAGGGCTTGATGAAGTTGCCGCTGCCTTCGCTGATCTGCGGCGCGATCGACTTGTTGTCGGCCGGACCGACGCCGCTGTTCAACGGCTGCTGCTGCGGCGCGGGCTTTTCGGTGCCGGCCATCGCTTCGCGCTGCAACGCGCCGTCATCCTTGGGCGGTGGCATGGAGGAACAACCGGCCATCCAGACGGCCAGTGCGAGGGTGCCGATGCGGCACGCCGGCTTGTTGAAGTAAGGGGACATGGATCAGTGTGCTCCTTCAGGATTGCCGGCTTGCTGCTGTTGCTGCTCGACGCGACGCTTCTGGATGGCGGCCTTGAGCTGGCGGATGCGTTCGGCCTGCAGCGAGCTTTCGGCTTGCTGCGGACGGGCTTCGTTGCTGTTGTTGTCGGGCGGCGGCTGCGGCGCGATGCCGGCCCCCACCCGCTGCATGGCGCCGGGCGGTACCGCGATCGGGCCGGTCATATTGCCGGGCTGCGGCGGTTGCGGCGGCTGGCCGTCGGCCTTGGGCGCGTCGATCGGCGCACCGGCGGGCAGTTCCAGTTCGGTGCGGCCGCTGCCGGATTCGAACACCGCCGAACGCGGTTTCACTTCCACCAGCTTCCAGCTGCCGTCCGGCAGCGCGGCGCCTTCGGCCACGCGCACGTCGGCGTCCTGGCCGCGCGCATGCAGCAGAGCCATGTGCAGCTTGGAGGTGAGGATGATGCCGGTCAGCTGCATCTCGCCCAGGCTGGCGCCGCCCTTGGCCGCGCGCGTGACCGGCTTGCGGTCGGGATTGAACACCGGCTGCTGCCACACGATGCCGAACTGCTCCAGCGGCAACGGCCGGGGCTGGTCGGCGGCGCTGTCGTGCATGTCCGGCAGGGCTTCGGTGGGGCGCGGCGGATTCCAGTGCACGCCGCGGCCGACGCCGGCCAGCAGCACCACCAGCAGCAGAGCGAGTACGGCGGCGACGGTGCCGAGCACCGGAGTCAGGCGACGCTGCGCGGCGGCGTTCATGCGTCGTCCTCCCCGCCCGGCTGCGGCGGCGTGGCCGGCGAGGCGGGTGCGCCCGGATTGGCCTGGCGCACGTAGCCGCACAGCGTGAACTGCACTTCCAGCGGCGGCGCGCTGTTGTTCTGCTGCGCGGCGACCGGGTTGCGGTAGACGCTCATCTCGTTGACGAACAGGTACGGCGTGCCCTGCTCCAGGTCGTGCAGTACCGCGGCCAGCGGCTGCATGTCGCAGCGCAGGCTGATGCTCACCGCGACCTTGCGATACGGCTCGTCGTGCGTGGCCGGGTTCGGCACCGGCATCTTCTGCGTCACTTCGCAGCTGCCGCCTTCGGCATGCGCGGCGACCACGTCGACCACGCGCTGCATCATGCCCGCCGCGGCCGCGTTGGGATCGTCCTCCGGCAGGAACGCACTGCTGGTCGCCTGGCCCTGGCCGAGCGCGGCGATGCGCTTGTCCAGCTGCGGCTTCTCGGCGATGGCGGCGGCAAAGCGCGATTGGGTGTCGCGCAGGTCGGCCATCTGCGCGTTGACGTCCAGCATCGGCGCCACGAACCACCAGTGCAGCAGCGCGAAATAGCCGATCACCAGGGTGACCAGCAACAGCAGGATCGCCGCGATGCGGCTGTCGCGAGGCTTCATCGCGGCCAGCTTCACGGCTGTTCTCCACTGCTGGCGGCAGCACCCGGGGCGCCCTGCCGGGCCGGCTTGGGCGGGATCTTCTTGCGCAGCTGCGCGACCATGTAGAAGCGTTCCTTGCCGGTCTGTGGGTCGGCCTGGATGGTGCCCTGGAAATTGGGATTGGCGATGACAGTGGAGTCCTTCAGCGCATCGATCAGGCGCGCCGCCTGCGGACTCTGGCCCTGGAAACCGACCTGGCCGGTGTTGTCGATGCTCAGGCGCTCCAGCCATGCGGTCATCGGCAGGCGCTGGCTGAGATCCTGCAGCACCGACAGCGCAGAAGAACTGTTCTTCTTGCGGTAGGCCAGGAAGCCGGCGGCACCGGCGATGTCCTGCAGCTGCTGGCGCAGCGCGCCGACTTTCTGCGCTTCGCCGCGCATGGTCTCCACCTGCGCCTGCATCTGCTCCAGCGCATCGCGCCGGTTGTGCAGCCACTCGCCCAGCACCAGGCCGAACAGCACCACGCTCGCGGCGATCAGCGCGAGGTTGAGCCGCTGGCGCGGCCGCGTGCGGCGCGGCGCCTGTTCCGGCGGCAGCAGGTTGACGCCGCAGCGGCCGGCGTCGACGCCCATGTCCACCGCGTCCACCGCGATGCCGAGCTGGCCGAGCCGGCCCAGCAGCGGATCGAGCGTGGCGCGCGGCACCGCCACCAGTTCGGCGGCGATGCGGCCGGCCGGCGCGGGCGTGTTCAGTTCGCGGATGTCGTAGCGCACCTGTTCGGGGCGGAACGGCGTCTGCCGGTCCATCTCGAACGCGCCGACCTGGCGCAGCGTGTCGCGCGCGGCGGCGGGCAACAATAGAGGCCTGCGCAGCACCTGCGCGGCGGGCAGGCATAGCGCCAGTCGCAAGTCCTCGCGATCGACCCCGCGCAGGCCGTCGGCCAGCGCGGCCTGCTGGGCGGAGGCATCGAGTTCGTCGCTCCATTGCGCCAGCGGCGCGGTCGAGCCGTCGCGGCGCAGCCGCCAGTCGGCGTCGGCGCGCTCCAGCAGGTGCCAGGCCGCGCCGCCGCCGAAGCGCGCGCGCAGGCCTGCCGGCAGCAGTGCGGCAAGTTCGCCGCCCCACCAGGCAAAGAACCGCGGCAAGGGCGAAGCCCGCCATGCGCGGCGCACCTGTTCGAGCTGCGGTCGCAGCGAGCTCGTCATGCTCATTCCCCGTCTCCCTCCTGCCAGCGAAGCACCGCGTACGGTTGCGCTCCGGCCCTGGCTCCCTGCAGCCGCACCGTGGCACGCAGTATCGCGCGCGTGCCGTCCGGTAGCGTTGCCTCCGAACGAATACTATGCGTCACGCCCTGACTGCCGCCTAGGCCCTGCTGCGTGCCGGTTTGCTGTCTTGCGGCATACGCCGCGTTCGCCTGGTCCGGCGTCATGCCGGGAATGGCCTGCATGGCCAGCGCCGGCGCGTAGTTCGGATCGGGCGCATTGCGGCCCGACCAGATCGTGATCTGCGAGGCGATCTTGCGATACAGCGCGGGATCCATGCCCAACACCATCTGCGTTTCCTCAAGGCTGGCGAACGGACCGTGGCGAGGGCCGTAGTCGCGGCCGGCGGCAACGTAGGCCGCGTTGTTGTTCAGATCCCCGGGGTTGCCGAAGCTGCGCCATTCGACCACGCGCGTGGCCAGTTCGTTCGCCGGGCCGTCGTTCATGCCGGCGGCGCGGAACAAGGCCTTGAGCACCTCGGGCGAGGCGGCGTTGAAATCGACCTTGCCGGTTTCGTCGACCACGCGGATGCCGACCTTGGCATCCTCGTACTGGAATGGATATTCGCGCCCGTCCGGAATCCAGCGGCGGTCCGGCGACGGCGTGAGCAGGGCGTAGATCGCGCGGTTCACCCCGGCTTCGGCGGCGTAATGCGCGCGCAGCTGCGCGAACTGGTAGCGCGCCTGCAGGCCTTCGTTGCGCGCCAGCAGCGCATAGCCGCCGAGCACGATCGCCAGCAGGGTGCAGGCCCACAGCACCACCAGCAGCGCGACGCCGCGCTGGCTTGTGCCCCTCGAAGGCATGCGCTGCAAGCTGACACGGAGCTTGCTCATCGCGCCACCGGCTGGCGGCGCAGTCCGCGCAGCAGGTCCATCTGCTGGCCGGCGGTGGCATCGATGCGCAGCGGCGCATCCAGGCGCGGCCAGTCGTGCAGGCCGTCGAGCTTCAGTTCCACGCGCACCACGCGCGGCAGCAGGCGCGGGTCCGGCCAGGTCGCCTGCCAGCTGCCGGGCTGGTCGGGCAGGTCCGGCGTGCGATAGCTGAAATGGCCGTCGCGCACGTCGTCCATCAGCACCTCCGGCTCGCCCAGCGGCTTGGGCGCGCTGCCGTCGGGCGGCAACAGCGCGAAGCGCACTTCCAGCCGTGAGCCGCCCTTGTCGTTGGACACCAGTTTCCACTCCTGCAACTGCGGCCCCAGCTTGCCCAGATAGCCCGGCAGCGGTGCGACGAAGCGCATGCTCTGCGCATCGCCGGTGAAATAGATACTGTCTCCGTTCTGATCGCGCCCCTGCGGCACCGCCGCAATCTGCACCAGCTCCTGGCGCATGAACTGCTGCGCCGAGCGCAACCGGTCCAGCCGCTCCACCGCCAGCGTGCCGGAACGCACGCTGCGGGTGGCAGTGCGCACGCCGGAATAGACGCCGAGCAGCAGCAAGGCCAGCAAGGCCAGCGCGCCGAGCACTTCGAGCAGGCTGAAGCCACGCTGCCTGGACATCACTGCGGACCGTTCGGCGGCATCGTCAAACGCAGCGTGCTGAAGTGCGCGCTGCGCTCGCTGCGGCCCTGGCCCCACAGCACGTCCAGATCGAGCTTGGTCAGCGCCAGCGCCGAGAGCTGCTGCTGCGGATCGACGTCGACCGGCGTCCACGGCGTCACCGTCAGGCGCCAGCGGTACTGCTGGTTGAAACGGCCTTCGGTGTGGCCGGGTTTCAACGGCCCTTCCGCGTCGACGGTGTCGAGCAGGCTGTGCGCCCACAGCGCGGCGCGGGTGTAGTCGGCCGCATTGTTGGTGAGTTCGATCGAGCCGCCGGTCACCCGCATCAGCGCGGTGAACGCGATCGCCAGCAGCAGGATCGCGGCGATCACTTCCAGGAGGCTGAAGCCCCCGGCGCGTTTCGCGGCCCGGGGTTTCACGTCGTCACCACACTCACCGCGCCGGTCAGCCACGACACGTTGACCTGCCACTTGCGCTGTTCGCGCTGCAGGGTGATGTGGCCGCCGGTGGAGCTGCCATCCGGAAAGAAGCGGATGCGCCCGGTGCTGCTGTCGGGCTGGTCTTCCTTGGCGCTGGTGATCGAGAGCTTCATGCCCGAGGGCAGACGCACGTCGCGATGATCGGCGCCCTTATAGGTGTTCTTGCGGATGTCGACGTCGAACACCTGCTCCTTGCCGGTGACGATCGCCTGCGCGCGGGTGGCGCGCAGCGACGCGGCCATCTCCACGCTGGCGGCGTTGACGCGCGCGCTGGCCAGGCCCTGCGACACCGAGACGGAAACCGCCGCCGCCGCGATCCCGATCAGCAGGATCACGGCGAGCATCTCCAGCAGGGTGAAGCCGCGCGCGCGCCGGGAACGGGGTGCGGGTAACGCTGAACGGGGCGCGGCGGCAGAGCATCGCACTGCCGTTTCCCGTTCACCGTTCCGCGTGTCCCGTTCCCCTTTCATCGCTTACTGCCAGTTGCCCACGTCGGCGTTGTAGCCGTCGCCGCCGGGCTGGCCGTCCTGGCCGTAGAAGACCAGGTCGAAGTTGCCGTGTTCGCCCGGATACTTGTAGCCGAAGGCATGGCCCCACGGATCCTTGAGCTCGGATTCCTTCGCATACGGACCCTGCCAGTTGCGCGCATTGCCGGGCTTGGCGATCAGGTCCTGCAGCTGCTGCGGCGGCGAGCCGTTGTCCAGCGCGTAGTTCTCGACCTTCTGGCTGAGCGTGGTGAGCTGCGCCTTGCCGGCGCCGTACTTGCCCTTGTCCACGTTCTTGCCGACCTGGGTCACCACCACCGCGCCGATGATGCCGATCAGCACAATCACGGCGAGCATTTCCAGCAGGGTGAAGCCGCGGGCGCGCATGCCGTGCAGGGCCAGGGTCCTGCGTTGCCCGCGCCCGAAGGCCGGGGCCCGCTTCATCAAATGAGCCATTGCGTTATCTCCGTTCTTTCGTCACTGAATATTGCTGGTCAGACTGAGCAGCGGGAGCAGGATCGCCGCCATGATGATGGCCACCAGGACGGTCATCACGATGGTCAGCGCCGGCACCAGCGCGGCGAGCAGGCGGTCGATCGCGCGCTTGCTCTCCAGTTCGAAAGTGTCGGCCACCTTCAGCAGCATCGTGTCGAGCTGGCCGGCCTCCTCGCCCACCTGCACCATCTGCAGGGCCAGCCGCGGGAAGCGCTGCGACTGGGCCAGCGCCAGGCTGAGACCCGCGCCGCCCTTCACTTGTTCCGCAGCCTGCGCCAGGGCCTCGTCCAGGGCCCGGTTGGAGGTGACCTGGCGGGCGATGGTCAGGGCCGACAGCAGCGGCACGCCGTTCTTGACCAGGGTGCCCAGGGTGCGGGCGATGCGGGCGGTCTCGACCTTCAGCAGCAGCGGGCCGATCATCCGCCGCTGCAGCAGCCGGCCATGCCAGGCCAGGCGGTAATCGGGATCGCGCATGCGCGTGCGCCACACGAAGATGCCGCCGCCGATCAGCAGCGCCAGCAGCCACCACCACGACTGGATCAGGTTGCCCAGCGCCAGCACCGCCTGGGTGATCAGCGGGATCGGCACCTGCATGTCCTCGAAGATCGGCACGAACTGCGGCACCACGTAGGCCAGCAGCAGCACCAGCGAGCCGAGCACGCCGACCATCAGGAAAGCCGGATAGATCAGCGCGTTGACGATGCTGCCGCGCAATTGCTGGCTGCGTTCGAGGTAATCGGCCAGGCGGCGCAAGGTGTCTTCCAGCGAACCGCCGGCTTCGCCGGCGCGCACCAGGCTGATGTAAAGCTTGGGAAACACCCCGTGTTCTTCGTCGAAGGCCTGCGACAGCGTGGTGCCGCCGCGCACGCGGTCGCGCACCCGCTCGATCAGCTTCCTGGCGCGCTCGCCCTCGGGCAGGTCCAGCAGGATGCCCAGCGCGCGGTCCAGCGGCTGGCCGGCGCCGAGCAGGGTGGCCAGCTGGTGGGTGAACTGCGCCAGCTGGTCGCCGGTGAACGGCCCGCGCTTGAACAATCCGCCGAAGCTGCCGCTGCTGCCCGCCTCGTTGGCCGGGCGTGCTTCCAGCGGCGTATGGCCCTGGTCCTGCAGGCGCGCGATCACCTCGTCGACGCTGGCCGCTTCCATTTCGCCGTGCAGGATGTCGCCGGTGTCGCTGACGGCGCGGTAGTGGAACTGGCTCATGGGGTGCTGTCGGTGGCGCGGGAAACGCACCTTAGGCGGGGCGCATGAAATAACGGCGACAACCGAAGCTGCGCCGATGCCTTACTCCCTGGCGCCGATGCCCCGCCCTCACCCATCCTGCGTGACACGCAACACCTCCTCGAGCGTGGTGATGCCCGCCACGGCCTTGGCGATGCCGTCCTCGTACATGGTGCGCATGCCTTCGGCGCGCGCCTGGCGCTCGATCTGGCCGGCGTCGGCGCGCTGCATCACCAGGCGGCGCAGCGGGTCGGTCATCACCAGGAATTCCATGATCGCGCGGCGGCCGCGGTAGCCGGTGGGATTGGCCGTGCTGCTGCCGGGCTTCCACAGGCGGATCGGACGCTCGTCGGTGTACTTGTGCAGCTCGAACTGCTCGATCACCTCGGGCAGCGCCTCGTAGGCCGTCGCGGTTTCCGGATCCAGCCGGCGCACCAGGCGCTGGGCCAGGATGCCGTTGACGGTGGAGCCGAGCAGATAGTCTTCAACGCCCATGTCGAGCAAACGCGTGATGCCGCCCGCCGCGCTGTTGGTGTGCAGGGTGGACAGCACCAGGTGACCGGTGAGCGCGGACTGGATGGCGATGCGGCAGGTTTCCAGATCGCGCATTTCGCCGATCATGATCACGTCCGGGTCCTGGCGCACGATCGAGCGCAGGGCGCCGGAGAAGTCCAGCCCGATCTGCGGCTTCACCTGGATCTGGTTGATGCCTTCGATCTGGTATTCGACCGGATCCTCGACGGTGATGATCTTCACGTCCGGCGTATTGATCTTGGCCAGCGCGGTGTACAGCGTGGTGGTCTTGCCCGAGCCGGTGGGGCCGGTGACCAGCAGGATGCCGTGCGGGCGTTCCAGCACGTCGACGAAGCGCTGCTGGAATGCGGAGGTGAAACCGAGGGTGGAGAAGTCGAACACCACCGATTCGCGGTCGAGGATACGCATCACCACCGACTCGCCGAAGCTGGTCGGCACGGTGGACACGCGCAGGTCCAGCTCCTTGCCCTGCACGCGCAGCTGGATGCGGCCGTCCTGCGGCAGGCGGCGTTCGGCGATATTGAGCTTGGCCATGATCTTGACGCGCGAGATCACCGCGGCGGTGGAGCTGGACGGCGGCGCTTCCACTTCGTGCAGCACGCCGTCGATGCGGTAGCGCACTTTCAGGCGGTTCTCGAACGGCTCGATATGCACGTCCGAGGCGCGCTGTTCCACCGCGCGCTGCAAGATCAGGTTGACCAGGCGGATGACCGGCGCTTCGGAGGCGAGGTCGCGCAGGTGCTCGACGTCGTCCTCCACCGCGGCGCCGCCGTCGAGGTTCTCCACGATGGTGCCCATGGCGGAGCGGCCGGAGCCGTAATAACGCTCGATCAGGTCGTCGATTTCCGAACGCAGGCCGATCCGCAAGGTCACCGGCCGCCCGGCGGCCAGTTCCACCGCCTGCAGCGGATACGCGTCGGCCGGATCGGACACCAGCAAGGCCACGCCCTCTTCGCCGTCGCGCACCGGCACCACGTGGTGCAGCTTCAGGAAGCGCGCGGACAGCTCCAGTTCCGCCGGCGGCAGCTCGGGCGCCTCGCGCGCGGCCAGCAGCGGCGTATGCAGCAATTCGGACCAGGCTTCGGCCAGGTCACGCTCGGAGACCAGGCCCAGGCGGGCCATCAGCGCCGTCAGCGTGCCCTCGGGCGACTCCTCGTGCAGCCGCCGCGCGCGCGTCAGATCGCTGTCCTTCAGCCGCCCCCGCGCCACCAGCAGGTCGCATACCGCGGCTTCGCGGTTGCTCTCTGCGGCTCCATCGCCGGGCGCCGGCTTGGCCACTGCCGACATCACACACCCCACATCTCAAGTCCAGGTCGCGCCCGCGATGCTCCATGCATCGCCCCTGCCGGGCGAGTGAAGCGCCATTGTTAACACAACCATCGTGGCAGTGGCGAGCATGCTCCCGCGGCAGTGAGATGTCGTAAGAAAAAGGCAAAAATATCTGTCTTAATCGGACGATTGAGCAGCATGGCGCAGGATCCGGGCGCCACCCGGACCCTGCGCCACGCCTTTCTCCTTATCCCTTAGAGGCCTATGCCCAGGCCCACGCCCCCGGCCGTTTCGCCGCCGCCGGTGATCGCCGTGCCCAGGGTCAGCCTGGCCCGCGTCGAAAGCTGCCGCGAAAAACCGACCGACAACGCCGCCTGGCTGCGATAGCCGCCCACCGCCACACCCAGGCTGTTGCCGTCGAAGCCCTGCGTGCTGGAAGACATCAGCGACATCGCCACGCCGATCGCGCCAACCCGGTTGATGCGGGTATCGAGCGTATTGAACTGATCGTCGACGCGGCGGCGCAGGTCATCCAGCTCGCTGCGGCTGGCAAAACTGCTGAGTTTCTGGTCGGTGTAGACCTTGGCTTGAGTCAGCGTCTGGCGATCGCCGGCGTCGGCGTAGCTTTTGGCGGTGCTCAGCGCTTCCTGCACCTGGGCGCTGCTGGCGGCATCGGGCGCCGGTGTGGCGGGAGCCACCGGCTGGCTCAGTGCCGCGATGCGGCCGCTCAGATCGCCCAGGCCCGCGTAGATGCTGGTTACCGAGCCGTCGAGTACGCCGAGGGCACTGCGGAACTGGCCAAGATTCACCGCATCGGTGGCCTCGGTGCCGGCCGCCACCTGGGTGATCTGGCGTTCGGCGCCGAGCTTTCCCACCGCCACCGTATTCGCCCGCGTGGCCTCCGAGCCGGCACCCAGGGCGACGCTGTTGGCCGCATTCACATAGCTGTTCGCACCCAGGGCCACGCTCTCCTGCCCGCTCGCCACCGCGCCATGACCGGCGGCAAGCGACGACGCGCCGCTTGCCGTCGTCAGCGCACCCAAGGCCGTGCCGAATTGCGCGGAAGCTTCCGCGCCCAGGCCATAGGACGAAGCGCCCCACGCACCCGCCTTGGTGCTGGCCCCCACCGCCGTACCGCCGGTGCCTGCGCTGGTCGCCGCCGTATCGATCGGCTTGCCCTGTTCGTCCCCCACGATGGCTCCGCCCGTTTCGTCCACCGCACGGCCACCGATCGCCACGCTCGAGGCGCCGGTAGCTTGCGCGTTCGCGCCGAATGCCGTGCTGTGCAGGCCCGATGCCAGCGCACCGTAGCCCGCTGCCGTCGCGTAATGGGCATTGGTGTTCGCGCCGCTGCCGAACGCCGAGGCGCCGATGCCGAATGCATTGGCGTTGGCACCCAGCGCGGTGCCGTTCGCATCGTTGGCGAAGCTGCGGTAGCCCAGCGCCACGCTTTCGGCGGCGTTGGCAATACTGCTGGAACCGAGCGCGATGGCAGCGCGGTCGAGCGCCGCGCTGCCGGCGCCCACGGCGGTGCTGTCCGCCTTGTCGGCGAGCGCGTTCTCGCCCAGCGCGGTGGCGTTATCGCCATTGGCCGCCGCGCCGTTGCCGTTGGTGGTCGTGCCGGTCGGCGCCGTCTGTGCCGCGGCTTCGCCGATACCGCACAGCGCCATGCAGGCCGCCAGTACCGAAGCGTGCAAACCGCTGGACGGCCTGCGCGAGGTCGTCGTGTAGAACTTGTTCATCGGATATCACTCCCAGAGGTCGGATCGCCGCCGCGCTCACATGCCGTAACTGGCCTGTACGCTGACGTTGGCATAGGGCTTCACGCCCACCAGCTTGATGAAGTACGCACCCGCGGCCGGACGCGCGACGGACACGCTTTCGTTATTGCCCGCGTGGACCGAGCGGTAGCTGTAGCTGGACGCGGTCGGCTCGTTGCCCACCCGCACTACGAGCGATACGTCGCCGCTGCCGCCGAAGCTGCGGATGTTCAGCGTGCGCGCGCCAGGTGGTACGTCCAGCAGATAGAGCCGCTCGCTGCCGGCCACCCCGGACTGCGCCGGCAACGCCGCGCTGCTATCGAATTCGAAGAACACCCGATCGCCGCTGCCGCCCTGGCGCCAGCCGCTGTATTGCCGGGCCACTTCCGCATTGCTCAAGCAGAGATTGAGGCTGGCGATCTGCGCGGCGCTCAACAGTTTGGCGCGGACCAGTGCGGACGCATGGGCGCGGATGGCCTGCGCGTAATCGCCCTCGTTGGCGGAGCTTGCGGCGAGCATTTTCGCCGTCGCCGCCAGGTTGGCACCGACGATCACGCCGCCGCGTACCCATGTCGGTACGCCGGTATCGCACAGGCCCAGCAACTGGCCGCCGGCACGGAGGCGCCAGCCTTCGTCCTGGAACAGCGATGGCGTCAGGTCCAGGTCGAGATGGCCCTGCAGGTCCGGGCTTTCCTGCCACTCCATCAGCGCGTTCGGCGACAAGCGGACATCGAAGTGGGAGAAAGACGAGCCCACCCGCAACGTGGTGGGCGCATACAGCAGCACGTTGCCGGACAGATCGGTGCCGGTCGGCAAGCGGGTCATCGCCATGCTCAAACCATCGGGATGGGCCTTCAGCGCCTGGCCGGCGTCCTGCGCTATCTTTACCAGCGGTATCGTGATCGGATCGCCGGCCTCTCCAGTGGGAGGCAGCACCGGCGTGGTGTCGTCCGGCTGGTCGACCACGACGAGCGCGGTCGCCCCCGCCGCCTGGGCGAAGCGCGCTTTCATCGCGTAGTTGCAGCCGCCGCGGTCGACCATGGCGATGCGCCCCTTCACCGCCGCGGCGTTGTCGAATGCCGCGCAGGCTTGCGCATTGGCGCCGCTCTCCGCCCGCGCCACCGTGCCTTTGAAATTGGCCGGATTCGGCTGCGGACCGAACGGTGCCCAGCCGTATCCGTATTCTCCCGCCACGGCAGCGGGCGCCGTGACCAGCAGCGCATGGCGCGGACTCAGCGCGAGCGGAGCATCGGCGCGCACGTGCGGCCCGGTGTGGACGAGGTGGCCGTCGTTCATCGCCGAACTCATGCGCTCGGCGTAGGGCATGTCGTACCAGCGCTTGCGCTTGGCGTTGTCGTAGACATAAAGCGAATAGATGTCCGGGATGCCCTTCCCGTCCTCGCCCGTGAAGAACGGCGCACCGGTGGTCAGGTCGTTGAAGCCGGAGAAGCCCAGGCCATGCGATATCTCATGCAGCACGACGTTGAGGAAGTTGGACTGGCTTGCCGGGGTGTTGCCGTCCAGGCCGAAGTACCACTGCGTGCCCTCCAGGCACCCGGGCGTGCCCATGGCGCCATTGAAGCTCGCTTTGATGTCGGCCCTTGCCGGATCCGCATCTACGCCGGCCAGCGCATTGAAAAGGGCGATGTGATACATCACGCCGACCCTGGCCTCAGGTGGGTTGCCGCTCCCCGGGGTAAACCACGCCACATTGCTGGGACCCGCCGAGCCGAGCGTACCGCCCGTCGCGGTACAGGCCAGCTTCTGGAACGAGGCATCGACCACGATCGGCGTCCGGCTCTTGAGCACCGAACCCCATAGCGAGGCCGCGAACTCGAACACGATGCGCGCCTGCTCGCCGCGGGTCTTGCCAGGATTGCCGCCCACCGGCGCCGCCGGCGCGTGATCGTCCAGGCCGGTGCCGGAACCGGTGTCCAGGTTGTTGAGGTGTACCTCGGCCGATGCCGCAACGTCGGCACAGCTCGCCAGGCCGACCGCCAGCGCGGCAAGCCACGCCTTGCGGCGGCTCATGGCGCGGTCTCCTGCGCGGTCGCCGCGGTGTCGTCCGCGTGTTGCACGCTGTACTTGCCGTCGAGGCCACGTTTGGCGACCAACTGGCTCTGCAGTCGTTCGGGCACTTCCGCCACCTTGGCTTCGACCCCGTTGGCGAGGCGCACCGTGCGCCAATGAAGGTGCGTGTCGGAGTTCTCATGCGGAACCGCCGAGCGCCCCTGTATCGCCTGTTCCTTCTGCATGGCCCGCGACAGCTGGGCCAGTTCCTCCGCGGTGGGCTCGCGGATCTGGCCGGTCACCGGATCGCGGAAGGTGACCTGCGCATCCGGCGCCGGTGCGGCCGGATGCTGCTGCGCCATCGCCGTGGCGGCGAAGAAGGTCATCAGCGCCAGGGTCATCGCATGCATGCCTTGCTTGTTATTCAACTGCCTGTACTCCTTATCGATGAGGGGCTTTCGAACAGCCGCACTCGCCCACCGATGACGGCGCCATCGGGGTGGTCGGGGGAACGGTTGGAGGCTTCAGGCTACCGTTGCGGTATTCGGCCGCCTGGGGGAACAGAACGCTCGATGTCCACACCGGACCGCAGCCGGGTGGCCGCCTTATTATTGGCAGCGAAATGCTGAAACGGCTTCACCATTCGCTGACATTCGGACAATTCTCAATGAAACTGGACGAACAAGAAAAAAAGGCCGGCGCATAGAGCACCGGCCTTCGGTTAAAACAGGTTGTAGCGTCAGTCAAGGACTACGCAATATCCCGCGGCTCGACTACACGGCGTTACCAGCCGACGCCCAGACCGACGCCACCCGAGCTTTCCCCGCCACCCGCCACCGCCGCACCGAATGTCAGATTCGCCCGCGGCGACAACTGCCTGGAATAACCCACCGACAAGGCAGCCTGCCCGCGGTAGCCGCCGACACCCACACCGACGCGATTCTCGGTATTGATGCCCTGCGTGCTGAAGGACATCTGCGCCATCGCGGTGCCCATCGCACCGACCCGGCTCACCCGCGTGTTGACCGAACGGAACTGTCCGTCGACCTGTTCACGCAGCGCGCTCAGATCGCTGCTGCTGGCGAAGCTGCCCAGCTTCTGGTCGGTGTAGGCCTTGGCCTGGGTCAGTGTCTGCCGGTCGCCGGTGTCGGCGTAGCTCTTGGCAGTGGTCAGCGCTTCCTGCACCTGGCCGAGATTGGCCGCGTCGGTCGCCTGCGTGCCGGCGGCGACGTTGACGATCTGCCGCTGCGTCGTGGCATTGCCCACCGACACGGTGTTCGCGCGATCCGCCACCGCGCCCTGGCCCAGCGCCACCGCGCCGGCAGCGCTCGCGCTGGCACCCTGGCCCAGCGCGGTCGCCGAGGCGGCCGAGGCGTTGGCGCTTTCGCCGACCGCCACCGCGTTGGTGGCGACCGCGGCGATGGTCGCGTTCGCGCCCACTGCCGTGCTGCCATCCGCATTGACCTTGGCATTGCCACCGATCGCGGTGTCGTTCGGGCCGGCGGCATAGCTGTCGCTGCCGATCGCCGTGCCGTGATCGCCGCCGGCAGCGGCGCCGGCACCGAGCGCCACGCCCTTGGAGCCGGTCGCGACGCTGGCCGGACCCGAGCCGTCCACGGCGAGGCGGCCGCCGAAGCTGCCGTCGCCGGTGGTGACGCGCTGGTCCAGCGCGGTGAGGCGGTTGTTCAGATCACCGATGCCGGCGTAGATGTTGCTCACCGAGCCGTTGAGCGCGCCGATCGCATCGAACACGCTGGTGTAGCTGCCGCCCTGCACGCCGAAGGTGCCGGCGACCAGCGCACCATCGCCATCGACGTCGGCGTTGCCGCCGATCAGGCGCAGCACATCCCGTACCTGGCCGACGGTGACCGCATCGTTGCGCCGCGCACCGGCCTTGAGGTTGGACAGGCGGGTGCCGTTCGCACCGGCCAAGGTTGCCTGGCTCTTGTCGGCCGCGTCGTACATCAGCGCATTGCCGACGCTTGCGCCGATCGCACCTTGCAGCTGCGCGACGTTCACTGCGTCCGTGGATTGCGTGCCGGCCGCGACATTGGCGATCTGGCGTTCCGCACCGGCCTTGCCGACCGAGACGGTGTTCGCCCGCGTCGCCTGCGAGCCCGCGCCCAACGCCACGCTCGACGCCGCACTGGCCGTGGCGCCGTAGCCGATCGCCGCGGATTGCGCGCCACTTGCGGTGGACAAGGTGCCCAGCGCCGTGCCCAGCGAACCCGACGCTTCCGCACCCAGGCCAAACGCCGAAGCACCGAGCGCACTCGCCTTCGCGCTGGCGCCGACCGCGGTGCCGCCGACGCCCGCGCTGGTTGCCGCCGTGGTGATCGGTTGGCCGTTCGCATCGGTCAGCAAGGCCGCACCATCTTCGTCGACTGCATTGCCGCCGACGGCCACGCTGCCGGCACCGGCCGCTTGCGCGCCCGCGCCAAACGCAGAGCTGTTCTTGCCGGAAGCCACCGCGCCGTAACCTGCCGCCGTCGCATAGTCCGCATTGGTGTTGGCACCGCTGCCGAACGCCGACGCACCGATGCCGAAGGCGTTGGCATTGGCACCCACCGCCGTGCCGTTCGCATCGTTGGCAAAGCTGCGATAGCCCACCGCCACGCTTTCCGTGCCATTGGCGATGCTGCTCGCGCCGGAGGCCACGCCATGCACGCCGAACGCGGCGGCATCGTCGCTGCCGTCCTTGGCGCCGTCGGCGGTGAAGTAATGGTTCGACGCGGTGCCCTGCACGGCCGTGTCGAGCTGCTGCTTGTTCACCGCATCGGTGGCTTGAGTACCTGCCGCCAGGTTGGCGATCTGCCGTTCCGCACCGGCCTTGCCGACCGAGACCGTGTTCGCTCGCGTCGCCTGTGCGCCGGCACCGAGCGCCACGCTCGACGCGGTGCTGGCCGCGGCGCCGTAACCGATCGCCACGGATTGCGCGCCGCTGGCGCTCGCCAACGTACCCAGCGCCGTACCCAGCGAACCGGAAGCTTCCGCACCCAGGCCGAATGCCGAAGCACCGAGCGCACTCGCCTTCGCGCTTGCGCCCACCGCCGTGCCGCCGACACCCGCGCTGGTCGCCGCGATGGTGATCGGCTGGCCGTTCGCATCGTTCAACAGAGCGGCGCCGTCTTCGTCCACGGCGTTGCCGCCTACGGCCACGCTGCCCGCACCTGCCGCCTGCGCACCGGCGCCGAAAGCGGCGCTGTTCAAGCCGGAAGCGACCGCGCCATAGCCCGCGGCCGTCGCATAATTGGCATTGGTGTTGGCGCCGCTGCCGAACGCGGACGCACCGATGCCGAACGCGTTGGCATTCGCACCCACCGCCGTGCCATTCGCATCGTTGGCGAAGCTGCGATAGCCAACCGCCACGCTCTCCGTGCCGTTGGCGATGCTGCTCGCACCGGAAGCCACGCTGTGCACGCCGAACGCGGCGGCATCGTCGCTGCCGTCCTTCGCGCCATCGGCGGTGAAGTAGTGACTTGCCACCGTGCCCTGCACCGCCGTGTCGAGCTGCTGCTTGTTCACCGCATCGGTGGCCTGCGTGCCAGCCGCCACGTTGGCGATCTGCCGCTCCGCACCGGCCTTGCCGACCGAGACGGTGTTCGCCCGTGTCGCCTGCGAGCCGGCGCCCAGCGCCACGCTCGATGCGGCGGTGGCCGCTGAGCCATATCCGATCGCCACCGATTGCGCGCCGCTCGCGCCTGCCAATGTGCCCAGCGCCGTACCCAGCGAACCCGAGGCTTCCGCGCCCAGGCCAAACGCCGACGCACCGAGCGCACTCGCCTTCGCGCTGGCGCCCACTGCCGTACCGCCCACGCCTGCGCTGGTTGCCGCCGCGGTGATCGGCTGACCGCTCGCATCGGTCAGCAAGGCCGCACCGTCTTCGTCGACCGCATTGCCGCCGATCGCGACGCTGCCGGCACCGGCCGACTGCGCGCCCGCACCGAAGGCGGCGCTGTTCTTGCCGGAAGCGACCGCGCCGTAGCCTGCCGCCGTCGCATAGTCCGCATTGGTATTGGCGCCGCTGCCGAACGCCGACGCGCCGATACCGAACGCGTTGGCATTGGCACCCACCGCCGTGCCGTTCGCATCGTTGGCAAAGCTGCGATACCCAACCGCCACGCTTTCCGTGCCATTGGCGATGCTGCTCGCACCCTGCGCGGTCGCGCCGATGCCGAAGGCTGCGCTGCCCGCGCCGATGGCTGTGCTGTCCTGCGCATCGGCGAGCGCGTTCTCGCCCACCGCGGTGCTGCGCTCGCCGTTGGCGGCGGCGCCGGTGCCGGCGGTGGTCGTGCTCTGCGCCATCGCGCCGCTCGCGGCAGCGAGCGCCATGCAGGCGGCCAGGGGTGCCGCCAGCACCGAGGCGCGCAGGCGCCTGGATGCGCCGCGCCTGCCGCAGGTGCTGGCCAACTCGCTGGCCACCACCAACGCGCCGAGCGATGCATTCCACACCTTGCTGTAAATCTTGTTCACGAGTGGCACTCCCTGATGTCGTTCGGGCCATGGCGCGCGGCGGCGCTTGTGCGCGCCGCGGCCCTTGCCGCTGAAGCGTTCGCCGAGCGAGGCCATGGCGGCGTCGCTCGCTTGCGTTCCCATGGAAAACGGCATCGCGGGCACCGTCGGCGCCCGCGATGCCGGACCGCCATTACAGGCTGTAGCTGGCCTGCACGCTCACCCCGGCGTAGGCCTTGTCGCCCGCCACCTTGATGAAATACGTGCCTGCCGCGGGCCGTGCGGCCACCACCGTTTCGCTGTTGCCGACGTGCACCGAGCGGTAGTCGTTGCTGGCCGCGGTCGGCTCGCCACCGGCCTTCACGTACAGCGACACATCGCCCGAACCGCCGAAGGTGCGGATGTTCAGCGTGCGCGCATTGGCCGGAACGACCAGGGTGTAGATGCGCTCGCTGCCCGCCGCGCCGGCCTGTCCGGTCAGCGTCTGGCTATTGGCCATGTCCACCACCGCCGGGCTGCCGGTGCCGCCCTGGCGCCAGTTGTCGTACTGCTTGGCGATTTCCGCATCGCTCAGGCAGACGTTGAGGCTGCTCGCCTGCGGCGCGGTGAGCAGGCCGTCGGTGGCGAGCTTGGCCGCGTGCGCGCGGATCGCCGCCGCGTAATCGCCTACGGTGGCCGCGGCCTTCGCCAGCTTCTTCGCCTCGGCGGAGATGTTGGCGCCGACGATCACACCGCCCGGCACCCAGGCCGGCACGCCGGTGTCGCAAGTGCGCAGCAGCTGGCTGCCGCCGTTGACGCGCCAGCCTTCGTCGATGAACAGCGACGGCGTCAGGTCCACGTCGATATGGCCCTTCAGGTCCGCGCTTTCGGCGTATTCCATCAGCGCATTCGGCGAGAGGCGCGTGTCGAAGTGCGAGAACGACGAGCCCACGACCAGGGTCTTGGGCGCGTAGATCTGCACGTTGCCCGCCGCATCCATGCCGGCCGGCACCGTGTTCATGGCGATGGTCAGGCCGGCCAGGTTGGCCTTCAGCGCGATGCCGGAGTTTTGCGAGATCGCGATCACCGGGATATTGATCGGCGCACCGCCGTCGCCCACCGGCGTGATCAGGTCGTTGCCGGCCTGGTTGTTGGCGATGATCATGCCGGTGGCGCCCGCCGCCTCGGCATTGCGTGCCTTCACCGCGAAGCCGCAGGTGCCGCGATCGACCAGGGCCAGATGGCCGGCCACGTCGGCGGCGTTGTCGAACGCCGCGCAGCCTTCGGCGTTGGCGCCGGTGGCGGCGCGCACCACGGTACCGCTGAAATTGGCCACGCTGGCCGCCGGCCCGAACTGCGCCTGGCCGTACAGATATTCGCCGGCCACTGCCTGCGGCGCGCTCACCATCAGCGCGGCGCGCGTACCCAGCGCCAGCGGCGCATCGGCTTTCACCTTGGCGCCGGTGAACACCAGGTGGCCATCGTTCAAGGCGGAGGTGACGCGCTCGGCGTCGGACATGTCATACCACTTGCTGCCCTTGCCGTTGTCGTAGACGAAGCTGGAATAGATGTCCGGACGCGCCACGCCGTCGTTGCCCAGCAGCGGCTTGCCGGTGGTGAGGTTGTTGAAGCCGGAGAAGCCCAGGCCGTGCGCCATCTCGTGCAGCATCACGTTGAGGAAGTTGGACTGGCCGGCCGGCGCATTGCCGTCCAGGCCGAAGTACCACTGCATGCCCTCGAGGCAACCGGGCGTACCCATCGCGCCGTTGAACTGCATCTGCACGTCGGCGGTGGTGGGATTGGTGTCTTCGCCGACCAGGGTGTTGGCCAGCGCGATGTGATACCAGGTGTCGGCCTTGGCGCCGGCCGGCAGGTTGGTGGCACTGAAGGCGGTGATCGACAGCGCGCGCGACGAGCCCAGCGTGCCGCTGGTGGCGGTGCAGGCGAGCTTCTGGAAAGTGGCGTTGATGTCGATCGGCACGCCGCTCTTGAGCACGGCGCTCCACAGCGAGGCGGCATAGTCGAACGCGATGCGCGCCTGCTCGCCGCGGGTCACGCCCGGATTGCCGCCGACCGGCGCGACCGGCGTCGGATCGTCCAGGCCTTTGCCGGTGCCGGCGTCGAGATTGATGATGCGGATATCCGCCGCGGCCGCCGCACTGGCGAGGCCGAGCAGGCCGGTGGCCAGCAAGGCCTTGAGCAAGGTATTGCGGGCGATCATTGCGACACCTCCTGCGCAGCGGCAGGTGTTTGATCGCCGGCGTGGTGCACGTGGTACTTGCCGTCGGCGCCGCGTTCGGCGACGACCGAGGTTTCCAGGCTTTGCGGCACGTCCATCACGGTGACTTCCAGTCCCGTGCTCAGGCGCACCTTGCGCATGGTGGCGCGCGCGTCCGCTTCGGTCAGCGGGCCGGTGGACGGCTGCGCGGCGGCTTCCTGCGCGGCGATGCGCGACAGCTCCGCCAGCTCGGCCTCGGTCGGCGCACGCGTGCGGCCGGTGGCCGGATCGCGGAACGTCACCTGCTGGTTCTGCGTGGACGCCGGCGCGGCCGTGCGTCCCTCCCCCGCCATGCTGGCCGTGGCGAACACCGCCATCAGCAGCAGGCCCATGGCCTGGATCTTTCCCGTGCTTTCCATCTGTACTCCTCCCATAGGCGGCGGAACCGTCGGCCGGTTCCGCGAACAACAGCGCAGGCAGCGGTTGCCGGCGCCGACTTTTTTTGATGGCCGCACGCATACGCCCGGCCTGCGGTGTCGGTGTGAGCGAGGGGTTTCGAGCGGCCGCACGCGTCCGCCGAGGGCTGGCGCCTTCGCTGCGTGGTGGTCGAACGAATAGCCGTCCGCGGCTACCGTGGAAGGCAGCCGTGGCTCAGGACGAAAGGCTTAGCGCGTGCGTAATCGCCATCGGCCGTGATGGCCGGAATTCAGACGAAGCATCCCCAAGGCCGCCAGCGGCCCTTGCACATGTGCCATGTGTTTTCCCCTCGATAGCGTTGCGCTTCGATCGGACAAGTGCACATGGCCCCCGCCATGCTTCCTTAGATGCGACACGTCCTTTGCGATGCGTGATGCGTGCGTCAAATGTTTGACGCGTTGACGAAACTATCAGTGCCTTCTTACGCGCGTCAATAAGAAATTGCGAAATTTCTTGTTCACTAGAACGCACCCGCTTGGGCAAGAAAAAAAGGCCGGCGCATCAAGCGCCGGCCTTCCCTCTTTGGTCGACAACCCGGGATCAATTCAAGGCTGCGCGCCGGCCGCCTGCACCGCCGCATAGGCATTGAGAATGCCCGCGCCGATCGGCTTGCTGCCGCTGGCCGCCACGTGCGGCGCACTCGCCGAGGACTTCAGCAGCGAGGTGATCTGCGTCGAGCTCAACAGCGCCTTGCCCAGCGACAGGCGATAGCTCTGCATCAGCGCCACCGTGCCGGCCACATGCGGCGTGGCCTGCGAGGTGCCCGCCATGCCGCCATAGGTGGAACCGGACGGCGTGGTGGTGCCCGAGTCGATGGTCGACCAGATGAAGCCGCTGGTGGTCTGCGTGCCGCTGGAGCCGTCGTTGGTGTACACGCCGCCGCCCGGCGCGGCCAGGGTGATGCCCTTGCCATAATTGGAATAGAACGCGCGGCGGCTGGTGATGCCGGTGGCCGCCACCGCGACCACGCCCGGGCAACTGGCCGGCGAGAAGCCGGACACGTTGGCATTGCTGTTGCCCGCCGCCACCACCACGGTGGCGCCGCGGCCGATCGCGCCGCTGATCGCCTTGCCGGTCACGCTGCTCGAAGTGCAGGTGCCGCTGCCGCCCAGGCTCATGCTGATCACCTTCGCCGGGTTGGCATTGTCCGGCACGCCGTTGACGTGGCCGCCCGAGGCCCAGGTGATGGCGTCGGCGATATCGCTGTCGTAGCCGCCGCAATGACCCAGCACGCGCACCGGCAACACCTTCGCGCCGAAGGCGGTACCTACCATGCCGGTGCTGTTGTTGGTCTTCTCGCCGCCGGCGCTGCCGAACACGTGGCTGCCGTGCCAGCTGCTGTCCTCGGCCGGGTGGGTCGAATCCACGCAGCCGCCGTTGCTGGCCAGGTACTTGCTGCCGGTGGTCCAGTCGCCGAGATCCCAGCCACCGGCCGCGCGGCCGTCGGCGCTGCGGCCGGAGACCAGCGCGGTGCTGGTGAAGTCGTAGCCGGCGCTGGCCAGGGTCAGGTCGAGGTCCGGATGGTTGGTGACGCCGGTGTCGAGGCTGGCGATCACCACGCCGGTGCCGTCGGCCAGGCTCCACGCCTGCTGGATATTGGCGCCGCCCCAGTTGGCCACGTTGCTGCCCAGGCTGGCGTCGGCAAACGCCGCGCCGCCGGCCGGCAGGTAGTCCCACTGGTACTTGGTGTAGTACTGGTCGTTCGGCGTGGTGAAGGTCGCCGCGCCCTGCGGCAGCACCATGCTGGGCTTGTCCAGCGCCTGGCGCATGTAGTCGGGCTGCACGAATTCCACCGCCGGGTCGGCCGCGATCTGCTGCACGAACTGGCGCGTCTCCGCCGCATTCAGATGACGCGAGGTGGTGACCAGATCACCGCCGCTGGCCAGCTTGCGCTTGTAGTTGAGGCCGAGTGCGCGGCCGCCGAACTTCACCGTGTCGGTGAGCCTGGCCTTGCCGGCCGCGGCCGACATCGCCTGCACCGCGGCGCCGGCATTGCCGCGCTCGGTGCTGCCGTCGCGGTAGACCACGACGAAGCGGTCGTAGGTTGCGCTTTCCTGTACCGAGCTGAGATCGAAACGGGTGTTGCCGGCAATGTCGGCGGCGGCCATGGCCGTGGCGGGCAGGCCCAGGGCCAGGGCGAGCGAGGCGGCCAGCAGCTTCATATGCGAACGATTCATTCGAACTCCCTCTATCTACTTGGTCTGGATGGATTGAGCGGAGGTGCCCCGTGAGTGTCCGGCCGGCGCGCCCTCCCCAGAGCACGCAATTCGACCGCCGGGCCCGCAGGCCCGTCCTCCCCCGATCGGGTAATGGGTCAACCGGAACTGGCCGACCCGGATTCACGCTAACAAGACAAATCCGAAGGAAATGTCGACGGCGCACATTAATTCGTAGGAATTTTTCGGATGAGGGGGGATCGATTCGCGCCAAATGCGCATTGACCTTGGGGGGTTGAAGGCCTTCTCCCTCCGGGAGCACGCGGGGAGGGCACAGGGATGTGCCCGGCTTTGAGGAGCGAGGAAGGTGGCGGCAGCCGGATGAGGGTACGGGCGGAGTGGTGCGCCTCACTCTTGCGCTCCGCCCGTACCCTCACCCCAACCCCTCTCCCGGTGGGAGAGGGGCTTAGCTTTGCTCCTGCTTGAGGGCTCGGAGACAATGCACGCTTTTGTGACCCCAGCCCCCATGCACCTGCTCGATATCGGCGCCAACCTCACCCACGAATCCTTCCGCCACGACTTCGACGAGGTGCTGGCGCGCGCCCGCGAGCACGGCGTGAGCCGCATGGTGGTCACCGGGGCCTCGCGCGAGGCCAGCGTCCATGCGCTGGAACTGGCGCGCCGCTACCCCGGCGAGCTGTACGCCACGGCCGGCGTGCATCCACACCATGCGGTGGATTACGACGACGCCACCGACACGCTGCTGCGCGAGCTGCACACCCACCCGGAAATGCGCGCGGTGGGCGAGACCGGCCTGGACTATCACCGCAACTATTCGCCGCGCGAGGTGCAGCTTGAGGTGTTCGAGCGCCAGTTGCGCATCGCGGCGGAGCTGGGCAAGCCGCTGTTCCTGCATCAGCGCGACGCGCACGAGGATTTCCTCGCCCTGCTGCGCCGCTATCGCGACCGGGTGCCGGCGGCGGCGGTGCATTGCTTCACCGACACCGGCGAGGCATTGCGCGACTACCTGGCGCTGGATTGCCATATCGGCATCACCGGCTGGATCTGCGATGAGCGCCGCGGCACGCATCTGCGCGCGCTGGTGAAGGAGATTCCCGCCGACCGGCTGATGATCGAGACCGATGCGCCTTATCTGCTGCCGCGCACGGTGAAGCCGCAGCCTAGCCACCGGCGCAACGAGCCGATGTATCTGCGGCATATCTGCTACGAGGTGGCGCGGGACCGCGGCGAGCCGGTGGAAGTCACGGCGGCGAACAGCACGGCGACGGCGGAGAAGTTCTTCGGGTTGTGATCGCTTGAAGCCCCTCTCCCGTCGGGAGAGGGGTTGGGGTGAGGGTACGGGCGGAGTGGTGAGCTTCACTCCGCCCGTACCCTCATCCGGCTGCCGCCACCTTCTCTCCCACGGGGACTACCTTCGGGTCGCCGGAGGGAGAAGGGTTCCTTCGGTTTATGCGCTGGCAGCGTCGATCTGCGCAATCTCATTCGCACTCAGCTGCACCCGCACCGCCCCCAGCAGCTCATTGAGCTGCTCCACACTCGTCGCACTCGCAATCGGCGCCGTAATCCCCGGCCGCGCAATCAACCACGCCAACGCCACCTGCGACGGCGTCGCGCGATGCGCCTTCGCCACCTCGTCCAACGCCGCAAGCACGCCGAAACCGCGCGGATTGAGGAATTTCTGCACCGCCCCGGCACGCGCCGTGCTCTTGCCCAGATCCGTCTCGCTGCGGTACTTGCCGCTGAGAAACCCGCTGGCCAGCGCGTAGTAATTGATCACGCCAACTTGCTCCTTCAGCACCAGCGGCTCCAGCTCCTTCTCGTAAGCGCCGCGCACCATCAGGTTGTACTCAGGCTGCAGGCTCTCGTAGCGCGGCAAGTTGTGGCGGGCGGAAACCGCCAGCGCCTCGGCGAACCGATCCGCGTTGTAGTTGGAAGCGCCGATCACGCGCACCTTGCCCTGCTCGATCAGCCGCCCGAACGCGCCGAGGGTTTCATGCAGCGGCACGCTGGCGTCGTCCTCGTGCGCCTGGTACAGGTCGATATGGTCGGTCTGCAGGCGCTTGAGCGAACCCTCCACCGCCTGCTGGATATTCAGCGGCGCCAGGCCGCGGTGCTCCACCCACTTGGCCACCTTGGTGGCGATCACCACGCGCTCGCGCTTGCCGCTCTGCCTGAGCCATTTGCCGATGATGGTTTCCGACTCGCCGCCGCGGTTGCCGGGCGCCCACGCCGAATACACGTCGGCGGTGTCGATCAGGTTGAAGCCCGCGTCGACGAACTGATCCAGCAGTTCGAACGAGCGCTTTTCGTCGACGCTCCAGCCGAACACGTTGCCGCCGAAGGCGAGCGGGGCGATGGAGAGTTCCGAGCGGCCGAGGCGGCGGTGTTGCATGGCGGCGTTTCCTGTAGCGGGGAAGTGGGAGCGCCGTGGGCGCCTCCAGGAAACTTGCCGCCCCGTTCGAGCCAATTCAAGTCGGCGTACAGGCTCCGCCACCGCAAGCCGCGATCCGCGCGGTGTCGACATGCCGCGTGCGTGCTGCTTTTTCCTTGCGCGACCGCACTTCGCGCGGCTTCTGCTCGGCTTCCGGCGCCGCGGCCAGGCGGCGCGCCAGCTTGGCGTCGGCGATATGGCCGTGCAGGAACAGCAGGTCGTTCCAGATCGAACTCATGGCAGCCTCCCGGTGGTCTCCGCCATCTGGCGGTTTGTTCAAGATAGACAGCCGCCAGGCCGCGACAAAGCGATATATTCGCAAGCCAGACTTGAGGGATATTCAAGATGGCACGGATCTCGCTGGACCTCTTGCAGCAGTTCGTCAGCGCCGCGCGGCTGGGCAATCTGTCGCGTGCGGCCGAGCAGGCCAACCTCACCGTCAGCGCGCTCAGCCACCAGATCCGCCAGCTGGAGCAGCGCCTGGAACGCAAGCTGTTCGACCGCGGCCCGCGCGGCGTGCAGCTCACCGCCGAGGGCCGCCGGCTGCTGGAAGCGGTGGGCCATCACTTCGAAGGCATCGACCGCGCGATGACCAGCTATCGCTGCCGCCGCGAGGAAGCACTCACCCTCAGCGCCAGCCCCGGCGTGATGAGCAGCTGGCTGGTGCCGCGGCTGGCGCGGCTGGTGGCGGCGCATCCGGAGCTGGAGCTCAATCTGCAATCGAGCTCGCTGCTGGTGGATTTCGAGCGCGATCCGGTCGATGCCGCCGTGCGCTACGGCCGCGGCGTGTGGGAGGGCGTGGAAAGCGAGCATCTGTTCGGCGAGTGGATCGCGCCGGTGGCCTCCACCGCCCTGCTGGAACGCATGCGCGATGCCGACCCGGACGATCTCGGCGCCTGGCCGCTGCTGGGCGACCCGGGCAATCGCTGGCGCGACTGGTTCGAAGTGTTCGGCGGCACGCCGCCGCCGCGCTACGTGGCGCAGTTCGACACCACCGACGCCCTGCAGCGCGGCGCACTGGAAGGCATGGGCGTGGCGCTGGGCCGCATGGTCACCGCGCGTCCGCTGGTCGCGGCCGGGCTGCTGCACGTGCTGGGCGAGCGCTATCTGCCGATCACCGAGGCCTACTACCTGGTGTATCCGCCGCGTTCGCTGGAGCACGCCGGCCTGCGCATCTTCCGTGACTGGATCCGCTGCGAGGCCGAGGCCTATGCGCGGGACATGGCCGATGCGTCGAGCCGCCGCGCTGCCGCCCGTGCCGCGTTGCCTTAGAATGCGCGCGCCGGCCGCCAGGGCCGGCGTTTTTTTGGGCGTTGGCGGGCCAGGTTCCGAAACCTCCCTACCTACACGCCGCACTCACTGTCCATCGACCAAACGTATACATGGCCAGCACGAAAACGCGTGCTAGCCTCCAACAGGCACCTTTCGGAAACGCCCCCATGCCGACGATCCGCCACTTCGCCCCCGTGCTCGCCGCCGCCCTGCTCGCCGCCTGTACCGGCAACTCCCTGCCCGCCGCCGCCCTGGACGCGCAGCAGGACCAGCCGGCCGGCGGCCTGGTGCCCCCCACCAGCGCCAACGACTTCACCTCGGCCCAGCTCGACAACGTGCTGGCCGGCAGCTGGCGCTCGGAGAAGAACCGTGCGCGCGACGTCTATCGGCACCCGAAGGGCACGCTGCAGTTCTTCGGCATCCGCCCGGACCTGAAAGTCATCGAGATCACCCCCGGCGGCGGCTGGTACAGCGAGATCCTCGCTCCGCTGCTGAAGGACAACGGCAGCTACACCGCCGCGGTGAAGAAGTCCGGCAACGAAGCCGGCGACGGCGGCCTGCGCGCGAAGTTCGCGGCCGACCCGGAGCACTACGGCAAGGCGCAGATCATCGAGTACGACCCCAAGGCGCCCGCCTTCGGCGCGGCCGGCAAGGCCGACATGGTGCTGACCTTCCGCAACGTGCATAACTGGGTGGAGGACAACAGCGCCCCCACCATGTTCAAGGCCTTCTACACCGCACTGCGCCCCGGCGGCGTGCTCGGCGTGGCCGACCATCGCGCCGCCGACGGCGCCAAGCTCGAAGACGTGAAGGAAAGCGGCTACCTGCCCACCGCCTACGTGATCAAGCTCGCCACCGACGCCGGCTTCAAGCTGGAAGGCCAGAGCGAGATCAACGCCAACCCGAAGGACACCAAGGATTACCCCAAGGGCGTGTGGACGCTGCCGCCGACGCTCACCCTCGGCGAGCAGGACAAGGCCAAGTACCTGGCGATCGGCGAGTCCGACCGCATGACGCTGCGCTTCGTCAAACCGGAAGCCCCGGCGCAGACCGCCGCGCACTGAGCGCGGCGCATGCTGCTGGCGCTCAACAAGCCGTTCAACGTGCTGTGCCAGTTCAGTCCCGACGGGGACAAGCGGACGCTGGCCGAATTCGTGCGGCAGAAGGATGTGTATCCGGCGGGGCGGCTCGATTTCGACAGCGAAGGCCTGCTGCTGCTGACCGATGACGGGCGCCTCGCGCACCAGCTCACCGACCCGCGGCACAAGCAGCCGAAGACGTATCTGGTGCAGGTCGACGGGGCGATCACCGACGACGCGGTGGCGCAGTTGCAGCGCGGCGTGACGCTCAACGATGGGCCGACCTTGCCCGCGGGAGCCGAGCATGCGGCCGAACCGGAATGGCTGTGGCCGCGCGATCCGCCGGTGCGGTTCCGTCAAAGCATCCCCACCAGCTGGATCAGCGTGACCCTGCGCGAAGGGCGCAACCGGCAGGTGCGGCGGATGACGGCGGCGGTGGGGTTTCCGACCTTGCGCTTGATACGGGTGAGTGTGGGTGGGTATGCGCTGGATGGGTTGGCGCCGGGCGGGACGCGAGTCCTCGCGCCTTAGCCGATTCCGACGCAGGCCCGAATGACGAGCGAAATCGCAGGCGCAGGTTGGGGTGAGCTGCAGGCGAACCCCAACATTGCGGTGACCGATGTATCGCACTGTTGGGGTTACGGGCTGCATCAGCAGCCCGCCCTTCGGGCCATCCGCTACGCGGATGTTCGCTACGGCATCCTGCCTTCGCAGTCGCTTTGCTCACCCCAACCTACGCCGGTTGCAACTGCAGCCACTGCATCCGCAGATGCGCCTGCGTCGCGCAGCGCGTGCCCATTTCGATAAATGCCGTGATGCTTTCCAACATGATCGGCAGGCGCTGCGCATCGACACTGCCATGCTCGTCGACCAGCTCCGCCAACAGCCGAATGGCGTTGTATGCGAACTGCAGCCACTCGGTGGCATCGTTCAACAGCGCGTCCGGCCCCGCATCGGGGTCGGAGAAGTAATTCACGTGGCGGGTGATCCACGGTTCGCCAAAGGTATCCATAAGCAACTCCTTGCCAGGCGCCGCATCTTCGTTTCCTAAAACGGCACGCCGCCAAACAGCACGACGTGCCGCCGACCTTACGGACTCGAAGATTCACCGACGGCCCAAAGACTGGGCGCCGGGCGGCTTGATTGATGAAGTGGGTTGCGGCGTCAGCCGTTTTCGCCGTCGCGCAGGGCGACGTGCCGGGTAGGACGGCTCGGAATAATTCCTGCGAAAACTCTTAGGCCGCGGTTCTTCAACCGTGTCCGCGATGTGGGCCAGGCGAGCTGATCCGTCTGCAGATTAAGCGTGCGAAATTCTTGGACTACTTCGCCAATCGGCGACCCTGCCTGATTGGCATGGAGGCCTGCGGCGGAGCACAGCATTGGGCGCGTCGGCTGATGGCTATGGGGCATACCGTCAGACTACTTCCTGCTCAGCAGGTGCGGCCGTTTGCCGTAGGCAACAAAAACGACGCCGCTGACGCGCGTGCGATCTGGATGGCGGTGCAGCAACCCGGTATCCGAGCGGTGGCCGTGAAGACCGAAGCTCAGCAGGCCGTGCTGGCGCTGCACCGGATGCGCCAGCAACTGGTGAAGTTCCGCACCGCGCAGATGAATGGGCTACGCGGTCTGTTGGCCGAGTACGGCGAGGTGATGCCTAAAGGTCGTGCTGCGCTGACCAAGGCGATTCCCTTGGTGCTCGGGCGACTGACTGATCGATTGCCTACGGTGCTGATCGAGACCCTGCGCGAGCAATACGCGCGCATTGGCCAGATGGAAAGCCATATCGCCGATATTGAGCGCAGGCTGCACCTCTGGCATCGAAGCGATGAAGACTGTCAACGGATCGCTGCGATCCCCGGCGTGGGTCTGCTGACCGCCACGGCGGCTGTGGCCACCATGGGCGACCCGCGTGCTTTCCATTCTGGCCGAGAGTTCGCCGCTTGGCTTGGCCTGGTGCCGCAACAAACGGGCTCGGGCGGACACGTGAAACTCTTGGGCATCAGTAAGCGGGGAGACACCTACTTGCGGACCTTGCTGATCCATGGGGCGCGTTCGGTGCTGGTGCATAGCCAAAAGCCATCGCCATGGATGTCGGCCATCCTTCAGCGCCGCTCGATCAACGTCGCAGCGGTAGCACTCGCCAACAAGATCGCGCGCACGCTATGGGCACTCATCGCCCATCGGCGGCTCTATCAGCCTGGATATGCGAGTCACCCGGCCTAGATGGGCCACAACACGGATGTCCCGCTTTTGACGGCGGAAGGTTCTTTTCAAGGTTGCGCAAGGTTCGTAACGAAGTGATGGCCAAACAGGTCGGACCGTGATCCGCCAAGCCTGGATACGGCACAGGACTTCAAGTCCAAGCGAGTAATGAGGCGCGGGTCAGCGAATTCCATCAGGGCCAGCAGGCATAAGGCCTGCAACTACAGGCCGAATACATAACTGCAACCGTGTCCTGTTGCTTCATCACACAGCCAAGGATCTTGCCAAACGGGAGGCGTCCATACATGACGTATGATCTGGC
>NZ_JBFRGP010000019.1:0-63148 GCF_052115385.1 Dyella sp. 2RAB6
AGCAGGGTGCCCTTCTCTTTGCTTAGCTTTCTCTCTAGGCCCCCTCGGGGGGTGGGCAAGCAAGAGAAAGTAAGTCGCCCCGCGGCAGCGGGGCGAAACACTCGCCGAAGGCGAGACCCAGATGCGACAGCACAACATCGAGCGCCACCGCTACTGGATGATTCGCTTCGCTCACCCCTTCGGGGCCGCCCTGCGGGCGTTCTTCGCGCTACGCGCTCGTCCGGCCTACGCCGGAATGACGAGCAAGGTGGATCCCTGCCCGCCCCGGGACGATGAGAGGACGTGGTGAAGCGGCCCCCAGCCCTCTCCCCGCGGAAGAAGAGCTAGACCGCCTTCACCGCGAGTCCACCCCGTGTCGCCCCACTGACGCACGGATGGCAAAGAGCTGCAACACCCTTGCGCTTAGCTAGGCACCGCCCGCGACAGGCGGCGACCGAGCGACCCCCATGAGCGAGATCGACACCAAGCGACGCAGATTCCTGCAAATGACCGCAGCCTCCGCCGGCGGCCTCGCCGCCGTATCCCTGCTCCCCGAAACCCTGCGCCAGGCGCTGGCCGCCCCGGCCACCATCGGCACCGGCAACCTCACCGACGTCAAGCACGTGGTGATCTTCATGCAGGAGAACCGCTCCTTCGACCACTACTACGGCGGCCTGCGCGGCGTGCGCGGCTTCGGCGACCGGGTGCCCGCGCCGCTGCCCGGCGGCGCGCGCAACGTGTGGCAGCAGCCGTATACCGGCAATACGGACGGCTATCTGCAACCGTTCCGCATGAACACCGCGACCACCAGCGCGATCTGCGCCAGTGCACCGGCGATGAACTACCCGGTGGACACCGCGATCTTCAACAAGGGCAAGTTCGACGCGTGGAACACCGCGCGCGCGGCAGGCCTGGGCATGGGCCATTTCGAGCGCCCCGACCTGCCGTTCTACTACGCGCTGGCCGACGCCTTCACCATCTGCGACCACTACTTCGCCGCCACGCTCACCCAGACCAACCCCAACCGCCTGCATGCGATGACCGGCAGCAACGGCCTGTCGGTCGGCCAGTCGGCGGTGCTGGACAACACCGAGCCGAGTGCCGGCTTTACCTGGACCACCTATGCCGAGCGGCTGGAAAAGGCCGGCGTGAGCTGGAAGGTCTACCAGGAGAGCAACAACTTCGACGACAACGCGCTGGCCTGGTTCAAGAGCTTCAAGCAGGCCAAGGCCGGCACGCCGCTGCACGACAAAGGCATGGCGACCATGCCCGACATGGTGGCCGCGTTCGCCCAGGACGTGGCCAACGACACGCTGCCGCAGGTGTCGTGGATCGTCGCCGCCGACTTCCTCTCCGAACATGCCAGCTTCAAGCCGGCCTACGGCGAAGACCTGAGCGCGCGCCTGCTCGCCGCGCTCGCCGCCAATCCGGCGGTGTGGGCCAAGACCGCGTTCATCCTCAACTACGACGAGAACGGCGGCTTCTTCGACCACGTGCCGCCGCCGACACCGCCGGCTTCGTCCAACGATGGCCTGTCCACCGTCAGCGTGACCGGCGAGATCAGCAACGGCCAGCCGATCGGCCTGGGCTTCCGCGTGCCGCTGATCGTGGTGTCGCCGTGGACGCGCGGCGGCTGGGTGTGTTCGCAGGTGTTCGACCACACCTCGGTGTTGCGCTTCCTGGAGCAGCGCTTCGGCGTGATGGAGCCGAATATCAGCGCATGGCGCCGCGCGGTGTGCGGCGACCTGCTCAGCGCCTTCGATTTCAGCGGCAGCAACGCCGACTGGCCCAGCCTGCCGTCGACCACCGGCTATACCGCCGCGGCGGACCAGCAGTGCAAGAGCCTGCCGGCGCCGAGCATTCCCTCGGTGCAGGCGATGCCCGCGCAGGAAGCCGGCACGCGGCCCGCGCGTGCGCTGCCGTATACCTTGCGTGCGGATGGACGGGTGGATGCGGCGGCGGGGCGTTACTGGATCGACTTCCACAACGATGGCGCCGCCGGCGCGGTGTTCCAGGTGTATGCGGCCAATCGCAGCGATGGACCGTGGCGCTATACGGTGGAAGCGGGCAAGCAGCTTTCCGACTACTGGAGTGCGGCGCGGTATACCCAGGGCGTGTACGACCTGGAGGCGCATGGGCCGAATGGTTTCCTGCGGCAGTATCGCGGCAGCGTGGCGACGGGGATGGGAGCGGCGCCGGAAGTTACGGCGGCTTATGACGCTACAGGCAATCGACTGCGCCTGACCTTGACCAACAACGGCGGGGCGGTATGCACGGTTACCGTCAGCAACGCTTATGTGGATGGCGACGTGCGTATTTATTCGCTCGGCGCCGGAGCGACGGTTACCGACACCTGGGCGCTGGATGGCAACGCCAACTGGTACGACCTCAATCTGACGGCGGCGGAGCTGGGTGGTTTCTGGCGGCGGCTGGCCGGGCATATGGAGAACGGCCTGCCGAGCCAGAGCGAGCCGCGATAGCACCCGCGCAGGTTGGGGTGAGCCACCGGCGAACCCCAACGATGCGATGCCTGTGACGGTGGCGAATGTTGGGGTTCGCCTGCGGCTCACCCCAACCTACGACGAAGAAAAGGCGCCTGGTCAGGCGCCTTTCTTTTACTGCTTGCGAAACACCAGCCGCCCGCCTTCCGCGTCCACTTCGATGGTATCCCCCGCGGCAAAGCGCCCCTCCAGGATCTCTCTCGCCAGCGGATTCTCCAGCTGCTGCTGGATCGCGCGCTTGAGCGGCCGCGCGCCATACACCGGGTCGAAGCCCACATCGCCCAGCAGGTCCAGCGCCTTCTCGCCGATCTCCAGGCGCAGCTGGCGTTCGGCCAGGCGCTTCTCCAGATAGATCAGCTGGATCAGCGCGATCTTGCGGATCTGCTTCTTCTCCAGTGGACGGAACACCACCAGCTCGTCCAGGCGGTTGATGAATTCCGGGCGGAAGTGCGCCTGCACCACGCCGAGCACCGAGGCCTTCATCTGCAGGTACTCGGCTTCCGAATCGCCGGCCTGCTCCTGGATCAGCTGCGAGCCCAGGTTGGAAGTCATCACGATCACGGTATTGCGGAAATCCACCGTGCGGCCCTGGCCATCGGTGAGGCGGCCGTCGTCCAGCACCTGCAGCAGGATGTTGAAGACATCCGGATGCGCCTTCTCCACCTCGTCCAGCAGGATCACGCTGTACGGGCGGCGGCGCACCGCCTCGGTGAGATAACCGCCTTCCTCATAACCCACATAACCCGGCGGTGCGCCGATCAGGCGGCTCACGGAGTGCTTCTCCATGAACTCGCTCATGTCGATGCGCACCATCGCGTCCTGCGTGTCGAACAGGAATTCCGCCAGCGCCTTGCACAGCTCGGTCTTGCCGACGCCGGTGGGACCGAGGAACAGGAAGGAACCATACGGGCGGTTCGGATCGGACAGCCCGGCGCGGGCGCGGCGGATCGCGTCGGACACGGCGCGCACGGCTTCGTCCTGGCCGACCACGCGCTTATGCAGCGCGTCTTCCATATGCAGCAGTTTCTCGCGCTCGCCTTCCAGCATCTTGCTGACCGGGATGCCGGTCCAGCGCGACACCACCTCGGCGATCTCCTCCTCGGTGACGCGGTCCTGCACCAGCTTGAACTCGTGCTTCTCGGCGGCCTGCGCGGCGGCGAGCTGCTTTTCCAGTTCCGGCAGGCGGCCGTACTGCAGCTCGCTCATCCTGGCGTAGTCCTGGCGGCGCTGCGCGGCGTCCAGTTGCACGCGGGCCTGCTCGATCTGCTCCTTGATCTTGGTCGCGCCCTGCAGCAGCGCCTTCTCCGACTTCCATACTTCGTCGAGGTCGGAGAACTCGCGTTCGAGTTTTTCGATATCGCTTTCCAGATCGGCCAGCCGCTTCTTCGACGCGTCGTCGGTTTCCTTGCGCAGCATTTCGCGCTGGATCTTCAGCTGGATCAGGCGCCGTTCCAGGCGGTCCAGCTCCTCCGGCTTGGAATCGATCTCCATGCGGATGCGGCTGGCCGCTTCGTCCATCAGGTCGATCGCCTTGTCCGGCAGCTGGCGGTCGGTGATGTAGCGGTTCGACAGCGTGGCGGCGGCGACGACGGCGGGGTCGGTGATCTCCACGCCGTGGTGCACCGCGTAGCGTTCTTTCAGGCCGCGCAGGATGGCGATGGTGTCCTCCACAGTGGGCTCGCCCACGAATACCTTCTGGAAGCGGCGCTCCAGCGCCGCGTCCTTCTCGATGTACCTGCGGTACTCGTCCAGGGTGGTGGCGCCGATGCAGTGCAGCTCGCCGCGCGCCAGCGCCGGCTTGAGCATGTTGCCGGCGTCCATCGCGCCATCGGCCTTGCCGGCGCCGACCATGGTGTGCAGCTCGTCGATAAACAGGATCACCCGCCCTTCCTGCTTGGACAGGTCGTTGAGCACCGCCTTCAGGCGTTCCTCGAACTCGCCGCGGAACTTGGCGCCGGCGATCAGCGCGCCCATGTCCAGCGACAGCACGCGGCGGTCGCGCAGGCCCTCGGGCACTTCGCCCTTGACGATGCGCTGGGCCAGGCCTTCGACGATCGCGGTCTTGCCCACGCCGGGCTCGCCGATCAGCACCGGGTTGTTCTTGGTCCGGCGCTGCAGCACCTGGATGGTGCGGCGGATCTCCTCGTCGCGGCCGATCACCGGATCGAGCTTGCCGCTCTCCGCGCGCGAGGTGAGGTCCACGCAATATTTTTCCAGCGCCAGGCGCTGGTCCTCGGCGTTCTCGCTCTGCACCTTTTCGCCTCCGCGAATCTTGTCGATCGCCTGTTCCAGGTTGGCTTTGTTGGCGCCCGCGGCTTTGAGCGCCGCGCCGAGATCGCCCTTGTCGTCCAGCGCCGCGAGCACGAACAGCTCGCTGGCGATGAACTGGTCGCCGCGCTGCTGCGCGAGCTTGTCGGTGAGATTGAGCAGGCGCGTGAGGTCATTGCTCACGTGCACATTGCCTTCCTCGCCTTTCACGCGCGGCAGGCGTTCCACTGCCTCGGCCACGCGCTGGCGCAAGGTCGGCACGTTGACCTGGGCCTGCGTGAGCAGGGGCCCGGTGGTGCCGCCCTGCTGGTCGAGCAGCGCGGCCATCAGGTGCACCGGCTCCAGCATGTTGTTGTCGCGGCCGACCGCCATGGATTGCGCGTCGGCCAACGCCTGCTGGAAGCGCGATGTCAGTTTGTCCATCCGCATAGAGTGTCCCCAGGAAAATTTTCGGCGGCCCCGCGGCCGCTCACTGCCCGACGAGATGCGGCCCGACCCGGGCGATTCAAGTTTCGCTCAGCAGGCTTTCTTGAGAGCGCGTTCGCGCCCTTGGAATCCATTCACGCAGCCCTATCCAAAGCTGATCTTCACATTCGCCCTGCTAGGCTCGTCCTGATGTCTTTTTCCCCTGCCTTCCCCCGCATGTCCGCGATCACGCCACTTCCGGCGCCGCCCTTGCCCGGCACCGACGACCGCTGGGCCTTGTTTCTCGACGTCGACGGCACCCTGCTCGAGTTCGCCGAGCGCCCCGACGACGTGCGTGTCGAGCCCGAGCTGTACGCGCTATTGGCCGAACTCTACGCCCATCTCGAAGGCGCGCTGGCCCTGGTCAGCGGGCGCAGCCTGATCGGGCTGGATGCGCTGTTCGGTTCGCCGCCGTGGGCGATGGCCGGCCTGCACGGCCTGCAGTTGCGCCATGCCGACGGCGAGCGGCGCGAGACGCGCATCAGCGCCAGCCGCCGCACGCTGGTGCTGCACGCGGCGGAGTCGATCGCGCGTGCGCATCCTGGCGTGCTGGTGGAAAACAAGGATCTCGCCGTGGCCCTGCATTGCCGCGCCGCGCCGGCTCATTACGAAGCGCTGCGCGATGCCGTGGAGGCGCTGCTGCCGGGCCTGCCCGGCTACGAACTGCAGGCCGGCAACCTGGTGCTGGAACTGAAGCCGGCCGGCATGGACAAGGGCAAGGCGGTGACCGAGCTGCTGGAACGCGCGCCGTTCGCCGGCCGCCTGCCGGTGTACCTGGGCGACGACCTCACCGACGAGCACGGCTTCGCCGCCACCAATCTGGAGAACGGGATCAGCGTGCGCGTCGGCGAACGCGAACCCACGCTCGCCCAATACACCCTGCCAGGCCCGTCGTCGGCACAGGCCTGGCTGCAACGTGTCTTGAACGTGCTCAAGCAAGGAGTTGAACCCCATGCCCATGCCCTTGGAGGGAATGCCTGAACCTCGCACCAGGTCCGACGACACCGGACCTGGCGATAGCGACACCCGAGCCAACCCGCAGACCCTGGCTCTGGGCGTGATCGGCAACGGCAGCATCGCCGCGCTGATCGACGGCTTCGCACGCATCGTCTGGTGCTGCCTGCCGCGCTTCGACAGCGACGCCAGCTTCTGCGCCCTGCTCTCGCCCCAGCGCGAGGGCGGCGACTGGATCATCGAGCTGGAACACCTGGAGCGGGCCGAGCAGGAGTACCTGCCGAACACCGCGGTGCTGGTCACCCGGCTCTACGACCGCCACGACAACGCGATCGAGATCACCGATTTCGCGCCACGCCACCGCACGCGCGGCCGCTTCTACCATCCGGTGATGCTGGCCCGGCGCATCCGGCCGATCCAGGGCAATCCGCGCATCCGCATCCTGCTGCGTCCGCTGTGCGATTACGGCGCGCGCCAGCCGGAGACCACCTCCGGCAGCAATCATCTGCGCTTCCTGCTCAGCGACGTGACCCAGCGCCTGACCACCGACGTGGCGGTGCCGCTGATCGAGCGCGGCCTGTTCTTCCATCTGGACCGGCCTGCCCACCTGGTGTTCGGCCCCGATGAAACGCTGGCCACCAGCCCGGCGGATTTCATCCACGGCTCGCTGGAATACACCCTCGCCTACTGGCGCGACTGGGTGCGCTATCTGTCGATTCCCTACGAATGGCAGGAGCCGGTGATCCGCGCCGCGATCACCTTGAAGCTGTGCCAGTACGAGGCCACCGGCGCGATCATCGCCGCGCTGACCACCTCGATTCCCGAGGCGCCGAGCACCAGCCGCAACTGGGACTACCGCTACTGCTGGCTGCGCGACGCCGCCTTCGTGGTGCGCGCGCTCAACCGCCTGGGCGCGACGCGCAGCATGGAGGAGTACATCCGCTACGTGTTCAACATCGTCTCGGCCGAAGGCGACCACGAAGTCGGCCCGGTGTTCGGCATCACCTTCGAACGCGAATTGCCCGAACGCGAGGCCGAAGGACTGGCCGGCTATCGCGGCATGGGCCCGGTGCGCATCGGCAACGATGCCTGGCGGCAGCGCCAGAACGATGTCTACGGTTCGGTGGTATTGGCTTCGGCGCAGCTGTTTTTCGACCAGCGCCTGGAGAACCGCGGCGACGCGCGCACCTTCCAGCGCCTGGAAAGCATGGGCCGGATGGCGCTGCGCATGGCCGAGGAACCGGATGCCGGCCTGTGGGAATTCCGCGGGCGCGCCGCCGTGCACACCTACTCGGCGGCGATGTGCTGGGCCGCCTGCGACCGCCTGGCGCATATCGCCACCGAGCTGGGCCTGGGCGATCGCGCGCGCTACTGGCACGACGAGGCGGTGGCGCTGCACGAGCGTATTTCCAAGCGCGTCTGGAACGAACGGCTGGGGCATTTCGTCGACGCCTACGACGGCGAGCACCTGGATGCCAGCCTGCTGCTGCTGGCCGATATCGGCTTCGTGCGCGGGCGCGATCCGCGCTTCATTGCCACCGTCGATGCGATCGGCAAGGTGCTCGGCCGCGGCGACTATCTGTTCCGCTATATCGCGCCGGACGACTTCGGCACGCCGGAGACCAGCTTCAATATCTGCACCTTCTGGTATATCGAGGCGCTCGCCGCCACCGGCCGCAAGCGCCGCGCGCGGCAGATGTTCGAACGCATGCTGGCACAGCGCAACCCGCTGGGTCTGTTGTCGGAGGACATCGCGCCAGGCACCGGCGAGCACTGGGGCAACTTCCCGCAGACCTATTCGCTGGTGGGCCTGGTGCAGACCGCGATGCGTTTGTCGCGGCGCTGGGAGGAAGAGCTATGAGCGTGGTGCCGTCACGCACCGGCCGCCTCATCGTGGTGTCCAACCGCGTCGCGCTACCTAAGCAGACCGCCACTGGCGGCCTCGCCTCGGCGATGCGTGCGGCCCTGCAGGAGACCGGCGGCCTGTGGTTCGGCTGGAGCGGCAAGCTGGCCGGCGAGACCGCGGCCACGGTGCATCATCTGTATGACGGCCTGGTGCACTACGCCACCATCGACCTGTCGCGCGGCGACCACGACCCGTTCTACGACGGCTTCGCCAACCGCACCTTGTGGCCGCTGCTGCATTACCGGCCCGACCTGGTCGATTACGACCGCAGCCATCTGGACGGCTATCTGCGCGTCAACGGCATCTTCGCCGAGCGGCTGGCCGCGCTGGTCGAGCCGGACGACGTGATCTGGGTGAACGACTACCACCTGATCCCATTGGCCTCGATGCTGCGCGAGCGCGGCGTGCGCAACCGGATCGGTTTCTTCCTGCATACGCCGCTGCCGGCGGCGGGCCTGCTGATCGCGCTGCCGCGCCATCGCGAACTGCTGGAAACGCTGGCCGCCTACGACCTGGTGGGCCTGCATACCGCACGCGACCTGCGCGCGCTGGAGGAATATTTCGTGCACGAAACCGGCGCGCGCCTGCGCGGCGGACATCGCCTGCGCCTGGGCAACCGGCGTTTCCGCGCGGGGGTGTTCCCGATCGGCATCGATACCCGCCAGGTCGCCGAGGCGGCAGCGAAAGCCGGCGCACTGGACCCGATCGAGGACCTGCGCAGCAGCCTGGAGGGCCGCGCGCTGATCATCGGCGTGGACCGGCTGGACTATTCCAAGGGCCTGCCGCAGCGCTTCGACGCCTATGCGCGCCTGCTCGAACGCGTACCGAACTGGCATCGCCGGGTGAGCTTCCTGCAGATCGCGCCGCCCTCGCGCAGCACGGTGCCGGAGTACCGGCAGATCCGCCGCGACCTCGAACGCAAGGCCGGGCATATCAACGGCATGTATGCGGCGCCGGACTGGGTGCCGATCCGCTACGTCAACAAGTCGTTCCCGCACAGCGTGCTGAGCGGGTATTACCGCAATGCCAAGGTCGGCCTGGTTACGCCGATGCGCGATGGCATGAACCTGGTGGCGAAGGAATATGTGGCGAGCCAGAACCCGGACGACCCTGGCGTGCTGGTGCTGTCGCGCTTTGCCGGTGCGGCGCAGGAGCTGACGGAGGCCTTGCTGGTGAATCCGGCCGATACCGAGGAGGTGGCGGATGCGCTGGAAATCGCGCTGGCGATGCCGCTGGAGGAACGCAAGGCGCGCTGGCGGGCGATGATGGACGTGCTGGAGCGGCAGGATATTACGGCGTGGCGGCGGAGCTTTCTGCAGGCGCTGCGCGAGTGATCCACGTAGGTTGGGGTGAGCCGCAGGCGAACCCCAACATCACGGCCTTCATGCGCCTCGCATCGTTGGGGTTCGCCTGTGGCTCACCCCAACCTACGCCTTACGTCGGTGCCAGCCAGATCAACGTGGCGAAGCGGCCGCTGCGCGCCGCGTCGCGGCGGTAGGAATAGAAGCGAGGGTCGGCCAAGGTGTCGAAACCGCCACCGTACACGCCGGCAACGCCGGCCCGTTCCAGTCGGCGCCGCGCCAGCCCAGCCAGATCGCACAACCAGTGGCCAGGCCGCGTCGCTACGAAGCAGGCCTCGGCACCCGCGTCACTCGCCACGAAAGCCTCGCGCACCTCCGCCCCGACCTCATAGGACGCCGCGCCAATGCACGGCCCCAGCCACGCCATCACCGCGCCGGGCGGCGTGCGCATATGGCGCAGCGTCGACTCCAGCACGCCGGCGGCGAGACCGCGCCAGCCGGCATGAGCGGCGGCGACTTCCGCGCCATCCGCCGCGCAGAACAGCACCGGCAGGCAATCGGCGGTGAGGATCGCCAGCGGCTCGCCGCGCACGCGGGTCACCGCGGCATCCGCCTCCGGCTCACCCTCCATGCCGCTCTCGGCTACCGCGATGCCATGCACCTGGCGTAGCCAGCGCGGCGCCGCCGGCAGTCCGAGCATCGGCGCCACCGCCGTGCGGTTCGCCGCCACCGCTTCAGGCGCGTCGCCGCAGCGGCTGCCCAGGTTGAAGCGGTCGAACGGTGCGGCCGACGCGCCGGGCACCTCGCGGGTGCTTACCGCCGCCCGCACCCCGGCCGGGGCCAGCCACGCCGGGCGCAGCCAGCCCGGCGACTCAGTAGTCATCGTAAGGATCGGCCTGGGCCGCATCGGCGCGCAGGATGCCGACCAGCGCATCCAGGTCCGCCGGCCGCGGCACCGTGAACGACAGCTGCTCCCCGCTGACCGGGTGGACGAAGGCCAGCCGCTCCGCATGCAGGGCCTGGCGGCGGAAGCCGCGCAGCGCCGCCACCAGCTCCGGCGAAGCGCCCTTGGGCAGGCGCAGGCCGCCGCCGTACAAGGGGTCGCCGACCAGCGGATGGCCGATATGCGCCATATGCACGCGGATCTGGTGGGTGCGGCCGGTCTCCAGGCTGCACTGCAGCAGGGCGTGGGCGCGGAAGCGTTCGCGCAGGCGGTAGTGGGTGACGGCGCGCTTGCCGTCCTCCTCGTCGCGCACGGCCTGGCGCAGGCGGTCGCCCATATGGCGGCCGATCGGCGCGTCCACCGTGCCGCCGGCCACCAGCCGGCCCATCACCACCGCCTCGTATTGCCGCTCCACGTCGTGGCGCGACAGCATCTCGACCAGGGCCGTATGGGCCGGCAGCGAGCGGGCCACCACCATCAGGCCGGAGGTGTCCTTGTCCAGGCGGTGCACGATGCCCCCGCGCGGCAGCAGGGCCAGCTCCGGGTCGTGGTGCAGCAAGGCGTTCAGCAAGGTGCCGGCCGCGTTGCCGGCGCCGGGGTGGACCACCAGGCCGGCCGGCTTGTTCAGCACCAGCAGGTGCTCGTCCTGGTGGACCACCTCCAGCGCGATATCTTCCGGCTCCAGCTCGACCTCGGCCTCCAGCTCGACCTCCAGCCGCACCTGCTCGCCGCCCCGCAGCAGCTGGCGCGGCGGCGCCGCGGCGCCATCCAGGGTCACCGCGCCGGCCTTGATCCACGCCGCCAGGCGGGATCGCGAGTAGTCCGGGAACATCTCGGCCAAGGCCCGGTCGAAGCGCCACCCGGCTGCCGACAATGGCACCGTGCCCTCATGGCGGATCGTCGTCATGGCCGGCCGCCCGGGTATCCGGTGGTTTCGGCTATCATCCCTTTTCGATCAAACATCTGAACCCTTTCCCATGCGCGTAACCAAGCTGCAGGTCTTCAAAGTACTAGTGGTGCTCGCCGTCGTCGCCACGATGAGCGCGTGCTCCATGTTCCGGAGCAAGAAGGAGACCATCGACACGATGCCGGTGGAGAAGCTGTACAGCACCGCGCACGACTCCCTGGTTCATTCGGACTATGCCGCGGCTACCAAGGCCTATCAGCGACTGATCGCGCGCTTTCCGTCCGGCGACTTCAACGAACAGGCCCAGCTTGATCTGGCCTATTCGCAGTACAAGGACAACCAGCCGGACGACGCTTACTCCACGGTCAACCGCTTCATCAAGACGTATCCGACCCACAAGCATGTGGATTATGCCTATTACCTGCGCGGCCTGATCAATTTCGATCGCACCGGCGGCTTTATCGAGCGCGTGTTCCAGCGCACCGAGACCCAGGCCCGCCGCGACCAGGGCTACAACCTGCAGGCCTTCGACGACTTCTCCGAGCTGACCCGCCGCTTCCCGGACAGCGCGTACTCGTCCGACGCCCGCCAGCGCATGATCTACCTGCGCAACGTGCTGGCCCAGTTCGAGATCAACGTGGCCGAGTTCTACCTGCGCCGCAAGGCCTTCATCGCCTCGGCCGACCGCGCCCAGTACGTGATCGAGCATTACCAGCAGGCGCCGCAGACCGGCGACGCGCTGGCCATCCTCACCCGCAGCTATATCGGCCTGGAGCGTCCGCAGCTCGCCGACCAGACCCGCAAGGTGCTGGCGCTGAACTACCCGGACCACCCCTACCTGACGGACGAGAAGTGGCCGCGCCCGCCGTCCACCCTGCGCAAGATCGTGCCGTTCTCCGGCCACCACTAAGCCGCAGGATCAAACCCGGCATCCGAAAACGCCACGGCTCGCGCCGTGGCGTTTTCGTTTGCGCGGCCGTTCACCGCGTTACACCGATCAACTCGCCGAAGCGATGGAACCCGGCCCGCGCATACACGCGGTCCTGGTTGCCCGCCGCCGTCATCAGGAACGGCAGGCTTACGCCCTGCACGAAGGCATGCTCCGCCAGCAGCGCGGTCACCGCGCCGCCGATGCCGCGGCCGCGCGCATCCTCGCGCACACCGATCGCCGCGATCTCGGTGACACCTTCCAGCGGCGGCGAGTACAGGCCCGCGCCGAGTGCGCCGCCGCTGTCGCGGCAACGGGCCAGGGCGACCACGCCGCCGTGTTCCACCACGCCGGCCAGCCGTGCCACGTCGGCTTCACAGGTGGCCGGCACGCCATAGGCCGCGTTCTGCACTTCGGCGGCCGCGTGCAGTTCGTGCTCGCGTTCGGCCAGCAGCCACTCCACGCCATCGAGGTCGCCATCGGCGGCCAGGCTGTCGCGCGTGCAGGTCATCAAGGCCAGCGGCTCCTCACGGAAGAAGCCCGCTTCGAGCAGGCGCGGCAGTACTTCGGGCGCCAGTTCGTGGATGTATTCCAGGCGCGGCTTGCGCTGCTTGCGGTCGAACAGGTCGATCAGCGTGGCCAGTTCGTTCGCGCTCGGCGCCGCCCCATCGACCGGCGTGGCGTAGTTCCAGCCGGGTTCGGCACTGGCCGCGTCGAGCGTGACGTGGAACGGCTGCAGGCAACGGTTGCCCTGCTGCAGCGCGATGCGGGCGCGCAGGTAAGCGGAGACACGGCCCAGGGCCGTGCGGTCATGCATTGTCATGTGTGGGGTACTCAGTCTCGTCCCGGCGCGGGCAGCGACAGGACATGCCGGATCGCCCGAACCGCAGGGCTCGGGTACGGATGCGGGGGCCGCGAACGCGGCCGTCAGAACGGACTTAGTGAACGGTCCAGCGAGGAAAACCGATGGACGGCGTCAGCAGGCAGTGATCTGCGCGGCAGCGGCGACGGCGGACTTGCTTGAGGCGATGACAATCATGGCGCACCTCCGGTTCGGAAGGCCGCGGATCGTTCCAAAGAGTGCCCTGCGCTGTCAAGCGCTACATGCAAAAACGTGACATCAGTAGGGGCTGATGACTCAACGCCACCCGGATGTAATCGGATAACGACGCTCGCGCCCGAATGCGCGCGTGGTCACGCGCGGCCCCGGCGCCGACTGCCTGCGCTTGAATTCGTTGACCAGCACCAGCCGCACCACGCGGCGCACGGTGTCGCAATGGAAACCCTGCGCGGCGATCTCGGCCTGCGACAGCTCGCCTTCGATAAAGCGCTCGAGGATGGCGTCGAGTTCGTCGTACGGCGGCAGCGAATCCTGATCGGTCTGGTTGTCGCGCAGCTCGGCCGAGGGCGGACGCTCGATCACCGCCGGCGGAATCACCTCGCCGCCGCCGAAGCGTTCCGCATGCGCATTGCGCCAGCGCGACAGCCGGTACACCACCGTCTTGTAGACATCTTTCAGCGGCGCATACGCGCCGCACATGTCGCCGTACAGCGTGGCGTAGCCCACCGCCATCTCGCTCTTGTTGCCGGTGGCCAGCAGCAGGCGGCCATGCTTGTTGCTCAGCGCCATCAGCATCGCGCCGCGGGTGCGCGATTGCAGGTTCTCTTCGGTGAGGTCCGCCGGCTTGCCGGCGAAGGCGGGCGTGAGCGCTTCGATAAAACTCTGGAAGGTCTGCTCGATCGAGATGATGTGGTACTCGACGCCGAGCTGCTCCGCCTGCGCACGCGCACCGTCCAGCGACAGCTGCGAGGTGTAGCGCGACGGCATCATCACCGCGGTGACGCGCTGCGGGCCGAGCGCGTCGACCGCCAGCGCCAGGGTCAGTGCGGAGTCGATGCCGCCGGACAGGCCCAGCAGCACGCCGCCGAAACCGTTCTTCTCGATGTAGTCGCGGATGCCGCGCACCAGCGCGGCGTACAGCGTGGCTTCCGGCGCATCGTCCGCCGGCTCGGGCCAGGCGTCGGTGCGCAGCGTGCGCGTCTGCGCGTCGAAATCGGCCCACAGCAGCAGCTCGGTGAAGGCCGGCGCGCGCGCGGCGATGCTGCCGTCGCCATTGACCAGCAGCGAACCGCCGTCATAGACCACTTCGTCCTGCCCGCCGACCAGGTTGAGATAGACGATGGCGCAACCGGTTTCCTGCGCGCGCTCGCGCAGCACCGCTTCGCGTTCGGCCTGCTTGGCGCCGTCCCATGGCGAGGCGTTGATCACCACGATCAGTTCGGCGCCGGCACGCGCGGCCTGGGCGGCGGGCTCCGGCTGCCAGATGTCCTCGCAGATCAGCAGGCCCACGGTCACGCCTTCGATGGTGCTCACCGCGGTTTCGTGGCCGGGGCGGAAATAGCGCTTGTCGTCGAACACGCCGTAGTTCGGCAGCGCCTGCTTGTGCGCGGTCAGCTCCACGCGCCCTGCGCGCAGCAGGCTGGCGGCGTTGTACACCTCGCCCTCGCTGTGCGGATGGCCGACCAGCGCGGCCACGCCATTGGTGGCGGCGGCCAGCGCGTGCAGCTCGCTGTCGCAGGCAGCCAGGAAGCTGGGGCGCAGCAGCAGGTCTTCCGGCGGATAGCCGCTCAAGGTCAGCTCGGGATACACCACCAGGTCTGCCCCGCCGTCGCGCGCCTGCGCCAGCAGGTCACCGACGCGGGCCGCGTTGGCGGCGACCGCCCCCACCGGAAAGTCGAACTGGGCTAGGGCGAGGCGCAGGGTGGTCATGCCTGGAAATCCACGGGGAATGGGCCGCCGATGATACTCGCAGCCCCTCCCCGCCGGCGCGGATCAGCCCAGCGGCTGCGTCAGCAACAGCACCGCCAGCACGAACATGAAAGCGGCGACCAGCACATCGAACACCCGCCACGCGAGCGGACTGCGGAACACCGGCAGCAAGGCGCGCGCGCCATAGCCCAGCGCGGTGAACCACAGCACGCTGGCCGTGCAGGCGCCGCCCGCGAACGACCAGCGCCCCGCACCTTCGTAATGGGTGGACAGGCTGCCGAGCAGCACCACGGTGTCGAGATACACGTGCGGATTGAGCAGGGTGAATGCCAGGCAGGCCAGCAGTGCGCGGCGGCGGCCGGCGGAGCCGTCTGCCGTGGGCTGCAGCCCGCTCTCACCGTTCCAGGCGCGGCGCAATGCCAATGCGCCATAGGCGAGCAGGAAGGCTGCGCCGGCATAGCGCAGCACCTGCAGCAGCGCGGGCATCTGCTTCACCAGCAGGCCCATGCCCGCCACGCCGAGCAGGATCAGCGCGGCGTCGGCCACGATGCACACCAGCACCACCGGCCCGACGTGCCGGCGCTGCAGGCCCTGGCGCAGCACGAAAGCGTTCTGCGCGCCGATGGCGATGATCAGGCCCGCGCCGGCGGCGAGGCCCGCGAGGTAAGCGGAGGTCTGCATGGGGTTATCCGTTGAATTTCGATGATGGAAAGCGCGTGGCTGGCCGCGACGTAAGCCCCTCTCCCTCCGGGAGAGGGGTTGGGGTGAGGGTGCGGGCGGAGCGAGGCGCTCCACTCCGGCCGAACCCTCATCCGGCTGCCGCCACCTTCTCCCGGAGGGAGAAGGATTCACGCTTGAGGACTGAGTCCATCCAGGATGCGGCACGACCCCATTTCAGTAAAACTAAATCAACTTATCCTGAATTAGATTTGCTTCATTACGGGAGCCCCGCCATGACCCTGCTCAACCCCCAGCTCGCCGCCTTCGCCGCCGTGCTCGGCGAAGGCAGCTTCGAGGGCGCCGCGCGGCGCTTGTCGGTGACGCCGTCGGCGGTGTCCCAGCGCATCAAGGCGCTGGAGGACCGGCTCGGCCAGGTGCTGATCCTGCGCCAGACGCCCTGCCGCGCCACCGCGGCCGGCGAGCACCTGCTGCGCAGCGTGCAGCAGATGCAGTTGCTGGAAGCGGAAACGCTGCAGGCCTTCGCGGTGGAACGCGCGGCGGACCAGGCGCCGACCACGCTGGCGATCGCGGTCAATGCCGATTCGCTGGCCACCTGGTTCCTCGGCGCACTCGCTACGCTGCACCAGCGCCAGGGCCTGCTGTTCGACGTGCGGGTGGAGGACCAGGACCACTCGCTGGACCTGCTGCGCGACGGCAGCGTGCTCGGTGCGATCACCGCCGACGCGCATCCGGTGCAGGGCTGCACCGCGCGGCCGCTGGGCGCCATGCGCTACCTGCCGATCGCCTCGCCGGCGTTCGTGGCGCGCCACTTCGCCGCTGGCCTGGACGCGGCCGCGCTCGGCGGCGCGCCGATGGTGGTGTTCAACCGCAAGGATGCACTGCAGCGGCGCTTTATCCGCAAGATCACCCGCGCCCGCCTGGCCCCGCCCACCCACTACCTGCCCTCCTCCACCGGCTTCGTCGACGCCGCCGCGCTGGATCTGGGCTGGTGCATGGCGCCGGAATCGATGCTGCACAAGCCGCTGCGCGAGGGCATCGTGCAACCCATCGCAGCCGGGCGCTGGCTGGACGTGCCGCTGTACTGGCAGCACTGGTCGGTGCGCTCGGCCACGCTGGAACGCCTCACCGCCGCCCTGCTCGCCACCGCCGCCAAGCAACTGCGCCAGCGCGACGGCACTTAAAGAACGGCCGGGACTTAAAGAACGGCGCGGCTCCGCCGATGAAATAGGGAAGCCCCATTCACCTCTCTCAGCGCATGCACCGTCCGTTCTTTCTGCTCGCCTTGCTGCTCTTGCCGCCCGCCAGCCTTGCCGCCACCGAATCCGCCACGCTCGAAGTCAGCCTCACCATCAAGGAAAGCTGCCGTATCGAACGCGGCGAGCGGGAGCCCGCGCCACCGGTGGTGAATTGCGCCCTGGCTTCGCCGTATCGGGTGCAAGCGGACGACAGCAAGCGTCCGCCCTCCTCGACGCACCGCCTGGCGCCCGCGCGCTGGGAAGTGGTGTTCTAGAACTCGATCGTCGCCATCACCGTATCGCCGTAGCTGCCCGGCTGCGGCGTCGTCTGCGGCGGCACGCGCCCGTATATCGAGACGGCCTGGGCCAGGCCGGAGCCGGTGCCGGTCGCACGCGTGGTGCCGCCGGTGCCGTCGCCCCAGGCCAGGGTGCGTGCGCTGTCGGTGTATAGCTGGTAGTTGACCGCACCCCCTCCGCCTGTCCGCTGCATCACGCGCGCGGCCACGTTGCCGCTGCCGCCGCCGTTGAGCGAAATGCGCCAGGCATCGCTGTTGGTGCAGGTGACGCTCAAGCTGCTCGCCGCATTGATGCCCGCACCGATCACGCCGGCGGTGCCGAAGCTGAGGTTGGTCGCGCTGATATTGCAGTTGTTGGTCACCGTGGCGCTGACCGTGAACGGAAAGCTCCCGGCGGAGCTGAGCGAGGCGCAGGTCGGCGCGACCAGCAGGTAATAGCCGTAGGCCAGCACGGTCTGCGCGTTGAAGCTCTGGCTGTACACCGTGCTGGCATTGCCGGTGGTGGGGATGGTGGTCTGGCCGGCGGTGATCTGCCCGTAGTAGTTCACGGTCGCACCGGCCGTAGTGCCGAGCAGCGGCTTGGCGATGGTCACCGAGATCGGCGTATTGCCGCTGACGGTGGAGCCCCAGATCTGGGTGTTGCCTGCATCCTGGAACAGGCCGTACTGGATGGTGTTGGCGCCGTTGGCCATCGCGCGCGTGGTGGTCGTGCTGAGGTTGAGGCAGACCAGCGCGTTCGGCGCCAGCGAGATCAGGCCCCAGTTGCAGCTGACATTGATGGTGCCGCTGTGCGCCACCGCCGCACCGCTGATCGGGTTGACGTTGCCGAAGTCCAGATTGCTCGGCGCGGCGGTGCAGGTCTGCGCGCGCAGCGTGCCGCAGCCGAGCAGCAGGCAGCCGAGCAGCAACAGGGCGAGGACGCGCATCATCGCGCCGGCTCCGTGCGTTTGGCGCAAGCCAGCGGCCCGATGCGCGGCAGCGAACCGTCCGCCGGGCGGCGGTAGTCGAACGCCACGCTGCAATCCCAGCCCTCGCCTTGCAGTTCCAGCCGGTTGCGTTCGCGCAGGCCGCTGACGAAGGTGAGGCCGTCGTAGCCCACCACGGTGTCCATGCCGCTTTCCGCGTGATGCACCCGCGTGCCGGCCGGCAACGGCTGGCCGGCCTGGTCGACCAGCACGATCGAAGCGGCCGCGTAGCGCGACAGCGGGAAGTGCGCGAGCACGCCCGAACGCGCTTGCGGCACCACGTCCTGGCTCACCGCATCCACCTGTGTATCGGCCGGCAGCGACAGGCTGTCGATCGCCAGCCGGTTGGCCTGGTAGGCGTTGAGATCGGGCACCAGCAGATGGCCGCCCTGGTCGGTGCGGCCGATCGGGCGGTTCTCGTGCAGCACCGGCACGTCCGGTACGCCGTCGGTGGAGACCAGCGCGAAGCCGTCGTAGATGCGCCGCGCCGGCTGCAGGCTGCCGTCCATCCACACCAGCGCGCCATAGGCATCCAGCGAGGCGGGGCGGTGGCCAGCGGTGTCCTGCACCAGCGCGGTGAGCTGGCCGGCGCTGCCGAGGTATTGCAGCTGCGCCTGGCGGAAACGCAGATCGCCGCTGCGCCCGTCCTGCACGCCCCAGCCCCAGCCGCCGCTGTAGTCGGCCGGGCGCAACGCCTGCAGGTTGCGATACGGCTGGCCGCCCTGGCTGCCGCCGAGCGCGCTGGCGGTGATGCGTCCGTCCAGCGCCAGATTCAGGCTGAGGAAGGCGCCGCTCGACGACGGCCGCGCGAAGTCGCGATACGCGCTGAGGTTGAGCGAGGCCCAATGCGTCACCGACCAGATCCAGGTCAGCGCGCCGATGCGCGACGGCGGCGAACCCGGCGCGCGCAGCGCGATATAGCTGAGCGCGAGGTTCTGGCCTTGCGCGAACGGCACCGATACGGTCAGCCGCGCCAACCGGCGCGGCGCGGGCGAGCCTTCGCGGGTGGCGAGGTCGGCGTAGCCGGGCGTGCGCTGGGTCAGTTCCGCATCGAGCGCGAGGTCGGGGCGAATCCATTGATAACCGATGCTGGTCTGGCGTCCGCTGTCGCTGCCGCCGCTCAACGCCAGCGAACCGCTCAGCACGCCGGCCTGGCCGAGCCGCACCAGCGCGCCGCCGCCCGCGTTGGCCAGGCCGGCGGTCGCTTCGCCATGCACTTCGAAGGTCAGCGCATCGTTCACGCCATGCCGCCACGAGCCGCTGGCGGACGGATGCGACGCATAGTCGAACGAGGCCAGTCCATAGCGCCGCCGCACGAAGCCGGCTTCCACGCCGTAGCTGTCCAGGCCCGCGGCCAGCATGCGCGCGTCGATGTACAGCGGCAGCGCGGTAGTCACCGTGCGCCCCAGCGCATCGCGCGTCACCAGGGTGGCCTGGCCGGCGCCGCTGATGCCCGGCGCCTGGTTCAGCACGAACGGTCCGCTCGGCACATCCACGCTGGCACGCCGCACGTTGTTGACGTACAGGTCCACCGCCGACGGCACCGCGGCAGAGCCGCCGAGCGCGGGCAGCGGGAAGGTGATCAGGTCCGGCCGCAGGCTGAAATCGCTGCGCCATTGCACGCCGGCGAAGCGCACCGGGCGCGACCAGTTCAGCGCCGAGGTGATGCTGTCGCCGACCTGCAGCACGCTGGTGGTGGTGGGATCGGAGCGGGTCCATGCGGTGTCGTAACGCACGTAGCGGTGCTGGCCGTCGCCGTCGTAATAGGTGCCGGTGTGGTCGAACACGCCCGATGGCGCGAAGTAGCGCAGCTCCGACCACAGCGCCAGGCGCGCGCCGTTGCCGCTCTGCACGTAGGCGTCGTAGTTGAGCACCAGGCCGCGCCCGCTCTGCGCCGGCGCCGTGCGCGCAAGCTGCCGTGCGTCGGCGACGAAGGCCAGGCGCAGGCTGTCGGCGGCGGTCAGCTCCACCCGCTGCGTGGCGGCATCGTAGTGGTAGGACAGGCCGGGTACATCGTCCAGCCGCACCTCGCCGGACTTGCCCAGCCGCACCGGATCCAGCCCCAGCGAGGCCAGTTCGGCGGCATCGCAGGCGAGGCGCTCGCCGGTGGCGCGGAAGCGCAGGATGCGTCCGCTGGGCTGGCCGTTGAGGCTCACGTCGAGGAAGACCTCCTGCGGTTGCGCCATGTCCAGCGCGGCCGGCACGGGCAGGTCGTCGCCGTGCGCCGGCAGCGCGACGGCCAATGCGCAGCACAGGAGACAGCGGCGCACGCCGGCTCGCCGTTCATCCGTTCGCGCCGTTCCATCGGGGCAGCGCGCCGGGTCCATCCGTCATGGCCGCGCGGCGATGCTCAGCTCGGTCTCGATGGGCTGGGCGTTGAGGTTGGCGCGCAGCTTCAGCGGCGCATGCGCCGCCAGCTTGTCGTCCAGCGCGATCGTCCATTGCCGCGTCCTTCCCGCAAGTACATAGCCGAGCAAGCCCGGATTGATCTGCTGCGCCACGCCGTCGGCGCCGACCACCTGCACCGAGGCGAGCTGGGCGCGGCGCCCGCCGCTGTTGCTCACCCGCAGTTGCCATTGCGCGCCGTCGCGGCGCAGTTCCCAGCTCAACCGCGGCGTCGCCGGCGGGCCGGCCGGCTCCAGGAACACCGGCACGGAATAACGCAGGCGGATATTGACGCCGTTGCCGGGCGCCGCGTCGAGATTGGGCACCTCGTCGACCAGCACTCGATAGTTGCGCTCCTGCGCCACGGCGGAGCCGTCCCGGCGCACCAGCCGCACCAGTTGCTCGCCCTGCGGCTCGATGCGGATCAGCGGCGGGCTGGCCACCAGGTCCTCGCTGGGTTCCAGCCGGTCGTCGTCGGGGGCCTGGTCCCAGCGGAACACGCGCACCTGGCCGTAGATCGGATCCTTGCCGGGGTTGCGCAGCATCATCGCCGAGGCGCTCTGGCCGGGCAGCAGTTCCACCATCACCGGCGAAATCTGCAGCGACGAGGCCTGCGCCGCCAACGCGGCCCCGATCGCCAGCGCGGCCGCTGTCAGGCGCCGCATGGCCTCAGAAATAGACCGTGGCGGTGACGGTGGACTGGTAGGAGTCGGCGCGCGGCGTGGGCTGGCTTGGCACCTGGCCGTAGACGTTGATCGACTGTGCCGAGCCGGTGCCCGTGCCCGAGGCGGTATCCGTGCCCTGCGTATTGCCCCACACCGTGCTGTGGCCGGAATCCTGGTAGAGCTGGAAATTCACGGTGCCGGTATTGCCTACGGTGATACCGGACATGAGCCGCGTGCCGACCGTGGACCCGGCGACTCCGCCCGCATCCATGCCCACGTTGTAGGGCGTGGTGTTGGTGCAGGTCACTGCGACCGTGGTCTGCTGGTTGATGGCCGCGGTCAGCACGCCGGTGCTGCCGAAGGCGAGCGGATTGGCGGTGATGGTGCAATTGGCCTGCAACGTAAGCGAGACGGTGAAAGTCGCCGTCGCGGTGCCGTTGCTGTAGATGGCGGCGGGTACCGCGGAGGCGGTCCCGGCAAGGATCAAGGCGGAACACAGCTGCTGCCAACGCTTCATGGCGAATCCCCTGAGGTTCGTGAGCGATGCGTGTGCTGTCCGGGCGATGCGGTCACCCCGGGCTTGCGCGGTGCTATGTGTAGACCCGAACCAAACGTTTAGTCAAATCCTGCCGCGTCGGGCCGCCGCAAAAACAAAAAAGGCCGCGGGGTCGCCGCGGCCTTCTTCGGGACTTCCGGCAGGCCGGAAAGCTTACTTCTTGAGCAGGCCCGCCAGGGTCTTGCCCAGGTCGGCCGGGGACTTCACCGTGGTGACGCCCGCCTTCTCCAGCGCGGCGAACTTCGCCGCCGCCGTGCCCTTGCCGCCGGAGATGATCGCGCCGGCGTGGCCCATGCGCTTGCCGGCCGGAGCCGAAGCGCCGGCGATGAAGGACACCACCGGCTTGGTCACGTACTCGCCGATGAACTCGGCGGCGTCTTCCTCGGCGCTGCCGCCGATCTCGCCGACCATGATGATGCCTTCGGTCTGCGGGTCGTCCTGGAACAGCTTCAGGCAGTCGATGAAGCTCAGGCCGTTGATCGGGTCGCCGCCGATGCCGATGCAGGTGGACTGGCCCAGGCCTTCGTTGGTGGTCTGGAACACGGCTTCATAGGTGAGCGTGCCGGAGCGCGACACGATGCCGACCTTGCCCGGCTGGTGGATGTGGCCCGGCATGATGCCGATCTTGCACTCGCCCGGGGTGATGATGCCGGGGCAGTTCGGCCCGATCAGCACGGTTTCCGGATGCTGCGCCAGCACGTTCTTCACGCGCAGCATGTCCAGCACCGGGATGCCCTCGGTGATCGCCACGATGATCTTGATGCCCGCGTCGATCGCCTCGAGGATCGAGTCCGCTGCGAACGGCGGCGGCACGAAGATCACCGACGCGTCGGCGCCGGTGTCGTCGACCGCTTCGGCCACGCTGTTGAAGACCGGCAGGCCGATGTGCTCGCTGCCGCCCTTGCCCGGGGTGACGCCGCCGACGACCTTGGTGCCGTAGTCCAGCGCCTGCTGGGCGTGGAAGGTGCCCTGCTGGCCGGTGAAGCCCTGCACGATCACCTTGGTGTTCTTGTTGACGAGAACGCTCATGCTCGATTGCTCCTCACTTCGCGGCGGCCACGGCTTTCTGCGCCGCGTCGTTGAGATCGTCGGCCGGCGTGATCGCCAGGCCGGAATTGGCCAGCAGCTCGCGGCCCAGCTCCACGTTGGTGCCCTGCAGGCGCACCACCACGGGGATCTTCAGGCCCACTTCCTTCACGGCCGCGATGATGCCTTCGGCGATCATGTCGCAACGAACGATGCCGCCGAAGATGTTGACCAGGATGGCCTTCACCTTGTCGGAGGAGGTGATCAGCTTGAACGCCTCGGTCACGCGCTCCTTGGTGGCACCGCCGCCGACGTCGAGGAAGTTGGCCGGCTCGCCGCCCGCCAGCTTGATCACGTCCATGGTGGCCATGGCCAAGCCTGCGCCGTTGACCATGCAGCCGATGGTGCCGTCCATGGTCACGTAGTTGAGGTTGTGCTGCACGGCAGCCGCCTCGGCCGCGTCTTCCTGGCTCAGGTCGCGCATGGCGGCCAGGTCGGCGTGGCGGAATTCGGCGTTGTCGTCGGAGTTGACCTTGCCGTCGAGCGCGGCGAGGTTGCCGTCCTCGAGGATGGCCAGCGGGTTCAGCTCGACCAGGGCCAGGTCCTTGTCGTTGAACAGCTGGTACAGGCCCAGCATGATCTTGGTCAGCTGGCCGACCTGCTTGGCGTTGAGGTCCATGGCGAAGCCGAGCTGGCGGCACTGGTACGGCTGCAGGCCTTCGACGAAGTCCACCACGATGGTGTGGATGTCTTCCGGGGTGTCCTTGGCGACCTGCTCGATGTCCACGCCGCCGTGCTTGGAGGCGATGAACGAGACGGACTTGGTGTCGCGGTCCACCAGGATCGACAGGTACAGCTCCTTGGCGATGTTGGTGGCGTCGGTGACCAGCACCAGGTTCACCGGCAGCGCACGGCCGGCGGACTGATAGGTCTCCATGCTGGTGCCCAGCATGCCCTTGGCTGCTGCGCGCACGTCATCGAGGCTCCTGCAGAACTTCACGCCGCCGGCCTTGCCGCGGCCGCCTGCGTGGATCTGGGCTTTGACCATCCACTGCGAACCACCAAGGTGCTTGGCGGCGTCGACAGCGGCATCGGGAGAGTTGGCGACCTTGCCCGGGGGCACGGCGATGCCGTACTTCGCGAACAGTTCTTTGGCCTGGTACTCGTGGAAATTCATTCGATACCTCGAGCGAACGGGGGAAAACATGGCGCCCGCGCGGGGAGGACCGGGCGGGCATGCGGGGGACGGACGGCGACCGGCAATCAGTGCAGGCGCTACCGGGATGCAGTGCGCCGCCATGCCTCGACATGGCGAAAACCGCGCAATTCGGCCCGCTATTTTCGCGGAAGCCAGCCGGGATGGCAAACCCGATGGCGTAGGTTGGGGTGAGCCGCAGGCGAACCCCAACGGGGCAGTGCGCCTGGAGGCACCGATGTTGGGGTTCGCCTGCGGCTCACCCCAACCTACGCCCCTATACTGCGGACCGACCCGCCCGCCGAGAGTGCCAGGCCCCGTGCCCCATACCGCGCCGCCCGCCTTCGCCCCCTCCCGCGCCGCCACCGAGGCCGTGCGCCACGAGCTGTTCTTCCTCAACTACTTCCGGCTCGCGCAGGCGCTGGTCTATGCCGGCCTGGCCTTCAGCCCGCCGGCGCTGGGCTGGCCGCACCTGACCGACACCGACAGCGCGCGCCTGGTGGCGCTGTGCTTCCTGGGCTTTGCCATCCTGGTGGCCGCGCTGACCCGGCGCACCATGCCGTGGACGCGGCTGGTCACCTCCGCCTCGCTGGTGATCGATATCGTCACCGCGGTGCTGGCCACCGGCGCCATGCAGGACGCGCGCATCGGCATCGCCATGATGCTGGCGGTGAACCTGGCCGCCGGCGCGCTGCTGCTGCCGCTGCGGCTGGCGCTGTTCTTCGCCGCGCTGGCCACCCTGGGGATGCTGGGGCATTCGCTGTTCAATCCGGAGGGCGACTCCGGCGTCGCCGACCGCCAGCTGCTGGAGGCCGGCCTGTTCGGCCTGGCCTATTTCGCCATCACCATGCTGTGCTACGTGCTCAGCCGCCAATTGCGCGCCAGCGAGGCATTGGCCGAGCAGCGCAGCATCGACCTGGCCAACCTGGCCCAGGTCAACGAGCTGATCATCCGCCGCATGAAGACCGGCGTGATGCTGGTCGACGACGCCAACCGCATCCACCAGATCAACGAATCGGCGTGGATGCTGCTGGGCAACCCCAGCGCGGACCAGCGCGACCTCGGCCGCGTCGCGCCGGAGCTGTCGCGCCGCCTGTATCACTGGACGACCTCCGGCAAGCTCGACGAGACCGCCACCCAGCTCGCCGACGGCGTGCCGGAAGTGATCCCGCGCTTCAGCCGCCTGGCGCCGAACGACGACGCGCTGGTGCTGATCTTCCTCGACGACACCTCGCTGGTCTCGCGCCGCGCCGAGGAACTCACGCTCAGCTCGCTGGGCCGCCTGTCCGCCTCGATCGCGCACGAGATCCGCAACCCGCTGGCGGCGATCCGCTATTCCGCCCAGCTGCTGGCCGAATCGCGCGACCTGGGCGGCACCGACCTGCGCATGGTGGAGATCATCAACAACCACTGCGTGCGCCTGAACGACATCATCGAAAACATCCTGCAGCTGTCGCGGCGCGAGCGCTCGCGCCCGGAAACGCTGGACCTGGGCCGCTGGGCCGAGAACTTCGTCGAGGAATACCGCCAGGGCAACGACCTGGGCAACGACACCTTGCGCGTGATCAGCAACGGCAGCGAGCCGGTGGCCGCGGTGGCCGACCCGCAGCAGCTGCAGCAAGTGGTGTGGAACCTGGTGCAGAACGCGCTGCGCTACGGGCGCATGCCGGGCGAGCCGGCGCGGGTGATGGTGGTGGCGCGCCATGGCGAGCACGGCGTGCCGATCCTGGAAGTGATCGACCGCGGCCCGGGCATCGCACCGAAAGTCGCCGCGCAGATTTTCGAGCCGTTCTACACCACCCACGAATACGGCACCGGCCTGGGCCTGTACCTGGCGCGCCAGATGGCGGAGGCCAACCAGTCCTCGCTGGAATACGTGCGCGTCGCCGGCGGCGGCAGCTGCTTCCGCCTGGTGCTGACCCCCCCGGCGCGGATGCCGGGCAGCGACGCCGCCGGCGCGGCGCTGGCGTAGGTTGGGGTGAGCGCAGCGAACCCCAACGAACCTCGCACGCAACCGCCACCTTCAGCCTGCCGATCGACCTGATCCCCGGCGCCGCATCTTGCGGCATTCGTTGGGGTTCGCTGCGCTCACCCCAACCTACGTGCCTACGTGGCGCGGACGATCAGGCTCACCGGCAACACTTCGGACTGTGCGGTTTCGTCGCGGATCATCGCCAGCATCTTGCGCGCCAGCAGGCTGCCGCCCTCCTGCCAGTCCTGCCGCACCGAGCTGAGCGGCGGCTGGAAACTGGCCGCCAGCGGCATGTCGTCGTAGCCGACCACCGAGACATCGCGCGGCACCCGCCGGCCCAGTTCCTGCAGCGCGCGCACCGCGCCCATCGCCAGCAGATCGCTGCAGGCGAACAGCGCGTCGAACGACACGTGGCGCGCGGCCAGGGACTGCACCGCATCCATGCCGGAGGCGAGCGTGAATTCGTCGCGGCGGATCAGCAGCGGCTTCACCCCGTGCTCGGCCAGCGCATCCACGAAGCCGGTCAGGCGTTCGAAGATCTCCGGATGCCCGGGATTGCCGACGAACACCGGATTGCGCCGCCCCAGTCCGATGAAATGCGCGGCCACCGCGCGGCCGCCCTGGCGGTTGTCGCTGCCTACCACCACGTGGCTGTCGTGATCGCCCTGGGCGCCCCACACCACCATCGGCAGGCCCAGCTTGTCGAAGCGGCGCACCGCGTCCTGCCGCACGCCCTGGCCGAGCAGGATCATGCCGTCGGCCGCCTGCACCGCTGCGGCGCTGGCGCCCTGGCGGGTGGTCAGCAGCACGCTGTAGCCGGCCGCGGTCAGCTCCTGCGAGATGCCGCCCAGCAGCATCAGCGGATACGGGTCGAACATGGTGCGGTCGTTGCTGGGCTTCATCTCCACGATCACCGCCACCGTATGGCTGCGGCGCAGGCGCAGGTTGCGCGCGCTGACGTTGAGCTTGTAGCCCTGCTCGCGCGCCAGGTCCTGGATGCGCTCGCGGGTTTCCTGGTTGACCAGCGGACTGTCGCTGAGCGCGCGCGAGACGGTGATCTTGGAGACCCCGGCCAGGCTGGCCAGGTCCGCCATGGTGAGGTTCGCCGGCGTGCCCGCCTTGGCGGGCTTTCGTTTGCGTTGACTCAAGACCGGGCCTCGGCCAGTTCCATTGCTGTGCTCCTGGGAGATTGCATCCGCGGCAGCGCGCAGTGTGTCGATTTGTGCCCGATGCGTCCAACGCATCGCCGAGACGCTGCCCCCGCCTGCCTGTTCCCAGGCCGTCGGCGAGCCTGCGGCAGGCCGGCTCAAGGCCGCGTGATTCCGCGCTGCAGCAAATGATATCGATATCTTGATATCGATATCATTTGCTGCGAAGCTCCGCCCCCAATGGACCGGCCGGGCCTGCGCGCCCTGCCGAGAACAAGCAAAAAAGCCTGCTGGGGACTACATGCTCGACCGCCTTGCCTCCGTGCCCGCCGCGGCCGCCGACCTTGTGCCCACCTCCGGGGCGGGCGGTTCAGCCGCGCCCGATCCCTGGACCCTGGTCCGCCGCGGCACCGATCCGGCCGGCTTCGCCCAGGACGAAAGCCTGTTCGCCCTGGCCAACGGCGCACTGGGCGTGCGCGGCGGGCTGGAAGAAGGCGACAGCCCCAGCCAGGCCAGTTTCCTGTCGGCCGCCTGGGAGCGCGCGCCGATCGAGTACCACGAGCGCTTCCCCGGCTTCGCCGCGCATACCGACACGCGCATCCCGGTGGCGGACGCCACCCGCATCCAATTGCGCCTGGGCGATGTGCCGGTGCGCCTGGCCGAAGGCGAATGGCTGGATTTCGAACGCCGCCTGGAACTGCGCGACGGCAGCTATCGCCGCTTCCTGCGCTGGCGCTCGCCCGCCGGCGCAACGCTGGAGATCGAGGCCGAGCGCATCGTCAGCTTCGACGAACCCGGCCTGCTGGCGCTGCGCTACCGCGTGCGCTCGGTCGACTACAGCGGCCCGATCACCCTCGAATCCTCGATCAGCACCGTGCGCGACGCCGCCGAGCAAGGCGACGACCCGCGCATTGGCACGCGCCTGGACGGCGGCCTGCATACCGTCGACGCCGCTGCCGCGGAAGACTTCGCCTGGGTGCGCCAGCAGACCACTCACAGCGGCATCCGCCTGGCCTGCGCGCAGACCCATCGCCCGCAAGACGGCAGCCTCGACTGCCACCTGGTCAACCTCGCCCAGCACGGCGTGGTGCAGACCTATACCGGCACGCTGGCGCCCGGCCAGGCAGTGACGCTGGAAAAGTACGTCGCCTACGCCTGGACCGAGCCGCACGGCGACGACACCGACGACACGCTGCTCGCGCGCACCCGCGCCACCCTCGACGCGGCCACCCACCTGGGCTATGCCAACCTGCTGGAACGCCAGCGCCAGGCACTGGCCCCGCTATGGGATGCCGCCGACCTCGCCATCGATGGCGACGCCGCCACCGAACAGGCGCTGCGCTTCAACCTGTTCCACCTGTTCCAGTCCAGCTGCCGCGACGGCCACGGCAGTGCGGCGGCCAAGGGCCTCACCGGTGAAGGCTACGAAGGCCATTATTTCTGGGATGCCGAGGCCTTCATCCTGCCGGTGCTCGCCACCGTCGCGCCGGAGCTGGCGCGCGGCATGCTGCTGTACCGCCATCGCATCCTCGAGCACTCGCGCCTGCATGCGCGCGAGCTCAATCATCCGCGCGGCGCCTTGTACGCCTGGCGCACAATCAGCGGCGACGAGTGCTCGGCCTACTATCCCGGCGGCTCGGCGCAGTACCACATCAATGCGGCGATTGCCTGGGCGATCAGCCTGTACGTGGATGCCAGCGGCGACACCGATTTCCTGCGCGACCACGGCGCCGAGATCCTGTTCGAGACCGCGCGCATCTGGCTGGATATCGGCCACTTCAATGCGCGCCGCGGCGACGCGTTCTGCATCCACGAAGTGACCGGACCGGACGAGTACTCCGCCCTGGTCGACAACAACCACTACACCAACCGCATGGCGCAGCGGCATCTGCGCGACGCCGCCGCCACCGCGCTGTGGATGGCCGGCGCCGCGCCGCTGGAATACGCCGCGCTGTGTGCGCGCATCGGCCTGGGCGAAGACGAAGTGGCGCAATGGCGCCGTGCCGCCGAGGCCATGTACCTGCCGGAAGACCCGCACCTGGGCGTGTTCCCGCAGGACGACGGCTTCCTCGAGCGCCCGCGCCTGCCCGACCATCTCGCGGCCAAGCCTGGCGACGGCAAGCATCCGCTGCTGCTGCGCCTGCATCCGCTGACCATCTATCGCCACCAGGTGTGCAAGCAGGCCGACACCCTGCTGGCGCTGATGCTGGCCGGCGACGGCGTGGATCGCGCGGCCAAGCGGCGCAACTTCGACTACTACGAAAGCGTCACCGTGCACGACTCCACCCTGTCCGCCTCGACCTTCGGCGTGCTCGCCGCGGAAGTGGGCCTGGCCGGCAAGGCTTACCGCTATTTCCAGGACAGCCTGCGGGTGGACCTGGACGACTCGCACGGCAACGCCGCGCACGGCGTGCATATGGCGGCGATGGCCGGCAGCTGGCTGGGCCTGCTGTGGGGCTTCGGCGGCTTCCGCGCGGTCAACGGCCAGCCGGCGCTCGCACCGCGCCTGCCCACCGCGTGGAACGGCTACCGCTTCGGCCTGCGCTGGGGCTGCGCGCAGCTGCGCGTGGAAGTGGATGCCGCCGGCGTGCGCTACACGCTGCCGCGCGGCGATGCGCTCAGCTTCCGCCACGACGGCCGCGAATACACCATCCACGCCGGCGAAACGCTGCAGCTGCCGCGCGCCGACGCCATGCCCAACCGCCGCGCGCAAGCGCCGATCGAAGCGGTGATCTTCGATCTGGACGGCGTGATCGCCGACACCGCCGTGGTGCACGACGCCGCCTGGCGCCGCCTGGCCGAGGAAGCCGGCCTGCCGTTCGATGCGTCCATCGGCGAGCGCCTGAAGGGCGTGGACCGCATGGGTTCGCTGGAGATCCTGCTCGAACGCGCCGGGCGCACCTATAGCGCCGCGGAAAAACTCGCCCTCGGCGAGCGCAAGAACGACTACTACCGCGAACAGATCCAGCGCTTCGGGCCCGATCAACTACTGCCCGGCGCGCGCGAGGCGATCGCCGCGGTGCGCGCCGCCGGCCTCAAGGTCGGCCTGGCCTCGGCCAGCCGCAACGCGCCGCTGCTGCTGGAGCGGCTCGGTGTGGCCGGCCTGTTCGACTACATCGTGGACGCCGCGCATATCCAGCGCTCCAAGCCCGACCCGGAGATCTTCCTGGCCGCGGCCGCGGGCCTCGGCGTGGCGCCCGCCGCCTGCCTGGGCGTGGAAGACGCCGCCGCGGGCGTTGCCAGCATCCATGCCGCCGGCATGGCCGCCGTCGGTATCGGCCAGCCGTCCGCGCTGGCCCAGGCCGAGACCGTGCTGCCCGGACTGAGCGCGTTCCGCATCGAGGATTTCGTCAGCAGTGAAGAAGCGTCGCACGCCGCCTCTGGGGAAGCGGCCAGCGATTTCGCCACATAAAAGCCCGACAACATGGGTGGGGAGGTTCGACCATGCATCGCCAAGGCATCACTCGACAGTTGCTCGCCGCGGCCATCGCCGCGGCGCTCGTCATCGGCACGGCGCACGCGCAGGACAGCGCACCGGCCGCCGCACAGCAGACCCCGGCGCCGCCCGCGCCGGAACAACCGCAAGCCAAGAAAGACACCAAGACGCTGGAACAGGTGGTGGTCACCGGTACGCCGACCATCGGCGGCATCCGCAAGATCGACGCGGCGTACTCGATCACCGCCGCCGACGCCGAGGCGATCAAGCAGGCCAATCCGAAGAGCACCGCGGACCTGCTGAAGATCTCGCCCGGCCTGTGGCCGGAATCCACCGGCGGCCAGACCGGCGCCAATATCGAAATCGCCGGCTTCCCCGGCGGCGGCGATGCGCCCTACTTCACCACGCAGATCATGGGCTCGCCGCTGTACGGCATGCCCACGCTGTCGTTCATGGAAACCACCTCGATGTTCCGCCTCGACGACACCGTCGAGCGGGTGGAGATCCTGCAGGGCGGTCCGTCCGTGGTGTTCGGCGACGGCCAGATCGGCGCCACCGCCAACTTCATGCTCAAGCAGGGCACGGCCAAGCCGTCCGGCAGCATCGGCCTCACCTACGGCAACGAAGGCCTGTGGCGCGCCGACGGTTTCCTCGGCTTCAAGGTGGCCGAAGACTGGTTCGGCAGCGTCGGCGGCTTCTGGCGCAAGTCCGATGGCGTGCGCGATCCGCAGTTCGCCGCGGACAAGGGCGGCCAGTTCACCGCCACCTTGTCGCACACCATGGAGAAAGGCTCGCTGATGCTGTGGACGCGCGTGCTCAACGACCGCAACCAGTTCATCACGCCGATCCCGCTGCTCCAGCGCGGCAGCGACAGCTTCTCGGCTTATCCGGGCTTCGACCCGCTGACCGACACCTACAACAGCAAATACATCCAGCACGTGAACCTGCCGGGCTACCCCGGCGGCACCAGCGCCAACCTGGCCAATGGCCGCGGCGCGAAGATGCGCTTCTTCGGCGGCAACTTCGATTACGACTTGAGCGACGGCTGGAGCATCTCCGACAAGTTCCTGATCGACCAGGGCGACATGGATACCAACGCCCTGTTCTCCGGCTCCAATCCGGATTCGCTCAACAACATGCTCTACAACAACTCCACCGACCTCGGCGGCCTGAAGCTGGCACCCGGCGCCACCGCCAGCTATATCAACGGCGGCGGCGCGGTCGATCCGAACCAGAGCGTGATCCACCAGGGCTGGTGGTACATCCACAAGCGCCTGAAGAACATGAACAACGATTTCCGCATCAGCAAGGAATTGTTCGAAGGCAATACGCTCACCGCCGGCCTGTACCTGGCGCACTACACGATGAACGACAAGTGGGCGCTGGGTAACCAGATGCTGATGACCAACACGCCGAACGCGCGCCCGATCAAGGTGGTGGCGGCCAACGGCGACCAGGTCACCGACTACCAGGGTTTCCTCGACTACGGCGCCTACAACATCGCCGAGAACGGCACCTCGACCAACAAGGCGTTTTATCTGTCCGACGTGTGGAAGATCGGCCGCTGGATCTTCGACGCCTCGGCGCGCCTGGAAAACCAGGACTCCACCGTGCACGTGTGCAATCTGCACAACGTCAACCTGGACGGCAACAACGCCACGCTGTACGACAACGCCGTGCCGGTATGCGACGGCACCTTCGCCACCACCAAGTACGACAAGACCCACACCTCGTGGACGGTCGGCGCGAACTACGAGCTGGCCGACAACATGAGCGTGTACGGCCGCGTCAACAAGGGCGTGCACTTCGGCGACTTCGACAACGCGCTGCGCGGCAACACCACCGGCAATACGCCGCCGCTGCAGAAGGTGCAGAACTTCGAAGCCGGCTTCAAATACCAGTCCAAGCTGCTGTACGCGGACATCAGCGTCTACCACCGCCAGTTCAACGGCCTGCCGTACCAGCCGACCAATGCGGCTGGCGCACCGGTCGGCGCCCAGCTGCTGTACGGCTCCGACTCCAAGGGCATCAACCTCAGCGGCGCGGTGATGCCGATCGACAACCTGAAGCTGGCGGTGGTGGCCAATTATCTCGACGGCCACTACTCGCACTATTCGGCCTGCATCCCCTACGTCAACCAGGTGGTGGGCAACGGTTGCGCATTTATCGATGGCAAGCAGCTGCAGCGCCAGCCGAAGGTGCGCTACATGTTCACGCCGAGCTACCGCTTCCTGTTCCCGTGGGGCGATATCACCGCCTTCCTGACCTACACCCACGTCGGCGCGCATACCCAGGACCTGTCGGCGCTGCAGCAGCTGGGTTCCTACGACACGCTCGATTTCGGCGTGGTGGCGAATGTGCAGGAGCACTGGGAGCTGCGCCTGCAGGGCACCAACATCACCAACGAGCTGGGCCTGACCGAGAGCAACTCGCGTATCTTCGGCTCGGCAGCCGGCGCGGGCGGCGTGATCCTGGCTCGTCCGCTGGAAGGCCGCGAGGTCAATTTCCAGGTCAAGTACAACTTCTAAGCAACAGCTTTTCCCTGAAGGCGGTCCGGGCCCGCGACAGCCCGGACCGCCCCTTTTTTTGACGTATGACCCGACCCGCAAGCGAGTGGCCATGAACCGATTCCGCATGATCGCTGCCCTCACGCTGATCTATATGATCTTCGCGATCCTGCTCAACAGCGTCGGCACGGTGATCCTGCAGACGATTTATACCTTCGGCATCGACAAGCCGCAGGCCAGCCTGCTGGAGCTGTTCAAGGACTTGCCGATCGCGGTCACTTCGTTCCTGGTCGCCTCCTTCCTGCCTTTGCTCGGCTATCGACGGGCGATGCTGATCGCGCTGGCCATCGTCGGCTGCGCCTGCGCGCTGATGCCGCTCTACCCTTCCTTCCATACCACCGAGCTGCTGTTCACCTGCGTGGGCATCGCCTTCGCGCTGACCAAGGTCTCGGTGTATTCCTCGATCGGCCTGCTGACCCGCGACCGCGCCGAGCACGGCCGCCTGACCAACACCATCGAAGGGCTGTTCATGCTCGGCGTGCTGCTCAGCGGCTGGATCTTCAGCGCCTTTATCGACCACGCCGATCCGTCCAACCCGGCGTGGTTCCGCGTGTACTGGCTGCTGGCGGCGATCTGCGTGCTGGTGTTCGTGCTGCTGGCCGGTTCGAAGCTGGACGAATCGGCTGCGCATGGTGCTGGCGTGCCGTCGCTGGGCGGCTCCGCCGCGGCGATGTTCAAGCTGATGCTGCGGCCGCTGGTGAACGTGTTCCTGATCTCCGCCTTCCTCTACGTGCTGATCGAACAGAGCTTCGGCACCTGGCTGCCGACCTTCAACAACGAGATCCTGCACCTGCCCAATGCGATGAGCATCCAGCTGGCCAGCATCCTGGCCGGCTGCACCGCGCTGGGCCGCATCGCCGCCGGCCAGGTGCTGCGGCGCATGCCGTGGCACACCTTGCTGAATCTGTGCGTGATCGGCATGGGCGTGCTGGTGCTGCTGGTGTTGCCGCTGGCGCAGCACACCGTGCCGCGAGCCGACGCCGGCTGGTTCAATGCGCCGCTGGCCGCCTACCTGTTGCCATTGATCGGCTTGCTGATGGCGCCGATCTATCCGGTGATCAATTCGGTGGCGCTCAGCTCCCTGCCCAAGCCGCTGCATGCCTCGATGACCGGCCTGATCGTGATCTTCTCCGCGTTGGGCGGCACGCTGGGCTCGCGCATTACCGCCGTGGTGTTCGCCAGCTTCGGCGGCATCCACGCGTTTTATTTCTCGCTGGTGCCGATGAGCCTGGTGCTGGTGGCCCTGTTCTTCTTCAAGCGCGAAGCCGACCGCGCGGGCATGCTGCCCGCACCCTCGGACCTCGCTCCGGAATGACCCCTGCAAGGAACCGATGATGGGAGTAGCCATGCCACCGCGCTGTCGCCGCCTGGGCCTTGCCGTCCTGCTCATGTTCGCCAGCGCTGGCCCTGCCATTGCGCAGGACGCCCACAGCGACCCGAGCTTCGTGCTCACCGGCAACTCGGCCGATTTCGACAGCTACTTTCCCGGCTACCTCGCCAACGGCTATTTCTCCAGCATGACCACCGCCCGCGGCACCGAGCCGGCCATGGGCTACATGGTCGCGTTCATGGACTACGCCAAGGACGACATCGCGCGCCCCGCCGCCATCCCGGGCTGGAGCGAGATCGACTACAACCCCGGCGGCGGCTGGCTCAATTCCACCCGCCTGGGCAAGGAAATCTTCACCGGCTACGCACAGACGCTCGACCTGCGCGACGCCACGCTCGCCACGCGCTACCGCTTCGTCTATGCCAACAAGTCCACCGACGTGCAGGTGAGCACCTTCGTCAGCCAGGACGCCAGCCACGTCGCCGCGACGCGGCTCACCCTCACGCCACAGTTCGACGGCAGCGTACAGCTCACCTTTCCGATCCGCCTGTGGTCCGAGCACCAGCCGCGCTTTCCGATCGGCAAGCTCAGCGGCGACCAGATGATCGAGTCGGTGATCGCCAGCGGCCAGAACCTCAACAACAAGCCGGTGCCCACGCCGGACCGCGCCGCCGTCTGGTACCCCGGTGTGACGCGCATCGTCGCCAGCGACGGCGACAGCAAGGACCTCACGCTGTGGCTGGACGGCCGCGCGGAGCAGGGCCTGGAGATGGCCGAGGCGATCGCGGTCAGCCTGCCCGCCGGTTTGAAAATCGAAGACGTGAAGCTGGAGAAGACCGAATTCCGCCTCTCGCTCAATGTCACGGCGCGCGTGCAGAAAGGCCGCAGCTACGAGTTCACCAAGTACGCGGCGCTGTCGCGCCAGGGCTGGGGCGGCGATGCCAAGGCCACCCTGGCCATGGCGAAGCAGGCGCGCGCCACCGGTTTCGACAAGCTGCTGGCCGCGCACCAGGCCGCGTGGCATGAGTTGTGGAAGTCCGACATCGTGGTCGATGGCGACGCCGCGGTGCAGAAGGCGCTGCATTCCGACCTCTATTACCTGCTGGCCAATTCCACCACCGGCACCGCCTGGCCGATGGGCGCCTGCGCACTCACTCCGGGCTATGCCGGCCATGCGTTCTGGGACAGCGATTCCTGGGTGTTCCCTGCCCTGCTCCTGCTGCATCCGGAGCGCGCCAAGCCGATCGTGATGTTCCGCCACCGCACCATGCAGCCGGCACGCGAACGGGCGAAGCAATATGGCGTGAGCGGCACCATGTATCCATGGGAAGCGGACCCCGAAACCGGCAAGGACTACACGCCGCATTTCGCCTACGACGTGTACCGCGAGATCCATGTCAACGCCGACGTGGCGATTGCGCAGTGGCAGTACTACCAGGCCACCGGCGACGAGGCCTGGCTGAAGCAGTACGGCTGGCCGGTGATCCGCGAGGTGGCCGAGTTCTGGGTCAGCCGCGTCAGCTACGACAAGGCCCACGACCGCTACGAGATCCACCACGTCACCTCGCCCGACGAGGCCTATAACGACGTGCCGAACGACTCCTTCACCAATGCCGCCGCCAGCAAGGCCTTGCGCATCGCGCAGGAAGCGGCGAAGAAAGTGGGTGAAACGGCGGACCCGAAGTGGGGCGAGATCGTCGCGAAGATGTATATCCCGTTCGACCGGCAGAACCAGCGCCATCTCGACTTCGACGCCTCGGTGCCGCACGACAAGATCACCTGGATGGGTTCCTCGCTGATCTGGCTGATGTATCCCAACCTCGACCTGCCGATGACGCCGCAGGTACGGCGCAACAACTTCGACTTCCAGCTGCACGAGCTGAAGGTGCACGGCGACGATCCGAACGAGATGATGATGGTGATGCTCGCCGTGGGCGCCGCGGAACTGGGCGACGGCAAGACCGCCGGCGAGTGGATCCAGCGCAACCTGGCCGGTTTTCTGAAGCCGCCGTTCAACGTGCGCACGGAGACGGTGGCGAATAACGCCGGCTACATCCTGTCGACGTCGGCGGGGTTTGTGCAGAGCTTCGTGTATGGCTTGAGCGGATTGCGCATCGACGACCACGGCTTGAGCGAGACGTATGCGCCGGTGCTGCCGCCGGCGTGGAAGTCGGTGAAGCTGCAGGGGGTGCATTATCGCGGCAAGGTGTACGACATCGGCATCGAGCATGGTGCGGATGGCAAGGCGAAGCTTACGCGCACAGCGCGGCCTGACTAGTCACGACGTAAAGTCCCTCTCCCACCGGGAGAGGGGTTGGGGTGAGGGTTCGGGAGGAGTGAAGCGTTGCACTCCGCCCGCACCCTCATCCGGCTGCCGCCACCTTCTCCCGGAGGGAGAAGGATTCGAGTTTGAAGACTGAGGACGAAGCATTCCCCGAAGCGAGGAACTGTCATGACCCGCTCTCCCCACCCGCTACACGCCGTCCTGTTCGCAGCGACCTTCGCCATCGCCGCCCATGCGGCCACGCCCAATCCGGCGAAGACCCGCGCCTACATCGACCAGGCCTGGACCACCCTCACCCGCTCGCAGGACCAGTGCAACGCACTGACCGACCCGAAGATCGCCGGCCACCCGGTGCTCTACGTACCGGCGGAAATGAAAGTGCCAGGCGCGCTCGCCGACATCGGCAAACGCTGCAAGGTCGACATCCGCCCGCTGCCGCGCAGCATCGAACGCCTGGGCGATATCGACGCCACCAGTCTGCCGGCGCAGGGCCTGCTGTACCTGCCGCACCCCTATGTGGTGCCCGGCGGCTTCTTCAACGAGATGTACGGCTGGGACAGCTATTTCATCGTGCTGGGCCTGGCCGCCGACCAGCGCGGCAAGCTGGCGCGCGACATGGTGGACAACGCGCTGTTCGAAGTGGAGCACTACGGCGCCGTGCTCAACGCCAACCGCACCTACTACCTCAGCCGCTCGCAGCCGCCGTTTCTCAGCGCGATGATGGCTACCGTGCTGGACGATCCGGACGCGTTCGCCTCCGATGCCGAGCGCAAGGATTGGCTCACCCATGCCTACCCGCTGGCGGTGCGCAACCACGACGTGTGGACGCGCCAGGAACACCGCGCCGGCGATACCGGCCTGGCCCGCTATTACGACCTGGGCGAAGGCCCGGTGCTGGAAGCGCAGAACAGCGACGACTTCTACGTGAAGGTGATCAAATGGCTGCGCGCGCATCCCAAGGATGACCCGGGATATCTGCTCAAGGGCGCGCAGAAGCCGGACGATGCGGAGGCCGCACGCCTGGCCAAGGAAAGCTGCGACGTGCGCGCGTCCAAGGTCTGCCTGGGCAACTGGTACGACGGCTACCGCCTCACCGTCGACTACTACCACGGCGATCGCGCGATGCGCGAATCCGGCTACGACACCAATTTCCACTACGGCCCATTCGGCGGCTCCACCCATCACTACGCTTCGGTCGACCTCAACAGCCTGCTCTATCGCTACGAGCTCGACCTGGCCGCCTTCGCCAGGCGCCTGGGCAATGCCAAGGACGCCGAACGCTGGGCGGCCGCCGCCGCGGCACGCAAGCAGGCGATGGACAAGTATCTGTGGCGCGCCGAAGACGGCATGTACCGCGACTACGACTTCGTCGCCGGCAAACCCTCGCCCACGCCCTACCTCAACACCTTCTATCCGCTCTGGGCCGGCGCCGCGTCGCCGCAGCAGGCGAGCGCGGTGCACGGCAAGCTGGCGGTGTTCGAGCGCCGCGGCGGCCTGTCGATGGACAACCAGCCCAGCGGCGTGCAGTGGAACGACCCGTTCGGCTGGGCACCCACCAACTGGCTGGCGATCAAGGGCCTGGACGACTACGGCTTCCACGACGATGCACGCCGCCTCGCCGGCAAGTTCACCGCCACGGTGGACCGCGGCCTGGCCGACGACGGCACCATCCGCGAGAAATACAACATGGCCAAGGGCAATGCCGACGTGCGCGTCAGCGCCGGCTACAGCGAGAACGTGATCGGTTTCGGCTGGACCAATGGGGTGTACCTGAAGTTGCAGGAGATCCTGCAGAAGAACGCACCGGCGCAGCAGCAGCGCGCCACCGAAGCCGCGCAGTGAATCCACGCCACGGAGCCTTAGCCATGCGCATGTCCCACCTTGCCTGTGTCGCCGCCATGCTGCTGTCCTGTGCCAACCTGGCTAGTGCCCAGGCCGCGCCGCCGGCCACTGGCTACAAAGCCGACGCCAGCATCTTCATCGGCAACGCCAATGTGCCGTATTCGGTCTTCGCCTCCCCCGAGTCCCGCGCGTTCTTCCCGAAGATGCTGGCCGAAGGCGACCAGGCGCCGCCGCTCAGCGCGCCGATCGAGCAGAACCGTGCGTTCTACGACCGCATGAACAGCGCCCGCGCCGCGCGCATGCAGAAGCTCTACCCGGTGAAGATCGCCGCCGACCGGATCGCCGGCGTGGCGGTGGACGTGGTGCTGCCCGCGCAGGGCCTCGCGCCGGCGAACCAGGCACGGGTGCTGATCAACCTGCACGGCGGCGCCTTCCTGTGGGGCGCGCACAGCGGCGGCCTGGTCGAGGCGATCCCGATCGCCAGCCTGGGGCGCGTGAAGGTGGTGACGGTGGATTACCGGGAAGGCCCCGAGCACGTCTTTCCCGCCGCCACCGACGACGTGCTGGCGGTGTACCGCGAGCTGCTCAAGCACTACAAGCCGGCGAACGTAGGCATCTACGGCTGCTCCGCCGGAGGCATCCTCACCGGCGAGGTCACTGCCCGGCTCATCCACGACAAGCTGCCGGTGCCCGGCGCGATCGGCATGTTCTGCGCCGGCGTGACCCCGCTGGACGGTGACGAGGCCTACATCGCCTCGCCGCTCAACGGCAAACCGATTCCGCCCAGGTCGATGAAGCTCAGTGACCTGCCCTATTTCAAAGGCGCCAGCACCGACGATCCGCTGGTGTTTGCGGCCAATTCGCCCGAGCTGCTGGCGAAATTCCCGCCCACCCTGCTGATCTCCGGCACGCGCGACATGGCCATGAGCGCGGTGGTCCACAGCCAGACGCTGCTGGACCGGGCCGGCGTGGAAGCCGAACTGCACGTGTGGGACGGCATGTGGCATTCCTTCTTCTCCGACCCGGAATTGCCGGAATCCAAGGATGCGTACCGCGTGATCTGGCGTTTCTTCGACCGGCATCTAGGGCACTGAAAACGCGTGAAGAGAGCAGGCTTTGCCCCTCGGGGAGGGGGCGGGTATCCTAGCCCGCAACTGAAAACCAGCTGGATGACATGAGCCAACAGACCGTCCTCGTCATCGACGACGAGCGCGATATTCGCGAACTGCTGACCATCACCCTGGGTCGCATGGACCTGCAGGTCGATGCAGTGGGTACGGTGGCGGATGCGCGGCGCGCCCTGGAAGAACGCAGCTACGACCTCTGCTTCACCGACATGCGCCTGCCCGATGGCACCGGCCACGAGGTGATCGAGCTGATCGCCGCCAAGCACCCCGACATGCCGGTGGCAATGATTACCGCCTACGGCAACGTCGATGCCGCGGTCAGCGCCTTGAAGGCCGGCGCCTTCGATTTCGTGTCCAAGCCGGTCGATATCCAGATCCTGCGCCAGCTGGTGCGCACCGCGCTGCGCCTGGCTGAGGAGAAGCGTGCCGGCGGCGGTGCCGCAAAGGTGCCCAACGCGGCCGACCGCCTGATCGGCGACTCGCCCGCGATGCAGCAGGTGCGCTCCACCATCGGCAAGCTGGCGCGCAACCAGGCGCCGGTGTACATCGCCGGCGAATCCGGCGTCGGCAAGGAACTGGTCGCCCGCCTGATCCACGAACAAGGCCCCCGCGCGGCCGGCCCGTTCGTGCCGGTGAACTGCGGCGCGATCCCGTCCGAGCTGATGGAGAGCGAATTCTTCGGCCACCGCAAAGGCAGCTTCACTGGCGCGGTAAGCGACAAGGAAGGCCTGTTCCAGGCTGCCAACGGCGGCACCCTGTTCCTGGACGAAGTGGCCGAGCTGCCGCTGCACATGCAGGTGAAGCTGCTGCGCGCGATCCAGGAGAAAGCGGTGCGCCCCATCGGCGCGCGCGAGGAAATCCCGGTCGACGTGCGCATTCTTTCGGCCACGCACAAGAATCTTGCCGCGCTGGTCGAGCAGGGCCAGTTCCGCCAGGACCTGTTCTACCGCATCAACGTGATCGAACTGCGCGTGCCGCCGCTGCGCGAACGCCGCGGCGACGTGCCCCTGCTGGCCGGCTATATCCTGCGCCAGCTCGCCGCCAAGAGCGGCGGCAATCCCGGCAGCCTGCTGCCGGCGGCGCAGCAGGCGCTGGACAGTTACGACTTTCCGGGCAATGTGCGCGAGCTGGAGAACATCCTCGAACGCGCGATGGCGATGTGCGACGGCGAGCAGATCGACCTGGCCGACCTGATGCTGCCGCAGCGCATGCCGCGTATTGCAGAAACCGCCCTGCCGCCGCCGCTGGGTGCGCCCTCGGCCACTCCGATGCCGCCCCCCGCGCCCGCGCCGACCGCCGATGGCGGCCTGGACGATTACATCAGCAATATCGAGCGGACGGCGATCATCAAGGCATTGGAGGAGTCGCGGTACAACAAGACCGCGGCGGCCAAGAAGCTTGGCATCACCTTCCGCGCGCTGCGCTACAAGCTGAAGAAGCTCGGGATCGACTGATCCCTCGCCATCCTCGGCGTAGGTTGGGGTTCGCCTGCGGCTCACCCCAACCTACGCTTCGCCGTCGAGCGCCTCGCGCAGCGTCCCCAGCAGCTTGAACGTCGCCACCGGCTTGTCGACCAGATAGAGCCGCTCCACTTCGGGCATCTCTTCCAGATCCGGCGGCGCGTCCGGCCGCGTCAGCAGCACCACGGCGCGCTCGTAGCCATGTTCGATCAGCGCCGCCAGCGTGCGCACGCCGGTGAACAGGTTCATGTCGGCGTCCATCACCACCAGGTCCGGCACGCCGTGCGCCTCGATCCACTGCAGCGCGGCGGTGCCGCTCTGGCTGGCGTGTGCCTGATAGCCCCACGCATCCAGCGTATCCACCAACAGCGACAGCTGCGCCGCTTCCTCCACTACCACCAGGACGCGCTCGGCATTGCCCAGCAGGTGCTCGTCGTCCTCGCTCTCGGGCAATTCGTCGAACTGTACGCTCAGCGGCAGGTAGAGATGGAAGCCGCTGCCCTGCCCCAGCACGCTCTCCACGCGCATCGCGCCGCCGTGGCTGGCCACGATGCGCTTGCACGAAAGCAGGCCCAGACCGGTGCCGCCTTCCTTGGTGGTGTAGAACGGCTCGTACAGATGCGCCAGCGTGGCCTCGTCCATGCCGCAGCCGGTGTCGGTCACGCTCAGGCGCAGATAGCGTCCTTCATTCGCGCTTTCACCTGCCTCGAAAAACTCGCTGGCCAGCGCCTGCTGGCCCGCCTCGATGCGCAGCTCGCCGCCGCCGGGCATGGCCTGGATCGCATTGAGGCTGAGGTTGAGCAGGCACTGCTGCAGCTCGGTGTGGTTGCCGGAGAAGCTCAGCTCCGGATCGTCCACCGCCAGCACCAGCGTGACATTGCGCGGCACGCTGCCCTGCAGCAGCAGGTTGAGCGCATCGAGCAGCGCGCCGACCCGCACCTGTTCCGCGCGGCGCGCGCCGCGGGCGAAGGACAGCATCGACTGCACCATGTCCAGGCCGCGCCGGCCGCAATCGCGCACCAGCTTGCCCAGGCGTGCCAGGCGCGGGTCGTCCTGGTAATCCTGCAGGCTTTCGCCGGCCAGCAGCAGCGGCTGCAGCAGATTGCGCAAGTCGTGGCTCAAGCCGCCGGCCAGCATGGCCAGGCTTTCGAAGCGCTGCGCGCGGATCAGTTCCGCTTCGGCGCGGCGCTGTGCCTTCTGCGCCTCGTGTTCGCGCAGGGCGCGGCGCACCGCGCTGGCCAGGCGCGCGGGGTTCTGCTTGAGGATGTAATCGGTGGCGCCGTTGCGCAGCGCGGCGATCGCCGCTTCCTCGCCCAGCGTGGCCGAGACGTAGATGAAAGGCAGGTCGCGGTCGTGCTCGCGCAGCAGCTCCAGCGCGCGTTCGCCGGAGAAGCCGGGCATGCTCAGGTCGGACAGCACGATGTGCGGCTTGAAGTCTTCCAGCTCGCGCACATAGCCGACCTCGTCGTCGACCAGGCGCACTTCGAAATCGATCGCGTCGGCGTCCAGCTCCGAGATCACCAGCTCGGCATCGGGCAGGCTGTCCTCGATCTGCAGCACGCGGATGCGCGGGAGCGGCGACGGCAGGGGAATATTGGGTTTCTCTGGCATGTAAGCGATACCTTCGCGGCGCGGCGCCGGTTCAATCCGGCGCCTGGTTCAGCACCGCCCAGAACTGGCCGAGCGTGCGCACCGCTTCGAAAAACTGGTCGACATCGACCGGTTTGATCACATAAGCATTCACGCCCAGGTCCCAGCTGCGGGCCAGGTCGCTTTCCTCTCGCGAGGACGACAGCACCACCACCGGGATGCGCCGCAGGCGTTCGTCCGCGCGCATCTCGGTCAGCACTTCCAGGCCGTCCACGCGCGGCATCTTGATATCCAGCAGCACCACCGCCGGGTCCAGCGGCGGGCGGCCGGCCCAGGCACCGCGGCTGTGCAGGTAATCGAGGCAGTCCACGCCGTCCTCGACATGCACCACCGGGTTGGCCAGGTGCGCGCTGCGCAGCGCTTCCAGCGCCAGCTCGGCATCGGCCGGGCTGTCCTCGGCCAGCAGGATGCTGCGCAGGATGCCGTGCGCCGGCGCGTTGCGGGTGACCGTGCCCAGGCTCATTGCCGTTCCAGCGCGAAGGCATCGGCCAGGTCGGAGGCCGGCAGGGTGAAGTGGAAGCGCGCGCCCTCGCCCGGGCTGCCCTCGGCCCATACCTTGCCGCCGTGGCGCTGCACGATGCGCCGCACATTGGCCAGGCCGATGCCGTTGCCAGGGAATTCGGAAGCGCGGTGCAGCCGCTGGAACACGCCGAACAGCTTGCCGGAATACTGCATGTCGAAGCCGGCGCCGTCGTCGCTGACCACGAACTCGTAGTCGCCGTTGTCGCCGCGGCGCATCTCCACGCCGATATTCGCCACCTCGCACTTGCCGGTGTATTTCACCGCGTTGCCGAGCAGGTTCTGCCACACCGTGCGCAGCATGTTCTCGTCGCCGATCACGATCGGCAGCGGCGCGATCGCCCACAGGATACGCCGGCCATGCACTTCCGACTCGGCCAGCACGCGCGCTTCTTCCGCCAGCGACTGCATGTCGACCGGTTGCAGGCGCAGCGCGCCGCGGCCCAGGCGCGAGAACACCAGCAGGTCGTCGATCAGCTGGGCCATGCGGCGGGCGGCGTCGCTGATCACCTCGATGTAGTGCTGCGACTTGTCGTCCGCGCCCTCGCCCAGATGCTGTTCCAGCTTGCTGGCAAAGCCGGCGATATGCCGCAGCGGCGCGCGCAGGTCGTGCGAGACCGAATAGCTGAAGGCCTCCAGCTCGCGATTGACGTCGGAGACCTGGGCCACCTTGCCTTCGAGCTGACGATTCAGTTCCTTCACCTGCTGCTCGACCAGGGCGCGCGCGGTGACGTCGCTCACGGTGAGCAGCAGCACCGGCTCGCCGCTGTCGTCCTGCTGCAGGCGGCGGGCGTTGATCACCACGTGGCGGTCGACGCCGTCGACGGTGCGCTGGAGCAGTTCGTAATCCCACAGTTCGCGGTCGAGCAGCAGCACGTCGTTGAGGCGCTGCTGCAGCGCGCTGTCGCGCCAGGCGCCGTCGCCGATCTCCACCAGCGGCAGCGAATGCCGGTTCGATGGCGGTATGCCATACAACTCGCCGAAGGCCGCGTTGACCAGCAAGGTGCACAGCTTGCTGTCGAGCAGGGCGATCGGTTCGCGCACCGCCTGCACGATCAGCTGCGAGCGCTGCACCGCCTGGCCTTCGCGGTCCTCCGCCTGCAGGCGGCGGCTGATCTGCCGCTCGGACACGATCACCACGATGGCCAGCAGCAGGACCTGGGCGCTGGCGGTGATGGTCAGCGCCAGGCTGCTGTTGGACGAGGCCTCGCGCGCCTGGCTGCGGCGCGCGAGCAAGGTGTCGTCTTCACTTTGCACGATGCCGTCGATCAGGTCGTCCATCTTGAACAAGGTGCCGGAGTCGCGCAGCGCGTCGTTGGCCGCGCGCACGTCGCCCTGGCGGTAGCGCAGCATGGCCTGGTCGAGCAGGGCCAGGCGGCCGCTGACCATGCTGCCGAGCGCACCGATGCGGGCCTGCTGGTCGGCGTTGTCGCGGGTCATGTCGCGCAGCTGCGCGAGCAGGCCGGGGATCTCCTTGCTGGCGCGGCCGGCGCGCACGCGCACCTGCGGGTTGTCGTCGCCGTCCAGCAGCCGGTACAGCGCCGCCTCGCCGTCGCGGGTGACGTAGGCGATGCGGTAGGTCAGCGATTTGACCTCGGAGGAATGGGTGACCCGGGCATTGGCTTCCAGCGCATCGCGCGAGCCGCTGCGGGTCACCATGTACGGCAGCGCCACGATCACCAGCACCGCGAACAGCAGTCCGCCCAGGCGCCAGCGCAGCGCCACGCGATCCCGCATCCGGGGTCGGGTGACCGGCGTAAGTTTCCACGGGGAGTGCCGCATGGGCCGATGGTTACAGAATCATCTGATGCCTGCCAGCGGGGATGTCACGGCGCGGCGATTTGCCGTGTCGCGACGAGCCCCTCTCCCTGCGGGAGAGGGGTTTTCATGCCAGCGCTGTCAATGCGCGTACGCGCTCATCGCCGCCGGTCGCGCCGCGGCCGCCTGGCCCCAGTGGCGGTCCGGCTGCGCCTGCATGCGGAAGTGCAGCTCGCCGCCGGCCAGGATCTCGCCGTGGCGCAGGAACACCCGGTCCAGCGGCTTGCCGTTGAGGGTCACCTCGCCGACGTAGGGGTGGGCGTCGTCCAGCGGTTCGGCCGAGACTGTGAAGGTCTTGCCGCCCTGCAGGTGCAGCGTGGCCTTGCGCACGAACGGGCGGCCGATGGCGTACTCGTCGCTGCCCGGCGCGACCGGGTAGAACCCCAGCGCGGTGAACACGTACCAGGCCGACATCTGGCCCAGGTCGTCGTTGCCGGCCAGGCCGTCCGGGCGCGGCGCGTACTGGCTGTCCATGATCTGCTTCAGGCGCTGCTGGGTCTGCCAGGGTGCGCCGGCGTAGTCGTACAGATACGCCAGGTGGTGGCTGGGCTCGTTGCCGTGGGCGTACCAGCCGATCAGGCCGGTGATGTCTTCCACGTGGGCGAACTGCTTGGCATCGACCTTGGCGTCGAACACGCTGTCGAGCTTCTGCACGAAGGCCTGGTCGCCGCCCATCGCGCTGATCAGCCCGGCCACGTCCTGCGGCACATACCAGGAGTACTGCCAGGCATTGCCCTCGGTGTAGTCGCTGCCGTAGCCGGCGACGTCGGGATTGAACGGCTCGCGGAACTTGCCGTCGGTCTTGCGCGCGCGCATGAAGCCGGTCTTGGCGTCGTAGGCGTTGCGCCAGTTGCCGGCGCGCTTGGCGAAGGTCGCGGCGACGTCGGTGCGGCCCATGGCCTTGGCCATCTGCGCGATGGTCCAGTCGTCGAAGGCGTATTCCAGGGTCTTGGAGGCGCCTTCCGGTTCCTTGTCGATCGGCACGTAGCCGCGCTGCATGTATTCGCCCAGGCCGCCGTACGGCGCATAGGTGGCGCTGGCCACCATAGCGTCCAGGCCAGCCTTGGCGTCGAAGCCGCGGATGCCCTTCACGTAGGCGTCGGCGATCACCGGCACCGCGTGGTAGCCGATCATGCACCACGTCTCCAGGCCCTGGTACGCCCACACCGGCAGGATGCCGAACGGGCTGGCCTCGCGCGCGGCGATCAGCGAGCGCACGAAATCCACGCTGCGCTGCGGCTGCAACAGCACCATCAGCGGCTGCTGCGCGCGGTACACGTCCCACAGCGACCAGGTGGAATGGAACTCGAAGCCCTGCGCGCGGTGCACCGCGTTGTCCGGGCCGCGGTAATCGCCATTGACGTCCATGCTCAGCGTGGGCGAGAGCATGGCGTGGTACAGCGAGGTGTAGAAGCTGGTGCGCTGCTCCTGGGGCGCGTCGACGTCGACCACGCCCAGCACCTGGTTCCAGGCGGTGCGCGCCTCGGCGCGGCGGGCATCGAAGTCCCAGCCCTTGCCGTCGGTGTCGAGGTTGGCGAGTGCATTGGCCTCGCTCACCGGCGAGATGGACACCTTCACCTGCAGCGGCTGCTTGAGCTGGCCGAAGTCGAACACGCCGACGATGGCGCGGCCCTGCTGCGCGTCCTGGTCCTCCGGCTGGTGGCCCGGGCCCTTGAAGCCCTTGTAGGCGACGTCGGTCTCGCGGTCGTACAGATGGCGCGCGGCCAGCGGCTGCGAGAAGCGCATGGCGAAGCACAGCTCGCGCCCCGGCGCCCAGCCGCGGGTCTGGCGGCAGCCGGTGACGGCGCCGTCCGGATGCACGCGCAAGGACGACCACAGCACCTTGCCCGGGTAGTCGTAGATGCTCGGGCGCAGGTCCAGCAGCACATGCGCCGCCTGCCCGGCCGGGAAGCTGTAGCGGTGCCAGCCGACGCGGCGGCCGGCGGTGAGTTCGGCACGCACCTGGTAGTCGCTGAGGGTGACGGCGTAATAGCCGGCTTCCACCTTCTCGCTGTCGTGGCTGAAGCGCGAGCGGTAGCCGCTGCCGGGCTGGGCTGGGTCGCCGGGCTCCAGCCTGGCCTCGCCCGCGATCGGCATCACCAGCACGTCGCCCAGGTCCGAATGGCCGGAGCCGGAGAAATGCGTATGCGAGAAGCCGAGCAGGCTGCTGTCCGCGTACTGGTAGCCGGCGGCCCACTTATAGGCGTGCTTGAAATCCGGCATGGCCGTGTCCGGCGAGAGCTGGATCATGCCGAACGGCACCGTGGCACCCGGGAAGGTGTGGCCGTCGCCACCGGTGCCGATGCGCGGATCGACCTCCGCGGCGTGGCCGGCAGCGGCGGCATGGCCGGCGGCGGCAGCCAGCGCCAGCGCCAATCCGAAAGCCGGTTTAAACGGAAACTTGACCATCGGCATCTCCCCTGGACGGTGTCTTGCGGTCGCGATCCGGTCGACCGGAGGGGCTGCTTCTGGGTCGATTGCCCCGCCCTGCGGTTTGGATCGTTCCAAATTCGGGAAGCTAACACCCCACCTGTGGCCGGTGCATGCTGCAGTGCGAGATCACTATCCTTAGCGAATCGACTACTTTTGGATCGTTCTAATGGCTGCGAGAACCATGGAAAGCTCGACCTCGATCCGTCGCAAGATCACCCTGAACGACATTGCCGCCGGCTGCGGCGTGTCGCGGGCCACCGTGTCGCTGGTGCTGCGCGGCAGCCCGCTGGTGAACAAACACACCCGCGCCCGCGTAGAGGAAGAACTGCGCAAGCAGGGCTACGTCTACAACCGCGCAGCCGCCAATCTGCGCCGCCGCACCTCATCAAGCATCGCGCTGGTGCTCAACGAACTCGGCAATCCGTTCTTCGCCGAATTCGCGGCGGGCGTGGATGAAACGCTAGGCCAGGCCGGCTTCGTCACCTTGCTCGGCAGCACCGGCGAATCGGTGGAGCGCGAGCAGGCGGTGCTCAGTTCGCTGATCGAACATGGCCCGGGTGGAATCATTCTGTCGCCTGCGGAAGGCAGCGCTGCCGAGCGCGTGCTGGCCGCGGTAGGCGCACAGACGCCGGTGCTGCTGTTCAACCGCGAACTCGGCGGCAACCTGCCCGAATACGCGCACTGGGACCGCCTGATGCTGGACAACCAGCACGGCGCCAAGCTCGCCACCGAGCATCTGATCGCGCAGGGCCACAAGCGCATCGCGTTCTTCGGCGGCCATGGCGACTCCAGCTCGTGCCGCCAGCGCCACGCCGGCTACGTCGAAGCGATGAACGCCGCCAGCCTGCCGATCGCGCCGCGCTGGCGCGTGGAAACGCTGCCGACCCGCATGGACGCCGCGCGCGCCTGCGCCGACCTGTTCGCTGCCAAGCCCGCGCCGACCGCAGCCGTTTGCTACAACGACGCGGTCGCACTGGGCCTGATGCTTGGTCTCAACCAGCGCGGCATCCAGCCGGGCCGCGACTTCGCGCTGACCGGCTTCGACGACGTGGCCGAGGCGGCCTTCAGCATGCCGCCGCTCACCACGCTCGCCACCGATCCGCGCGCGCGTGGCCGCCAGGCCGCGCAACTGCTGCTCGCCCGCCTGCGCAAACCGCAGGCCGACGCCACCACCACGGTCGCGCAGGTAACGCTGGTCATCCGCGAAAGCAGCGGTTCCCCGCGCACGACTTGATTCCTAGCTCAAGGAAACCACCCATGGCTTTCGCCTCACCACCCGCCCCGTCGAACACCTCGCTCCCCGGGGCGGCCAAGGAGCGCTACACCGATTACCCGATGGCGATGGGGGTGCTCACCAGCATCTTCTTCATGTGGGGCTTTCTCACCTGCCTCAACGACATTCTGATTCCGCATCTGAAGGCGGTGTTCCAGCTGAACTACGCCGAGGCGATGCTGGTGCAGTTCACTTTTTTCGGTGCGTATTTCCTGATGTCGTTGCCGGCGGGCCGGCTGGTCGCGCATCTGGGCTACAAGAAAGGCATCGTGGCGGGACTGGCCATCGCCGGTGTCGGCGCCGTGGGTTTCTGGCCTGCCGCAGCGATGCATTTGTACGCGGCGTTCCTCGGCGCGCTGTTCGTGCTGGCGACCGGCATCACCGTGCTGCAGGTGGCGGCCAATGCGTACGTCGCGCTGCTCGGCCCTGAGAAGACCAGCTCCAGCCGCCTCACCCTGGCGCAGGCGCTCAATTCGCTCGGCACCTTCCTGGCGCCGAAGTTCGGCGGCCTGCTGATCCTGTCGGCCGCGGTGCTGGGAGCCGAGCAGATCGCCAAGCTGTCGCCCGCCGAACAGCTCGCCTACCGCGCGCAGGAAGCGCAGACCGTGCAGGGCCCGTATCTGGGCCTGGCCGTGGTGCTGTTCCTGCTGGCGATCTTCGTCTACCTGTTCCGCCTGCCGACGCTGAAAGAAAGCACCGAGCAGGCCGACACCGGGCACCACACCCTGGGCGACGCGCTGCGCCACCCGCACGTGCTGTTCGGCGTGCTGGCGATCTTCTTCTACGTCGGCGGCGAAGTGGCGATCGGCAGCTTCCTGGTCAACTACCTGTCGATGCCCGACATCGGCAACATGACCGAGCAGGCCGCCGCGAACTGGGTGGCTTACTACTGGCTCGGCGCGATGATCGGCCGCTTCATCGGTTCGGTGCTGCTGGCCAAGCTGTCGCCGCGCAAGCTGTTGGCGATCTTCGCCGCGGTCAACATGGCGCTGGTGCTGACCACCATGTCGACCAAGGGCCCGGTCGCGATGTACAGCGTGGTGTCGATCGGCCTGTTCAACTCGATCATGTTCCCGACCATCTTCTCGCTCGGCATCGAACGCATGGGCCCGTTGACCGGCAAGGCCTCCAGCCTGCTGATCATGGCCATCGTCGGCGGCGCCATCGTGCCTTACGTGCAGGGCTTGTTCGCCGACCACATCGGGGTGCAGCACGCCTTCTTCCTGCCGCTGCTGTGCTACGCCTACATCGTTTTCTACGGCCTTTACGGCTCACGCATCAAGAGCGACACGCCAGTCGCCGCCACTCACTGAGATCCCCTTTCGATGCCACGCAATATCCTGTGCTTCGGTGAAGCGCTGATCGACTTCCACGCCGAGGGGCGTGACGCGCAGGGCTTCCCGCGCAGCTTTATTCCCTTCGCCGGCGGCGCGCCAGCCAATGTCGCCGTCGCCGTCGCGCGGCTGGGCGGGCCGGCCGCGTTCGCCGGCATGCTCGGCCAGGACATGTTCGGCGACTTCCTGCTGGACAGCCTGCACCGCGCCGGCGTCGACACCTCCGGCGTCGCGCGCACCGGCGAGGCAAACACCGCACTGGCCTTCGTCGCGCTGGACAGCCACGGCGAACGCAGCTTCAGCTTCTATCGCCCGCCTTCGGCCGACCTGCTGTTCCGCCCCGCGCATTTCCGCGAGGAAAGCTTCCGTGCCGCCGCCGTGTTCCACGTCTGCTCCAACAGCATGACCGAGCCCGCGCTGGCCGAAGCCACCCGCGAAGGCATGCGCCGCGCACACGCCGCCGGCGCCTGGGTCAGCTTCGATCTCAACCTGCGTCCCGCGCTGTGGCCGAACCAGAGTGCCTCGCACGACGAGCTGTGGCCCGCGCTGCACCTGGCCGACGTGGTCAAGCTGAGTGCCGAGGAATTCCATTGGCTGGCCGGCGACGCCAGCGAGGACACCACGCTGGAGCGCCTGTGGACCGGCCGCGCGCGCCTGCTGGTGGTGACCGACGGTTCGCGCACGCTGCGCTGGTTCCATCCGGACGCCGCCGGCGAGATGCCGGTCTACGCCGTGCCCACGGTGGACAGCACCGCTGCCGGCGACGCCTTCGTCGGCGGCCTGCTGCATCGCCTGGCCACGGTGGAGAAAGGCCCTGACCAGCTTGACCATCTCGTCGCCGAACTGCCGCGCCTGCACGCCATGCTGCGCTTCGCCGCCGCCTGCGGCGCGCTCACCGTGACCCGCCTGGGTTCGTTCGCCGCCATGCCGGACGAAGCCGAGGTGCTCGCCTTTATGGACACCCACGCATGAATTCCCCCGATTTCCGTAGCGAAGCTTTCCTGCGCGCGCACATCGCGCACACTATGGCCTTCTATCATCCGCACGCGATCGACCCGGCCGGCGGCTTTTTCCATTACTACAAAGACGACGGCACCATCTACGACCGCAGCCACCGCCACCTGGTGAGCAGCACGCGCTTCATCTTCAGCTACGCGATGGCCGCGCGCGAATTCGACGACCGGCGCGCCGAATACCTCGATGCCGCACGCCACGGCCTGCGCTATCTGCGCGAAGTCCATCGTGACGCCGCCAGCGGCGGCTACGCCTGGACCATCCGCGACGGCAAGCCGGAAGACCGCACCTACCACGCCTACGGCGTAGCCTTCGTGCTGCTGGCCTACTCCACTGCATTGAAGGCCGGCCTCACCGAAGTGCGCCCGTGGATGGACGAAACCTGGGAGCTGCTGGAAAAGCGCTACTGGGATGCCGACTTCGGCCTGTACCGCGACGAAGCCGACGAGCACTGGAACTTCAGCGGCTACCGCGGCCAGAACGCCAATATGCATATGTGCGAGGCGATGCTCGCCGCGTACCAGGCCAGCGACGAGCCGCGCTATCTGGAACGCGCGCTGACGCTTGCCGACAACATGACCCGCCGCCAGGCCGCCAAGGCCGAGGGCCTGGTGTGGGAGCACTACGACGTCGACTGGAATATCGACTGGAAGTACAACCTCGACAATCCCAAGCATCTGTTCCGCCCCTGGGGTTTCCAGCCCGGCCACCAGACCGAATGGGCCAAGCTGCTGCTGATCCTCGAACCGCTGCTGCTGGAGCGCAACCGCGAGGAGAAGTGGCTGGTACCGACGGCGCAGCACTTGTTCGACACCGCGCTCGATCGCGCCTGGGACAAGGAATACGGCGGCATTGCCTACGGCTTCGCACCGGATGGCACGGTGTGCGACGACGACAAGTATTTCTGGGTGCAGGCCGAGTCGCTGGCTACCGCTGCGCTATTGCATGCGCGTACCGGCGAAGCGAAGTACGACGAGTGGTATCAGAAGCTGTGGGCGTACTCTTGGGAGCATTTTGTCGATCACAAGTATGGCGCGTGGTTTCGCATTCTTACTCGCGATAATCGCAAGTACGACGACGAGAAGAGCCCGGCCGGCAAGGTGGATTACCACACGATGGGCGCTTGCTATGAGGTGATGGAGTTGATTCGCGCCGGCGGCAAGCCCTGAAGTTCCAAGTCTCCACGTAAAAAGAAACCCGTCGCAAGGCGGGTTTCTTTTTGATGCCGGGAAGGTTTGCGGCCGGAGCCGCAGGTACAGGGCGCTGCCCGCGTACCCGACCCGTGGCCTCCGGTCGCAAGCCTTCCCGGCATCGAAGCGAGAATGATGCGCCGCATGCTCGTAAAGAAGCGATGCGGCGCGGGTGGTTAGGCATATAGATGCTGTAAAAGTTCAAGCAACCGATGGCCGGACAGGGCCGAAAAGAAATTCGGCGTAGGTTGGGGTGAGCACAGCGAACCCCAACATGCTTGCCACATGACGATGCCTGTTGGGGTTCGCTGTGCTCACCCCAACCTACACATTATTTTGCCGGCTCACCCATCGCCTGAAACAACGCCGCCGTATCCACCAATCGCTGCGCCGTTGCCTGAATCTCCTGCACCCGCGCATTCTGCCAACGCTGCTCGCCCGCCAAGGTCAGCGGATACGAAGCCGCACCCAAGCTATAGCGGCTACGCGCATCGTCGAACGACTGCTTCGCCGAACCGGCGCCACTCTGCGCCGCCTGCAAGGCCAACGCATCCTGCTCCAATGCCGTCAAGGTATCGGCCACATTCTGGAACGCGCCCAGCACCGTCTGCCGATACTGCGCCAGCGACGCATCGTAGGAAGCTATGGCTGCCTTACGCTGCGCCCACAACGCGCCGCCATGGAAAATCGGCTGCGTCAGTGATGCCGTGGCGCCCCAGATCGTGCTCGCACCCGTAAACAGTTTCGAACGATCGAACGCCGCCGAACCCAGCGATGCCGACAACGACAGGTGCGGAAACAAATTACCGGTCGCCACGCCCACTTCCGCCGAAGCCGCACGCACCGCCGCTTCCGCGGCCAATACATCCGGCCGCTGCTGCAGGAGTTCCGACGGCAGCGACACCGGCACATCCGCCGGCAACTTCAACTCCGCCAGCGACAGCACCTCCGGCGCCTGATCCGGCGTGCGACCCAGCAACACCGCCAGCGCATGGCGCTCACGCAAGGCCTGCGCACGCAGGCCCGGCAAGCTTCCTTCGATGGACGCCGCACTGCGCTGCGCCGCGAGCAGATCCTCGTTCGCCGCCGCACCCAAGCGATAGGCCTTGCCGGTGAGCTCGACCTGCTCGCGCGCTAACGCCGCCAAGCGCTCCGTCGCCTCGACCTGCTCCGCCAACGCCGAAGCCGTCACCGCGGAGATCACGATATTGGCCGCCAGCGCGCGCCGCGCCGCATCGAACTGATAGGACTGCGCGTCCACCTGCGCCGCCGCCTGCTTCACCTCATTGCGCGACACCCCGAACAGATCGAAGTCGTAGCTCAGCTGCAACTGCCCGGCATACACGTTGTAGATATTGGTCGGCTTGCCCACGTTCGGCAGCCCCAGCGCACGCTCGCGCGTCACCTGCCCGCCCGCATCGAGCGACGGCCACAGCGCATCGCCTACCACCGCGCGATACTGCTGCCGCACGGATTCCAGCGTGTGGCGCGCGGCTTCCAGCGAAGGGCTGTGCTGCAGGCCTTCGTCCACCAACGCATCGAGCCCGGTCGAGCCATAAGCCTTCCACCACTCCGGCACGGCGCGCTGGCCGAGACTGAAACGCTGCGCCACTCCGCCGGCTTCCGCACTGGCCGCCGGTGTCGGTGCCACCGCATAGTGTTCCGGGTCCTGCGCCTTCGGCGGCTTCGCCGATGGCGCGAACGAACACCCGGCCAAGGCGAACACCACACCCAATGCGGCGGCGTGTGTCGTACGAACGCGCATCATGGCCGCACCTCCTTCGACACTTCATCCGGTTTGACGCGATACCACACGGCATACAGCGCCGGCAGGTAGAACAGGGTCAGGATGGTGGCCACCGTGATACCACCCATCAGCGCGGTCGCCATCGGCCCGAAGAAGTTGCTGCGCAGCAGTGGAATCAGCGCCAGCACCGCAGCGGCCGCCGTCAGCGTGATCGGCCGGAAGCGCCGCACCGTGGCACCGACGATGGCCTCCAGGCGCGGATGCCCTTCGCGGATGTCCTGCTCGATCTGGTCCACCAGGATCACCGAGTTGCGCATGATGATGCCGAACATGGCGATGGTGCCCAGCGTCGCGACGAAGCCGAACGGCTGGCCGAACAGCAGCAGCGACACGATCACGCCGATCAGGCCCAGCGGCGCGGTGAGCACCACCATGAAGGTGCGGCCGACGCTCTGCAGCTGAATCATCAGCAAGGTCAGCACCGCGATCACCATCAGCGGCATCTGGTCGTTGATCGAACCCTGCGCCTTGGCGTTCTGCTCCACCGAACCGCCCACCTCGATGCGATAGCCCACCGGCAGGCCCTTGCGCAGCTCGGCGAGCTTGGCGTCGATCGCGTTGGTCACGTCCAGGCCTTGCGCACCGTTGCGCGTATCGGACTGCACATTGATCGAAGGTTGGCGGTCGCGCGCCCAGATCACGCCGTACTCCAGGCCGTAATGAACCTTGCCCAACTGGGCCAGCGGAATCGCCGCGCCGCTTGGGGTGGGCAATGCCAGGCGCTCGATCTGGTCCGGGTGCACGCGCTCGTTCTGCGGCGCGCGCAGGTCCACCGCGATCAGCTTGTCGCGCTCGCGGTACTGCGTGACCGTGGTGCCCGACAGCGACATGGCGAGGAAGTCCGCCACATCCTGCGAGCTCACGCCCAGCCGGCGCGCGGCGACCTGGTCGATGTCGAAGCGCACGGAGCGCTCGGCCGGTTCGTCCCAGTCGAACTGCACGTTGCGCGTGCGCTGGTCGGCGCGCATCACGCCGGCGATTTTCTCGGCGATGCCGCGAACGGTGGCGATGTCGTCGCCACTGACGCGGAACTGCACCGGGAAACCGACCGGCGGCCCGTTCTCCAGCCGGCTGACGCGGGTGCGCACGGCGCTGAAGTCGCGGGCCAGCACACCATCCAGCACCTTCGCCAGGGTCTCGCGGTTCTCCACGTCTTTCGCGGTCACCACGAACTGCGCGAAGTTCGGCTGCGGCAACTGCTGGTCCAGCGGCAGATAGAAGCGCGGCGCGCCGCTACCCACGAAGCTGACATAGCTGGCCACTTCCTTGCGGTCCTTCAGCACGTTCTCCATGCGCTTGACCTGGACCAGCGTGGCATCGAACGAGGCACCTTCCGGCAGGCGCAGATCGACCAGCAGTTCGGACCGATCGGAGCTGGGGAAGAACTGCTTCGGCACCAGGCCGAAGCCCGCCATCGACACCACGAACAGCGCCACCGTCACCACCAGCACCAGCACGCGATGCTTCAGGCAGTAATCGAGCATGCGGCGGAAGCGCTGGTAGAACGCGGTGTCGTAGATCTCGATGTCGCCGCCATGCTCGGGCCGCGTCTTGGCCTTCGCCCGCCGCGCTTCGTTCCAGCGCGCCGGCATGAAGCGGGCCCACCACTCGCTGCCCGGCTGCACGCGTGCGTGATGCTCGGGCAGGAAGTGATAGCCCAGCAGCGGAATCACGATCACCGCCGCCAACCACGACAGCAGCAGCGCAATCGCCGACACCTCGAAGATCGAACGCGTGTACTCGCCGGTACCGGACTTGGCCAGTGCGATCGGCAGGAAGCCGGACACCGTCACCAGCGTGCCGGTCAGCATCGGAAATGCGGTGCTGGTATAGGCGAAGGCCGCCGCGCGCGCACGGCTCCATCCCTGCTCCAGCTTCACCGCCATCATTTCCACCGCGATGATCGCGTCGTCCACCAACAAACCCAACGCCAGCACCAGGGTGCCAAGCGAGACCTTGTGCAGGCCGATGCCCATCAGCTCCATGCACAGCGCGGTGGCGGCCAGCACGAACGGAATCGAGATCACCACCACCATGCCGGTGCGCAGGCCCAGGCTGAGCAGGCTCACCAGCAGCACGATCGCCACTGCTTCGGCGACCGAATCCAGGAAGTCGTCCACCGAATGCGCCACCGCGTGCGGCATGCTGGTCACTTCGACCAGTTTCAGGCCCGCGGGCAAACGCTTCTGCAGCCTGGCGGTCGCCTCGTCCAGCGCGGCGCCCAGATGGATCACATCGCCACCCGGCTGCATGGTGATACCCACACCCAGCACCTGCTGCGACATGAAGCGCATCTGCTGGCTGGGCGGATCGTCGTAACCACGGCGAATGGTGGCGATATCGCCGAGGCGGAACGTCTGCCCGCCGACGCGCAACAAAGTGTTCTCCAACGCGGCCACGTCGTTGAACTGGCCGCTCGGGCGCACATAAACACGATCGTCCGCCGTGCTCATCACGCCAGCCGAAGCCACCGCGTTCTGCGTGTTGATCGCCTCGGCGATCTGCTGCGGGCTGATGCCGAGCTTGGACAACCGCGCGTTCGGCATCTCGATGGTGATGCGCTGGTTCTGGTCGCCGAGGAAATCGACCTTGCCCACGCCCGGCACGCGCAACAGCTCGGCGCGCAACTGGTCGGCGTAATCATGCAACTGCGCCGGCGTAAAGCCGTCGCCTTCCAGCGCATAGATATTGGTGTAGACGTCGCCGAACTCGTCATTGAAGAACGGCCCCTGCACGCCCGGCGGCAACTGCGCGCGGATATCGCCCACCTTCTTGCGCACCTGGTACCAGGTCTCGGGCACGCTGGTGGACGGGGCGGAATCCTTGATATTGAAGAAGATCAGCGATTCGCCAGGGCGCGAGTAGCTGCGCAGGAAATCGATCGACGGCGTTTCCTGCAGCTTGCGCGAGATGCGGTCGGTGACCTGGTCCTGCACCTGCTTGGCGTCGGCGCCGGGCCAGTAGCTCTGGATCACCATCACCTTGAAGGTGAACGGCGGGTCCTCCGACTGCGACAGGCGGCTATACGAAAACATGCCGAAGACGGTGATCATCACCATCAGGAAGATCACGAAGGACTGATGGCGCAGCGCCCACGCGGAGAGATTGAAGCGGCCTTCTTCGTGGCCGCTCTCTGGATTGGACGGCGAGCTCATAGCGGGCTGTCCTCGGCGTGCGGCGGCGCTATCGGCGCCACCTTCTCGCCCGCGCTGACCGCATGCACGCCCTGCATCACCACGCGTTCGCCGGCTTCCAGGCCGGTGCCGACCAGCACGTCGCGTTCGCCGTAGCGCAGCACGGTGACCGGGCGCAGTTCGAGCGTGGCATCTGCTGGACGCACCACCCACACGGCGGGGTGTTCGCCCTGGTGGAACAGCGCGGTGGCCGGCAGCCTTACGGCCTTTGCGGTGGGAGCGTCGCCGGCGAGCGCGACGTCAGCGGTCATCCCTAAGCGCACGTGCGGATCGGGCGCGTCGAGGCCGAGCTTTACGCGATAGGTGCGCGTCTGCGGGTCGGCTGCCGGCGCCACTTCGCGCACGTGTGCCGTGAGCGGCTTGCCCTGCACGGACAGCAGACTCACCGTCGCCGCCTGCCCCGGCTTGAGCTTGCCGACGCGGTCTTCCGGCACGTCCACATACACGTCGCGTTCGCCCGACCAGGCAAAGCCAAACACCGCCTGCCCCGCCGCCAGCACCTGGCCCACTTCGGCATGCTCGCTGGTGATGGCGCCGTCGCGGTCGGCGACCAGCGTGTTGTAGCGGCTCTGGTTGCGCGCCAGTTCGTACTGCTGCTTGGCCTGGGTCTGCGCGGCGAGCGCGGAAGCGTAGGCATCGCGCGTCTGGTCGAGCTGCAGCTGGCTGATCAGGTTCTGCCTGGACTGCGCCTCATCGCGATCGCGCTGCTGCGTGGCAAAGCTCAGCCGGTGTTCGGCGGCGTCCAGCGCAGCGCGGGCAGCGGCTTCGTTCTTGCCGGCGTCGGCATCGTCCAGCCGGGCCAGCACCTGGCCCTTCAGCACCGTGTCGCCCAGGCGCGCCTCGCGCGAGATCAACTGGCCAGGCACGCGGAAGGCCAGCGGCATCTCGTAGCGGGCATGGATTTCGCCGGGGAAGCGCAAGGTCTGCGCGCCATCGGCCGCCGGTACCGGCAAGGCGATCACCGGCCGCGCGGCCTCGGTTTCCGGAGCCTTGTGGCCGCAGCCGGCGAGCAGGGCCAGCGCCGCGGCGCCAGCCAGCCACGTCGCGGAGCGGCGGGCGCCCGCCGTGGATAGTGGAAAGGTCACGAGCCAACTCCTGGTGAGACGGGGATGGGGAGTGCTGGCGCCGGGCCGCTGGGCGGCCGGCGTCTTGATACGCCAACGGACTCTAATACAGTACTGTATTTGAATTCAAGTAAGCATCCAAATGGTGACTTTTGGCCTACGTGCTACGATCGCCGCATGGCACGTAAACGACTGACCCGCGAAGAAAGCCGAGACCAGACCAACCAGCGTCTGCTCGAGGCGGCCGCGCACGTCATCGCCAAGAAGGGCTTCGCCGCCGCCAGCGTCGAGGACATCGTTGCCCACGCCGGCTATACCCGCGGCGCGTTCTATTCCAACTTCAAGAGCAAGTCCGACCTGTTCATCGCCCTGCTCAGCCAGGACCACCAGTGCGTGCAGCAGGACCTGCAGAAGATCCTCGACGCCCCGCTGTCCATCACCGACATGCAGGAGCAGATCTCGCAGTACTACGTGCAGGTCTATCGCGACGAGAAGAACTTCATCCTGTGGGCCGAAGCACGCGTGCTCGCGCTGCGCGACGCCAAGTTCCGCGCGCGGTTCAATGCCTACTGCCTGGAGAAGTGCAACGACATCGCTTCGATCATCGAGCAGTTCTACAAGATGATGGGCACGGAACCGCCCGCTCCGCCCAGGGATCTAGCCTTCGGCACCATGGCGCTGATCGACGGGATGCGTTTCTTCAACGAGACGATCCCGAAGGAACTGACGGATGAGGCGGCGATGCATGTGCTTGGGGTGATGTTCAACGCGACGTTCTTCAAGTAACGGCTGTCATGCCGATGCCCGCAGTAGTAGTGATGGGCGTGGCGGGCTGCGGCAAGTCCACGGTGGGCATTGCGCTGTGCGAACGCGTCGGGGCGCGGATGATCGAAGGGGACGCGTTTCATCCGGAAAGCAATATCCGCAAGATGAGTGCGGGTATTCCGTTGGACGATGGGGATCGTGCGGGGTGGTTGGCACGGCTTGGCGAGGAGGTGGCGAAGGCTGTTGCCGATGGCGAAGCCGTGGTGCTGGCTTGTTCGGCGTTGAAGCGCCGGTATCGCGACATGCTGCGTGCGGCCGTGCCTGAGTTGGGCTTTGTGTACCTGGAGCTGACGCCGGATGAGGCGAGGGAGCGGATGGCGCATCGTACTGGCCACTTCATGCCGGCGGCGTTGATCGAGAGTCAGTTTCGCGATCTGGAACCGCCACTCGATGAGTCGCGCGTGTTGTCGGTGCGCGCGACGGCTCCGTTGGAGACGATCATCGAAGACGTTATCGCCTGGTGGTGCTGACAGAGCGATAGATGGAACCCCTTCGCCCCTCCGGGGAGAAGGTGGCGGCAGCCGGATGAGGGGCCGCTCTAGCGACACCGCGTCAACGAAGCGAAGAAAAGCGCTTGAGCTTGCAATGACCCTCGGCTCACCACTCCGCCCGCCCCCTCACCCCAGCCCTCTCCCCGGCGGGGAGAGGGAGCAAGAGCGGGAAGCGCGTGATAGTTCTTGATGCAGCCTTGATATCCGCCACCAAAATCCACCACCGTCTTTAGACGGCCATTCCTAGCATCCGCAGCAGTTTCCACCAGGTGCGCAAGCCTGCTCGCGCACCGCTTCCTGCGGATGATCACGATGAACCACCTTTCCTCCCTCGCGCTGGCCTTGCTGCTGGCCGGCGTCGCCACGCATGCCTGCGCGGAAGATACCGCCGCCCCCGACACCACCGGTTGGCGCACCACTTTCAACGCCGGCGCCCAATCCGACTACGTCTTCCGCGGCATCAGCCAAACCAACGAACGCCCCTCCGGCTTCGCTGGCGTGGATGTCGCTTACGACAGTCAGTTCTATCTCGGCGCATGGACGTCCAACGTCGACTTCTCGCCCTCCGGCGACACCCGCACCAGCCAGGAAGTCGATCTCTACGGCGGTTGGCGCCCCACCCTCGCCGGCATCAACTTCGACCTTGGCTACATCTACTACGGCTATCGCAACCAGCCACGCGGCTTGCGCGAGTCCTACGCGGAAACCTATCTGCGCGCCTCGCACGCATTCGGGCCGGTGACGCTAGGCGTCGCCGCATACCACTCACCCAACTTCCCTGGCATCTCACGACGCGCAACCTACGGCGAGGCAAACATCGGCTACACCTTCAACGCCACCTGGAGCGCCTCCGCCGCCTGGGGCCGCCAAGCCACCGCCCACGCCACCGTGCATGACGACGGCAGCGCCAGCCGCTTCGCCTACAACACCTGGAACCTCGGCCTGACCTGGGCCATCAACAACCACACCTCGCTGGACCTGCGCTACTGGGACACCAGCGCGCATGGCTCCGGCGACATCTACGGCTCACGCATGGTGGCGGGCCTCAAGGCGACGTTCTAAGGGCGGCATGGCGGGCACCGCATCGTCGCGCCGGATGCCCGCCAACCGATAACCCACCTGCAACTCGGTGATGAGATGGTGCGGACGCGCGGGATCTTGTTCCAGCTTCTGGCGCAGGTTGTTCATGTAAACGCGCACGTAGTGAGGCCGGTCGGCATAGCCCGGTCCCCATACGGCCAGCAGCAGTTGGCGATAAGTCAGCACCTTGCCGTGGCCGCGGATCAACGTCGCGAGCAGGCGGAATTCGATCGGTGTGAGATGCACGGGCGCGTCGTCGCGTTGCACCTCATAGGTGGCGAGATCGACGCTCACTTCACCGAACTGGATAGTCGATGGCTCTGCACCATCTCGTCCCAACAGGCTGGCCCGACGCAGATGCGCACGCACGCGCGCGATCAACTCCGGCACGCCGAATGGCTTGGCCAGATAATCGTCCGCGCCTGCCTCCAGCGCCGCCACTTTCTCCTGCTCCTGCTCGCGAGCCGACAACACCAGCACCGGCGCGCTGGACCAGCCGCGCACGTCGAGAATGAAGTCCTTGCCATCGCCGTCGGGCAAGCCGAGATCGAGAATCACCAACTGCGGCTGCCGTGTGGCGGCGGCGATGCGCGCATCCCACACAGTGCCGGCCTCGAACACCGCCATCCCTTCGCGCTCCAGCGCCAGGCGCACGAAGCGGCGGATATCGGCCTCGTCTTCCACCAGCAGGATGCGCGGCCGATTCACGGGCTGCGCTCTGCTTCGACCGAGGGTGGGCAGCGCAGCGGCAGGCGCATCTCGAAGCGCGCCCCGGATGGCAGGCACGAACCCACATGCATCTCGCCGCCATGTGCTTCCACGATGCGCCGGCACAAGGCCAGGCCCAGGCCCGTGCCGCCGATGGCGGATTCGCGCACGCCGCGGGTAAAGGGTTGGAACAGCGTGTCCGGTGCGATGCCGTGCGGCAGGCCGGGGCCGTCATCCTGGACGTGTACCAACAACGCATTGCCGATCACACGAGCACCGATGTCGATCGTGGCGTTCGGCAGCGTGTACTTGGCCGCGTTGTCGAGCAGGTTGATCAGCACGCGCTCGAACAGGCAGGCATCGAGTTCCACCAAGGGCAACCCAGCTTGCAGGTCAATGCGCACCTGTCGCTGGCCTAACCCCACCGCCCCCGCCAGCGCGCTCTCGACCACTTCGCTGAAGGGCTGCCACTCCAGCCGAAGACGCACGCCATGCTCCTGCATCCGCGCCATATCCAGCAGGTTGCTGACTTGCCGATGCAAGGCATCCGCCTGCTGGCGAATGGCGCGAGCCACATCGGCATGCGCGTTATCCGGTGATTCCATGGTCTCCGCCAGACCGCGGACAGCCGTGAGCGGCGTCTTCAGATCGTGCGACACCGCCGCCAGCAAGGCATGCCGCAAGCGCTCACCCTCCACGCGCAACCGCGCCTCGCGCGCCTGGTCGGCACTGCGCCCTGTCACCAGCGCCACCGCAACCGTCAGCGCGAAGGTAAACAGGTACTGCACGTCGGAGAGATGAAACGAGTAAACCGGCGGCACGAAGAAAAAATCGAAACTGACCACACCGACCAGCGCCGCCGCAGCCCCCGCGAGCTTGCCCCAGTGCAACGCCACCAGCACCACGGTGAACAGGAACAGCGCGACCACGTTGGAGAGGTCGAACACGCGTAGCAACAGACCCGCCGCCGCGGTGGCCAGTGCGCAGGCAATCAGGGCGGGAAGCAGGCCGCTCAGCGAAGAGCGGGGCGTCCGCGCGGTGATGGAATTCATGCCGATATTGTGGCGGTGGGGTGCATAAAGAAGCGGTATGCGCGGCGACGTGGAGCGTATAGAAGGCATAAAAAAAAGCCTCCCCAATCGTCATCCCGGCGTAGGCCGGGACCCAGTAGCGAAACGCCATATGTGGGCGAAGACATCCAGGGCGGTGCTCTGGGGGCTTGTCGCGACAATCTGACCATGACCCTACTGGATCCCGGCCTACGCCGGGATGACGATGCGGGCGTTGATGCACAACGACCATCCGCATCTATGTTGCATCGACCCTACGCTCACCACTCCGCCCGTCCCCTCACCCCAGCGGAGAGAGGGGGTCCGGAGGGTGTCGCTGGATAGCAGGCGTAGGTTGGGGTGAGCCGCAGGCGAACCCCAACATGGCCACGTCCAAACGCATCGCAGCGTTGGGGTTCGCTTTGCTCACCCCAACCTACGCCGGTGGGGGTTGTGCCGTTTCATCCTGTATCTGCTGCCACTGCATCCGCTCATGCGCCTGCGTGGCGCAGCGTGCGCCCATATCGATAAACGCGCTGATGCCTTCCAGCATGATCGGCAGGCGTTGTGCGTCGATGTTCTCGCGTTCGTCGACCAGCTCAGCCAA
>NZ_JBFRGP010000020.1:0-62097 GCF_052115385.1 Dyella sp. 2RAB6
ACGAGATCTTCGGGCTTCTGATAGTTGGCTAACAGACTGCTAAGCAGCTCGTCGGGCACTTCGTGTTTGCGTGGACTCATGGTGTCTCCGGGTCAGATGGCAGTTTCCTGCCAATGCCCCGTTTACACAAAATCTAGGATAGGCCCCGATGTTCGCGCTTCCGTAGGCAGGAAAGACCTTTTCGTGCAGCAAGCTCGTGGCATCGTCCAGGTCATAGGCAGCTATTCCGCATCCGATGTTCAGCGGGGAGGGCGTGCTCATGTCGGAGAACTTGAACCAATAGCGATGCAGCTTATGACCTCAGAAACTGACTACGTTACGGGAAGAAAAGCTGGTTCAGCGCGCCTGGCTCCGGGACATTTTTGCAGTGCTGACTTTCTGAACAAAAAACTCAATCCCTTCCAGAAGCACCTCTCGCACCACTTCTACATCGCGTCTGGATAACTGGACTCTTTGGACATCGACTATTGAGGCGGCTTCACTTTGCGAAAATAACCGATGGTAAACTTCCGATCCATATTCAGATAAAACTTTTCCACTGCTATCGAACGTATGGTAAAGATCGATCAGCAAATTCCATACATCTAAAGCCAAATCACCCTCAAGAACGACGCGCCCATCCCCTCCCCCAAGAGCAGAATCAAAGTCAAAAAAACTTTCAGTGCCTGTCTGAGCATAGGGAAATAATTTTATTATCTCTTGCATCAGTTCTTGCTTGCTTTTATTCGAATAAATTAAGCACCCGTCATGGGTCAGAAAAAATTCATTCCCATCTTCTGGGGAAACCCAGCCCACCCAAATAGTCTCACCCTTTATAGCAATTTCGACGGGAAATATTTCCACTTTCTTCCTCGCTCAAGACGCACAGGGACGGATTGACTTATGGAAGTCAACCCGACCGCTTATCGGCCTGCCATCTTTTCATTCCCCCTTTGGCGGAGGGGGACTCATAACGGACACTTGTCGAGTAGCACGCGAGCTAAGTCCGAGTGGGTTTCGGTCGTTGAATGACCCAGAACAGCAGGCCGGACGTAGCGGCTACCAATGAATTTATCAAAACTCCGCTCGACATAACGTTCAAGGGGTGGCCAATAAGAATTGTCGCCATTGCGCCAATAGCAAATCCCGAAAGAGTGCTCGTCCACCATCGAAAGGCGTTGAGTCGCTCCAATAGGCGATAAAGCGGATAGCCAGGCAGAATCGCAAATGCGAGAGCTATCACATACGCGAGCAAGGAAAATATTATGACAGTAACTGCGTCGAAGCTTGTATAGAGAATTGACTGTGCGACGCCAACAGCAACGACAGGAGTTGGGGCGGCCAAGCATCCGATCACCTCTGCAGAGGTTCGGAAAATTATTGACTGATTAGTGTCCACAGCCACACCCTTTTTGCCTTGGAAATAAACTCTTCCATTTGCTTCCCCCATACGCGCTCATTAATGATTTGGTTCAAAGCACCTAGCGGGATGCCAAGACATACCGGGTCGAGTTGACTTATGGAAGTCAACCCGACCCATTTTCGAAAGCCGCTCCGACCCACCTTTGCTAATGAAGATCCGTGTTCTCGCATTTCTCCAGCGCATCGACAGCCTCCTGGCGAAACCCCTCAGCTGTAGCGAGAGCTCGATTGAAGTAGTCCCTCGCCTCTACCACATCGTCAAATACGCCAAACGCCAACCATCCGAGCTCAAGCATTGCTTTTACATTATCCCCGTCGTACTCAAGCGCCTTCAAGAAGCATTTCTTAGCATCGGCCAACTCGTATTTATCGGGCTCCGCCAATTGAATTAGGCGACCCTTCAATACAAGCATTTCTGACGTCAACTCATTCTTTTCCGCAAAACGATCCAGCACAGCCAAAGCATCATCAAAGCACCGCTTAAGATAGAGAAAGCGAACTTGGGCAAGAAGGTCCGTAATCATCTTACTTTCTCCATCAATCTCATCTCGGCATCGATGAGCTTCTTCATTTTCTGCGCCTTGTTGCCGAGGGCTCCCCCAGACCTCGCCAGCTTACACAAATCAGCGTACGTTTCCCCCTCAAGTTCCGAGGCATACGATCCGGATCGCTTAAGGCTAGCCCTAATGAGATCCCGGGCCGGTGTCAGGGCCTTTCGTATAAGAGCTTGCTGCTCAGGATTTGCAACCTCCAGAAGAGTCTCAAGTGTTTCCGTGTCACCACGCGCAATAGCGACCTCAATCTTGTTCTGAATAGTCGTCTGTTGTGGGCCAATGAGCCCCAATGGGTCGCTGGCAACTAGAGGACTACCATTCACATAGAGATATGTGGTGAGCCCGCCATCAAGTCCGAGTGGATCGCTTTGACCGTATCGACCGGTTTTGGGTTCGTAGTAGCGATTAACGTTGTAAGCCAGCCAAGATTCGGCATCGAAGTACTGACCTGGGTATCGCAGGTTGAGAGCCATGCTGGCCGTTGACGGCGCCTTCTCGCCAAACGAATTGGCTTGATAACTCCACTGCCAAACGGCTGCGCCCGTGCCATCAGTGACGACCCGCGGCGTCCCCAACGCGTCCGCGTGCACATAGCTTACCGTGCTAGCGGCGCCATTCGTATCCACAATTGCGACCGGCAAGCTATCTAGCCAGACATAGCTACGGCTTGCCGCTCCGTACTCACCCAGGAGCTGACTACGTTCGTTATAGGCGAAGCGTTGATTGTCCGCGGCAGCCTTGAGCACGCGCTCCCCCATGGCGTTGTAGATATAGCTGGCTACGGTCTGCCCGTTCCGCTGCACCACCGTCATACGATTGCGGTCGTTGTACCCATACCCGAAGGTGTCCCCACCCGTCGCGCTGCCGGTGGTGTTGCCATTGGCATCATAGGTCCGAGCATTGCTGCCGATGCTCGTCAGCCAGTGCGTGCCCGCCTGGTAGCCGTAGGTGCCCGTCGCCAAGCCGTTAGCCGTCTTGCTAAGGCGATCCCCCGTCTTGTTATACGTGTACGCCTCGATGGCCTGCCCTTGGGCATCCTTGAGACCTGTCAGGCGATAAAGCGGATCGTAGCTATAGGTCTCTACCGCTGGATTGGCACCCGGCGCATTACCCAGCGCCCGGTAATGGCTGGCGACGAACGGAAAGACTTCTTCGGCGATAAAGCGCCGGTAGCTTTCCGCCTCGCCATACAGCGGCGCGCGGCCGGGCATGTCGGAGTCGGCGCTGGACGGTCCTTTTGCCGTCGGCGTGTAATCACGGTTGCGGCTGTATTTGGGCGTGTCGCCCTTGGCGTACGAGAGACCTATCAAGATGAAGTCACGCAGACCGTCGCCATGGTCGCCCACGCGCCTGGCGATGCTGCGGATCAGCGGAAAGGCGTACGGCGCATCGGTGACGAAGACCACCGGATAACTGCGCTTGGACTCTTGGGCGTAGCTGTCGGGCAGATAGACGTCGAGCTGGTAATCGCGCCCCAGAATCTTCGACGGCAACTCGCGCACTTCGGTGCCTTCCAGCGCGTAGGGCGGCGGTGCGGGTGCGGCGGCGACTGCCGGCACCGTGGATGCAGCGGCCGGTGCCGTCCTGGTCGATGCGGCAGGCGCGGTGCCGTTCGAGCAGGCCGCGAGCAGAGCGAGTGCCGCCACGAGGGCAGCCGAACGAAGCGTCATGAAGATCCCTGGCCAAGAGTGGCGGCGAAGAGTGGCGGCAAACAGCGGCGGCCATCGAACCACAACCGCCACCCGCTGCCAACGCCGTCAATGCTTCGGCGGCGCCAGCTCCGCCAACCGTGTCTTGGCGTGCTCGTTGTTCGGATTGCGCTCCAGCGACAAGCGATAGTTGGCGATGGCGTGTTCGCGTTCGCCCAGCGCTTCCTGGCATTCGGCGAGGCTGTCGTAGGGATTGAAGCTCTGTGGATGTTGCGCGACGTTGTAGGCGAACACGTTCACCGCGTCCTTGGCGCGCTTGCCCTGCAACAGGCGGTAGCCCCAGGCATTAAGGTAGTTCTCGCTCAGGTGCAGCGCCGGATAGGTATGCCGCACCGTGTCGATCGTGCCGGCCACGTCGCCATAACCATGTTCGTCGAATGCCTTTTCCAGCGCAGCCTGCGCGGCCGGCACGCCGAACACCTGGTCGCGGATATGCTCGGCCACTTCCTGCAACTGCCCTTGCGTGTTGTTGGCGCTGCGATTGGTCAGCAGCACCACGCCATAGCCAGTGCCCGGGTAGACCTCCATATAACTGGCGAAGCCGAAGGTGCCGCCGGTATGCGACAGGCGCCGCTGGCCGTCGATCATGGTGTTGATCACCCAGTTGAAGGCGATCGCGAACTCGCCGGGATCGCCCCATTGCGGCTGATGCGAAAGCTTCACTGCCGCATCGCTCTCGTCGAGCTGTCGCGCCACGTACCTGGCCATGTCGCGCGGGCTGTAGCGCAAGCCACCGGCCGCGCGCGTTACCGGCGCATCCCACACCGGTGCAGCGCGGCCTTCGTTGGTATAGCCGACGGCCATGCGCGCGGCGCGTGCCTTGTCCGCGCCGCTGGCCATGCCCAGCGGGCGCTCGATGCGCTCGGCCAGCAAGCTCTCGAAAGGCTTGCCAAGCAGCTTGGCGTCGATCAACCCCACCACCTGCGCAGCGACATTCGAATGCGCCGGCGTCTTGCCGGGTTCGCGCTGCAGGGTGGCTTGGTGCAGGTCGGCAAGGAATTGCGGCGGCGTATAGCGGTTGAGTCCCGCGATGATGACGAACGGCGCCTCGCCCGGCTTGGCTTGCTTGGCGGCCAGGCTCAGCGACTCCGGCAGGTTGTCCGGCAAGGCCGAGGTGGTCGACACCAATTGCTGCAATGTCACCGGCCGCCCCTGGTAGGCCAGGCCGGGATACTCCCCGGGCGGCAGGTACTGGCGCATGTCGTCGCCCAGTTGCGCTTTGTGTTCCAGCACCGCCTGCGCCAGCAGCAGGCTGCCGAAGGTCTTGCTGATGGAGCCGATCTCGTAAACGGTGTCGGCGGTGGGCGTACGCGCCTTGCCGCGCTCGACGGTGCCGAAGTCGTAGAACGAGGCCTTGCCATCCTTCACCACGGCGATGGACAAGCCATCGGCGTTGCCGCTGTCGATAAAGGCTTTGCCTTCCTTGCGGGCTGCCTGGTCGAGGCGCTCCGGTGCGGTCTGTGCGGCTTGCGCGCCGGCGGCCCAGAGGGCGGTCACGGCCATACAGGCGGCCCATGTGATCCGTGCCATGGCATAGCTCCCCTTGCATGCGCGGCCAGGTCCGCGTGTCCGTCGGACTCTAGTCGCGCCTTTGCCGGCGCGACTACGTGACTTCCGCCATCCCCGCCCCCATCATCGGGACTCCCGCCCGGACCCGCCCACGCGGCTACGCCCATGACCCACAAAACACCCGCTGAAACGCACGTCGTCCCCGACCCCGCCGACAGCGCCGATCATCCCGGCATGCATCGTCCCGGACACACCGTGCTGGATACGGTGGAGACCAGCGAGCTGGACGAACTGGAACGCGAGGACGCGCTGCGCCATTCGATCCTGCGCACGCCGCGCTGAGCGTCGGTCCATCGAGATGTCGCAGCAATGCCATTCCACCAGGCCTCTTTAAGGCCCCGGCGGATGGACCAGGATCATGTAGATCACCCCGATGGCGAACACGCAGAACAGCGTCACGCAGGCGCTCGCCACGCCGATGCCAAGCAAGGCCCAGACACCGGCCTTCCTGACACCGCCATCATCGCGAGCCGCGCCGGCCACCACCCATGTCACCACCAGGGCGGTCAGTACGAGGAACGCCGGGAACGCGAACCTCGGCAGCCTTTCGATGCAGACAATGCTTGCCAACACCGCGACGATCACGCCAATCGCCAGGCGCGCAGCAATCCCTGAGCTTCCCTCGTCCTCCACCACGCTCTCCTGGCTTGGCTCCTGCCCGGCACTCTAGTCGCGGCACCGACCCGCCGACCGCGGCTGCGACAACGTCGTCATGCCCTTCCAGGCTATCCGGACAAAATCCCCAGGCCGACCTTTAAGAACGAGTCATGTGTGCACTGCAAAACGCGCACATCCGCGCCCTGCTTGAATCGATTCAAATTAGACGCTCCAAATTTTTGCGATGCGCCATAAAGACTCAGGCACTCAAGAGCTTAGATGTTGACCACCGTCGTTTAGATCGTGACAAAAATTCGTTGACAACGATATCAGGCCCGCCTAAGACTTCGGCCCACGCCTCCGTCGAAAGGGAGTGGTTCGACGGAGCGGCCGCGGGACGGCACCGGCAGCGAGGGGGACTGGCGGGCCGGCCGCAAGACACGCGGCGCAGGATCCAAGCAACGCAACGGACAGACGCACACGGGCCCAAAGCTCGTGCGGTTTCGTTCGCCCACAAAAACGAACGGGTGCCCGACACCCGGCACAGACCCCCGATCGGAGCATCGACCATGGACTACCGCAGAAGCACGCTCGCCATCAGCATCCTGTCCGCACTGCTGTGCGCCGGCACCGCGCTGGCACAGGACGCCGGCACCACGCCCGCGCCGAACACGCCCGCTCAAAGCAGCGACCCGAACAAACCGCAGGCCGCGCAGGGCCAGGCCAAGCAGTTGGAAACCGTCACCGTCAGCGGCATCCGCGCCAGCCTGCAGAAGTCGCTGGACCTGAAGCGCAACGCCGACTCCATCGTCGACGCCATCTCCGCCGAGGACGTGGGCAAGTTCCCCGACACCAATGTGGCCGAGTCGCTGTCGCACCTGCCCGGCATCAGCGTGGACCGCAACTTCGGCGAGGGCGACAAAGTCAGCATCCTCGGCACCGATCCGGCGCTGAACCGCCTGCTGCTCAATGGCCAGACCGTGGCCTCCACCAACTGGACCAGCGACCCGAACCATCCGGACGGCCGCTCGTTCAACTACAGCCTGCTCACCTCGGAAATCATCGGCACCGCCGAGGTCTACAAGACGCCGCAGGCGCGCATCGACGAAGGCAGCATCGGCGGCACGGTGATCGTCAACACGCGCCGTCCGCTGGACCTCAAGGCCAACACGCTTACCGGCACCGTCAGCTACGGCTATAACGACCGCGCCGACAAGGGCAAGCCAAACGCTTCGGTGCTGTATAGCTGGAAAAACAACGAAGGCACCTTTGGCGTGCTCGGCTCGCTGATGCATTCGGACCGCGTGATCCATCGCGAAGGCACCGAGATCTTCGGCTACCAGCGCGCCAACGATCCGAGCGATACCGACCCCAATCACCAGTTCCCGCCAAACGTCGTACCGCCGGGCTCCAGCTTCACCTATCCCACCGCGATCAATACCGCGCTGTTCCAGCAGCACCGCAAGCGCGATGGCGTGGCCACCGGCGTGCAGTGGAAGCCGAACCAGTCGTTCGAGCTGAACCTGACCGGCCTGTACGTCACCGAGAAGTTCGACAACTACAACCAGAGCCGCTACGGCGACTGGTCCGGCAGCGCGCCGGCAGCGACCTCCGTCAACGTCGCCAACGGCGTGGCCACCAGCGGCTCGTACGGCGCCGCGGCACCCACCTATCTGGACGGCTACGAGCGCTTCTCCAAGGTCAACACCGGCGCCCTGCAACTGCGCGCCGACTGGCACGGCGAAGGCTGGAACGCATCGAGCCAGATCGGCTACACCAATTCCTCGGGTGGCTCGCAGGGCATCTACAGCCTGCAGTTCCGCGGCTACGGCGGCTACAACTGGAACCTCGCCAACGAACATCCGCAGATCAACTACAACACCGATCCCACCAACGCCAGCCAGATGCTTGCCCACGGCGCCGGCTTCAGCCGCGCGCCCAGCTACGACCGCGAGCGTTACTTCCAGGCCGACTTCAGCCACGACCTGACGCTGGGGCCGCTCAACACGGTGGAGCTGGGCTTCAAGAGCAGCAATCACTTCAACGGCCAGACCAACTACGCCGCCAGCATCCCGACGCTGGACAACAGCGGCGTGACACTCGCCAATCTGCAAGGCGGCATGACCGGCAGCGATTATCTCGACGGCCTGAGCCCCGCCGGCAATATGGCGCGCTGGGTACAGATCGATAAGGGTGGCCTGAAGCAGTACGTGAATACGTTGTTCACCGACGCGCCGATGGACCCGAAGGCCACCTACGCGATCACCGAGCAGAACCGCGCCTTCTATATCCAAGGCGATTTCGGCGGCGAGAACTACCGCGGCAATATCGGCGCGCGCTATATCCACACGCGCAACGGCATCACCGGCTACAACGTGATCGCCAACAACCAGTACGAGCCGGTGGACCAGAAGAACCGCTACAACGAGTGGCTGCCGTCGTTCAACATCGCCTACGACCTGCGCGACGACCTGACCCTGCGCTTCGCCGCCGCCAAGACCCTGGCCCGCCCGCGCTACCAGGACATGACGCCGTACGTGGCGCTGGACGACCGCACCCAGACCGGTTCGTCCGGCAACGTCAACCTCAAGCCGTACAAGTCCACCAACTACGACGCCACCGCCGAGTGGTACTTCGCGGAAAACAGCCTGCTGTCGGCCGAGTTCTTCTTCCGCCGCATCAGCGACTACGTGCTGTACAACACGGTCGCCCGCACCTACTACAACCTGACCCAGCAGCAGAACACCGTGTACCAGATGGTGACGCCGATCAATGCCGGCGTGGCCAAGGTCAAGGGCGTGTCGCTGACCTACCAGGCCAGCTTCGGCTACGGCTTCGGCCTGGCGGCGAACTACACCTACTCCGACGACGACACCAGCAATAACTTCCCGCTGCCGTATAACTCGAAGAACGCCTTCACCCTCACCCCGTACTACGAGCAGGGTCCGTGGAGCGCCCGCGTCACCTTCAGCCGCCGCTCGCCGTACTTCACGCAGATCGGCGTGCTCCAGTCGCAGCAGATCACCGGCCGCTTCCGCCAGCTCGACGCCTCGGTGTCGTACCAGCTCAACGACCACGTGCGCCTGCAGCTGGACGGCAACAACCTGCTGGACGAGACCTACTTCGTCTACAACGGTTCGCCGAGCCAGCCGTACAACGCGTACAAGAATGGGCGGACGTATACGCTGAGCATGAACTTCAAGCTGTAAGTCCCGACGCCCGGCGTAGGTTGGGGTGAGCGCAGCGAACCCCAACAAACGTCATCACACGCGGTCATGTTGGGGTTCGCTGCGCTCACCCCAACCTACGCCGGCTGCGTCGGCTTTGCTTCAGACGTTTGCAGCCTTCACGAAATCCACGAAGGCACGCAGCGGCGCCGGCATGTGCCGCCGGCCGGGGTAATAGAGGAACGGCCCTGAGAAATCCTGGCGCCACGCCGCCAGGATCGACTCCAGCGCACCGCTGTCCAGGTAGGGCTGCAGCATGTCCTCGTACAAATAGACGACGCCGAACCCCGCAACGGCGGCATGGATCGCCAGGTCGAAGGCACCACCCGGACTCACCACCAGCGGACCGGCCGGATCGACGCGGACGACTTCACCGTCGCGTTCGAATTCCCACAGCGGCATCGAGCCGCTGGCGAAGCGAACACGCATGCAGGCATGGGCGAGCAGGTCGCGTGGATGTTCCGGCCTGCCGCGGGCATCCAGGTAGGCGGGCGCCGCGGCCGTGGCGAAGCGCTGCACGCGCGGGCCGAGCGGCACCGCGATCATGTCCTGCTCCAGCCGCTCGTCGTAGCGGATGCCGGCATCGCAGCCGGCGGACAGCACGTCCACGAAACCGTCCTCGACGACCACCTCGACGCGGATGTCCGGATACTGCCGCATGAAACCGGCCACCAGCGGCGGCAGCACGGTGCGCGAAACGCCCGCCGGCACATTGAGCCGGAGCGTGCCGCTGGGCTTGTCGCGGAAGCCATTGAGCACATCGAGCGCCGCTTCCATTTCGGTGAGTGCCGGCGCCAGCCGCTCGATCAGGTGCTGGCCGGCCTCGGTCGGCGCGACGCTGCGCGTGGTGCGATTCAGCAGGCGCACGCCGAGCTTCGTTTCCAGTCGCCGCACCGCGGCGCTCAGGCCCGAGGCGGACAGCTCGCCCGCGCGGGCCGCGTCGCGGAAGCCGCCGGCCCGCACCACCGACACGAACGCCATAAGATCGTTGATCTCGGCCATTGTTCAGTCCTTCGCACAGCCCGTGCACATGGAACCGGATTATCGGACAGGCCGGCTTTCCTCATAGTGCCTGCGATACCCACCCATGAGGCCACCGCCATGTCCCAGCTCGCTTACTCCTTTGCCGGCCGCACCGTGAACCGCATGGGCTACGGCGCCATGCAGCTTGCCGGCACCGGGGTGTTCGGCCCGCCCAAGGACCGCCCCGCCGCCGTCGCCGTGCTGCGCGAAGCGCTGGCCGCCGGCGTCGACCATATCGACACCAGCGACTTCTACGGTCCCCACGTCACCAACCAGGTCATCCGCGAGGCGCTGCATCCCTATCCCGACAAGCTGCTGATCGTCACCAAGGTAGGTGCGGTCCGCGGCGCCGATGCGTCATGGCTGCCGGCACAGGAGCCGGAAGACATCGAGCGCGCCGTGCACGACAACCTGCGCAACCTGGGCCTCGACGTGCTGGACGTGGTCAATATGCGCATCGTCGGCGCCACCCACGCGCCCGGCGAAGGCTCCATCGCCCGGCAGGTCGCCGCACTGGCCGGACTGCAGCGCCAAGGCCTGGTGCGGCATATCGGCCTGAGCAACGTCACTGCAGCGCAAGTCGCCGAGGCACGCGGCATTGCGCCGATCGTCTGCGTGCAGAACCACTACAACCTGGTGCATCGCGAGGACGACGCGCTGGTCGGCGAACTGGCGCGCGAAGGCATGGCCTACGTGCCGTTCTTCCCGCTCGGCGGCTTCAGCCCGATCCAGTCGGACGGGCTTTCCCGCATCGCCGCGTCGCTGCATGCCACGCCGATGCAGGTTGCACTCGCGTGGCTGCTGCACCGCTCGCCGAACATCCTGCTGATTCCCGGTACGTCGTCGGTCAAGCACCTGCATGAAAACCTGCAGGCTGCGAAGCTTTCGCTGTCCGGGCCGGTGATGGCCGAGCTGGACGCGCTCAACCGGCAGGGCTGACGGGAAGGCACGCAGCAAGGACGGCGATGCCGGAAGGCATGCGCCGTCCTGCGTAACACCGATTAGGATGGCGCACCGCTCGAGCCCGGACGCCCATGCGCCTCCCTGTCTTCGCAAGAACACGCGATGGAATGCCGTCGATGACCGCGCTGTTGCGCGCGCTGGTCGAAGCGCTGGCTACGCTGCTGGCGGCGCTCGCCACCATGTTGTGCGCACTGGCCATCGCGCCGGGCCTTGGGCCAGCCGTGCTCGCCGTGGTGCTGTGCCTGTCGCTGTCGCGCAGCCAGCTCGATCGCGACTTGCGCGGACGGCTGGAGGCCGCGGTGGTGCTGCCGCTGATCGGCCTGGTGGCGCTGGGCGTGGGCCTGCTGTTGCGCCACGTGCTGTGGGTTGGCGCAGCGGTTTTCGTGGCTGGCATGTTCGTTTCCATCTGGCTGCGCCGCTTCGGTCCGATGGCGCACCGCGCCGGTGGCCTGATCGCCCTGCCCTTCGTGACCTTGCTGACGGTGCCGCACATGCGACCGGCGGCGAACGGTCTCCTGCCGGGGTGGCTGGTGCCGATCGTGGTGGCGCTGCTGGCGCTGTTCTGGGTGTCGGTCTTCCATCTGCTGGTGCGCCTGCTCCGCATACGGCCGCCGGCCGAGGAGGAGGAGGACCGGGACCGCCGCGGTACCCGTTGCGCAGGACAGCCCAGGCCTTGCCGTCAGCACGCGCATGGCAATCCAGATGGCCGTCGCGCTGACCGTCGCGTTCGCGGTCGGCTTTTTCTTTTTCCGCGAGCGCTGGGGCTGGATCGTGTTGACCGCCTTTATCGTCAACAGCGGCAATCGCGGGCGGCTCGACGTGGTCTACAAGAGCGGCATGCGCGTGCTGGGCGCGGCTGCCGGCACGGTGCTGGCGCTGATACCGGGTCATCACCTGAACCTGGATCACCACACCATTGCAGCGCTGATCCTCACCGCACTGTTCCTGGGCGTGTGGCTGCGCCCGTTCGGTTACGCGTGGTGGGCGCTGTTCGTCACCGCGGCGCTGGCCCTGCTGCAAGGTTTCGACGGTGGCGATCCGGGCGGGCTGCTGTGGCAGCGCATGGAGGAAATCATCCTGGGTGCGTTGATCGGCATCGCCGCCGCGTGGTTCGTGTTGCCGGTGCGTTCCACCGACGTCATGCGCCGGCGGCTCGCCGAGGCGCTGGCGGCGTTGAGCGAAGCGCTGGATCCAGCGACGGAAGCGCGCAGTGCAGCGCGCTTCCATGCTGCGCTCGATCGCGTGGAGCAGGTGACGCCGCCGTTCCGCGCCGTGCGCGTGCTCGCGCGCCGGCGTTCCACGCATCCGGCCGATTGGGCCGATGCCTTGCTCGACTGCCGCGAACCGGCACGGGCGCTGATCGATCAGGGCGCCATGCCCGGACGGATACGGCAGCTGGTCGGCGCCGCGCGACGCTCTCTGCGCGAGCCGGAAACCTTGACGCCGGCCTTGCGCGAATTGCGAGGCGCGCTACACGAGGGGCAGAAGGCTCAGGCCCCGACTCCAGCGTGAGCGAGCGCGTAATCGATCGCCGCACACACCGCAGCCGCCTGTGCCGCATTGCACTGCTCCGGCGTGGCGCGCGGGCTGTCCGGATAGACCTCGGTCGTGGTCGTATAGCGCGCTGACGTCACGCCCGCGCACAAGCCAAGCTTGCGCAGCGGATAGCGGATCACACCCGGCGCAACCACTTCGGAACCGATGATCTCGCCCTTGGCATCGGTCGGCGCGATATGCGTAACCTTCGCCACCGCCTCGATCACGGCCTGCTGGAACGCCGGCTGCGGGTTCTCGGTGTTGTCGACCAGATAAAAGCCATCCGGAATCTCGCCCGGCTCGGACGGCTTGCCGTCGCGCGCAGCCAGCGCAGGGCGGTATTCGGTTTCGTCGGTGTCGGTGGTTTCGTGCAGGTCGATATGCATCAGCACGCGCTCGCGCAACGGGGCGACCAGTTGCCACAGCGCGGCGGATTCGCCCGCAGGGCTGTGCTCGCGGAAGGAACGATTGGGATCGATCGCGTCGGGATTCCAGCGATGGATGCGCTCATACGCCCAAGGGCTGATGCACGGAGCAATGAGCAAGTTGGCGCGGCTTTCGTAATCGGCCGCGTGCCGCTCGACAAACTGCAGCGCGCCGTGCACGCCGCTGGTCTCGTAGCCATGCACACCGCCGGTGACCAGCACGATGGGCAGATCGTCGCGCCAGGCGCGGCTCTTGATCGCCAGCAGCGGATAGCTTTCCGGCGCGTAGTCGAGGCGGCCGTATTCCGTCACGTCGAAACGCGAACGCAGGGCTTCGATCCTGCTCTGCACTTCCTCCGCATAACTGCGCTGCTTGACCTGGCGGGCCAGCCACGCGGCCTTTTCCGCGGGCCCCCACGGGGTGCCAGGGGTGCCGATCGGATAGGGCGCTGGGGTGGTCATGGCGTGGTTCGCTCCGCGGGGCTCGGGTGAGGCGGAGAACTTTAGCACCGCTGGCCGCGCCAGCCCGGATGCGGCCATCGCGGCTCCAGCCGAAGACCAGCCGGTGCTCGCCTTCCTCAGGGGTCAGCGCCAGCGGGAGCGACGGCGCTTCAACGCCGCAGCGCCAGCACTCCATCCAGCGCCAACTGCGCCTTGAATCCAGCCTTCTCCAACCGTCGCGCCACTTCGCGCGGCACGTCGCGGTCGCTGGTCAGCTTGTTGGGGCTGCCGGTGTAATGGAACATCCGCCCGCCGCGGCGAATCACACGCGCCAGCTGGTCGTAGAACACTTGCGAGTACAACTCGCCCGCAATGCCGAAACGCGGCGGATCGTGCAGCACCGCATCCACCGAGGCATCAGCGATGTCGGCGATGGCTTGCGAGACATCCGCATGAGCAAGTTGCAGACGCCCGCCGGCTGCCGGCGCATCCGGATGCGGCGACCACGGATTGATCGTGCGCAACCACAACACATCGGGGTTCTTCTCGAACGACTGGATCCGCGCCGCGCCCGCTTCCAGGCAACACGCCGCGAAATAGCCAAGACCGCCACAGGTATCCAGCACCACCTTGCCGCGCGGCTCGACCAGCGCGACCTTGCGGCGCGCATCGTCCACCGGCGATTCCTTCGACGTAGGCAGCATCTTGATGCCATCGATCTCGAACGTCGGCGCACCCCACTCGGTGGGCACCAGCTTGATCAACGAGCCGGAGAAGCGCGAGACGGGCGCGAACTCGTCGCCGTCCCAGTAGTAGATGGTGCGGTCCTTGATCTTGCCGGGGTATGGATAACGCTGGCCTTTCCAGCTCCAGCCTTCGTCCCCAAGGGCAGCGACGTCGTTCGAGCGCCCAAGATCCAGCGAACCGGTCCATGCGCCCGCGCCGGCCTTGCGCGCTTGCTGGAGCGCTTCCGCGGTCGGGTGCGTCAGCAGTGGACCGGAATAATGCGGCACGACGTGATTCTCCATGGCCAAGGCCACGAAGAATATCCGACTTGACAGCAGGACTCCCCGGACGGGAACCGGAAGCCTCAGCGCTTCGGGACAGGAACTCCAAATACTTTCCGGTAAATCCGCGGTGTCGGCGTCAGCATCTGCCTGACCCGATCTTCGGAAAGGTTTCGCCATACCCAACGGATATCCGATGGCGAGAGCTTCTGCGGAGACAGGTCGTAGTTCGCCCCATCGTCACCGCCTTGCCCGATGGCCAGGATGAACAAGCCCGTCGGCGTCCGGCACAGCCAGTTGGCATCGATCGCCAGAATATCGCCCCATCGGTTGGTCATCGCGTTGGCGCGCCACCGATGGACGACGAGCAGACCAGATGCAGGCATCGTCTTGCCATCGACCGTAGCCTGCTGGCTCGCGAACGACGCGTTCAGCAGCTCCAGTCCCGCGCCGCCACCGAACCCGGAGAGCCGGTAGATGACGATAAGCAGCGTGAGTATCGTTACCAGGACAAACGGTATCCACATGCGATGCTTATTCCTTTGCGGGTGCGCTCAAGCCCTCAAGCCTTCGCCGGCGCTATACAAGCCACAAACGCAGGGTCCTTGAACACCTCTTCGATATTCAGCTTCATCACCTCGTTCAAGGTACCGAACGGATTGACGAACTTGGCGGTGTGCTTGTTGACTGTCTTGGACTGGCTGTAGCAGGGCTTGTCGCCTTCCGGGGCATCGACGATATAGGTGACGTCGAGCGTCCAGTCGATGCTGAAGCCCAGGTCATCGATCAGGAAATCGTTGATGGAGCCGTGCAGCAGCGGCTTGTCCGCGTCGGTGGTGATGCCGACGAAGCGCGACTCGGTAAACAGCGCCTGATGGAAGATCTGCTCGACGTTCTTGTCGAACTCCGCATTGCCGATGGCGGTGTTGCGGATCTGGTTCGGCTTGATCTTGCCGTTCTTGGCCGGCAGATAATCGAACTCGCCGACCTTCTGCGCGCCCTTGATGCTCATCGTCGAACTCGGCGCATAGTTCAAGACCACCGGCGCGCTCGAGCAACCCGTCAGGGCGATGCACGCCACCAGCGGAACCCATGACAGCTTGCTCATTCGCTTTCCCCTGATTCCTGGCTCGCACACGCGGCCGCGAAAGCCGCATCCCCTGGTCACGCCACTGCCGCTGCCCCATGGCAGCGGCGGGATAGTAGCGTGTGGGGCGTCACATTGAATATGACTTTGGTAACGCGAAAATCGCCGGGGAGAACCGCTGCATGAGCGATCGCGAAGCGCCGGTGGAAGCACCGGCAAATACTAGACAAACCGAGCCGGGGATTACCTCACCCGGCTCCCTGATGACGCTGAAGCGATGCTTCAGCGAACACCATCAATGGCCGCCGAAACGCCACTCCAGCGTCGCCGACGCCATGTACGGGCTGTTGGTGCCCGTAATGAAACGCTTCGCCTTCGCCTGGTAGCGATCGACATTCAGGCCCAGGCTGAAGTTCGGGCTGACGTCATAGGCAATGCCGGCGCCGACATAGACGTTGACGTCGGTGTCCGAATCCTTGCCTTCCAGGCTGCCGCTGGCATTCACCTTCGACTTGGAGAAGAACGCGCCCAGCCGTGCGGAGACATGCCAGTTGTCGGACAGGCGCCAGCGGCCGTTGCCGCCCAGGGTGAAGCCGTTGACGTGCAGCTTGATCTCGTACGGATAACCGTAATAGAAGCCCTTGGCCTCCGGCTTGCCCAGGTCGACATAGCCGGCTTCAATGCCCCAGGTGTCTTGCCAGCGGTAGCCGAAGTTGAGGCCGTAGCCCCAGCTGTTCTTGTCGGTCAGGCCGTCGACGCTGGAATGCGAAATGCCGGCGCTGGTATTGATGAAGAAGTTACTGGGGTCCGCATTGCCGGCATGGGCGGCGAACGAGCAGGCGGCCAAAGCGGCGCCGAGCGACATGGTAAGAAGCAAGTGACGCATAAAGACCTATCCCTAGTGAGTGTGAAATGCGCCTCAGAGGCACCCATACCGATGCCGCCGATCGCCTCGGCGGGAGTGGTGAACGCATGAGCCCCTGGGCCCCGCTCGATCCGATTGAATAGACCGGACCGATATGGCAAGCCATCCCTCTGGCCTGAACTGCGTCCTTGCTCCCCCCGGGGGCGGCTGGCGGGCCCCGGTTTGGCGGGAGACATTAGCAGCACGCATAGGTGCGCGCGAGTGAACCGGGTCATGCCCGGGGGCATCCGGGCCGTCCCGCGGTAGCTAGGCCAGCTCGCTCCGGGGCGCCACGGCGCGTGTATCCGACACCACCTGGCCCAGGTCCAGCGCGATCACCCGGTCCGCCACGTGGAAATAGCGGTCGTCATGGCTGATCGCGATCACCGTCTTGCCGGCAGCCTTCAGGGCCGGCAGCAGGCTGCGGTAGAAGTAGTCGCGAAAATGCGCGTCCTGGTCTGCGGCCCATTCGTCGAAGAAGAAAATATCGCGGTCCTCGGCGTGGCACTGCAGCAGGGCCAGCCGCTTGCGCTGGCCGGTGGACAGGGCCAGCCGGGACAGTTCGCCGTCGTGGGTCTGGACCTGCTCGCCCAGGTTCAGCACCTCGAGCAGCCGTTCGATGCGCGCATCCGACAGCGGATGGCCCTGCGCATCCAGCACGTGGGGAAACAGGAAGAAATCGCCGAAGACGCCGGTAAAACGTTCGCGGTAGGCGCGCAGATCCTGTTCCACGGGCCTGCCGTCGATGCTGACCCGCCCCTCGCCCGGCGCGATCAAGGAACTGAGCAACAGCAGCAGCGTCGACTTGCCGCTGCCGTTGCCGCCCACGATAAAGACCATCTCGCCGCGGCTCAGCACAAGGTCGATCGGGCCGACCGTCGGCCTGGCCCCGGTGTGGCCCGGGTAGCGGTAGCACACGCCTTCCAGGCGGATTTCGCGCCAACCCTCCAGCACCATCGATGCCGGCCCAGGCGCATGCCCTTCACTAATCTCGCCACCCGGATCGAGGCCCATACGCTCCAGATGCCGCAGGCTCGCCGCGCCAATCGCCAGCTGCCGCCCCGCGCTCACCAGGAAACCCACCGGCCCGCCCAGGAACACCGCGCCGATCACGAAGCGGATGATGGTGTCCTGGCTCAGCCCCAGCATCGCGTAACCCAGGTAGACGATCAGGAAGATCGAGCCATACAGCACGGCCATCGACCACGCTTCGTTGAGCCCCAGCCCCGCATGCGTGTACACCATCAGCGCGCGTGCGCGCTGGATCGCCGGGTTCATCAGTTCGCGCGTGAAATGCGTGGCGCGTGCCTCGTTCAGCGTCATCTCTTTCTTGCCGTCGCTGATGAAGCGGAAGTACTCGAATACCTTCTGGTTGGCACGGTGCAATTCGTCCAGCTTGCCGCGCATGACGCGCGCCAGCAGTAGCGAGGCGAGGAAACTCGCGCACAGGAACAGGCCAAGCATGCCCAGCAGCGGCGACGACACCGTGGCGAGGTAGCCGGCATACAGCACCGCCAACAGCAGGTTGTAGGCCAGCAGCGGCGCGATCAGGGCGAGCGGGGCAATATTGGCGACGTCGTCGATCAACGAACCGAACACGGTGTGCTTCTGGTCGGCCAGCTTTTCGTATTCCATATCGATAAAGCGCCGCGACAACTCGGTGCGCAACTGCGCCACCAGCGCGCCGCCCAGTCGCGCCAGCAACACTTGTGACAAGGCATTGGTGATCAGCAACGCGACCAGCCAGAACATGCCCGCCGCCAGCGGATGCGCCATCGCTCCATGCAGCCCCTGCGAGGCCAGCCGGTTGATATGCGACAGCAAGGCCACCGTGCAGCCGGCACTGCCGCACGACAGCAGCGCCGCGCCTATCAGCGTGCGGTAATGCCGGCGAAGGAAGCGCTGCAGGATCATGGGTGCGCGTTGCTCAAACGGTCAGCAGTTCCTGTTCGAAGGCGCGGTTGCGCGCGTACTCGCCCAGGCGGGTTTCCAGCAGCAGCGGCGAGGGAATATCGCAGTCCGGATGCATGCGCAGCAGCTGGTGAATCGAGCCGGAAATGCCGCTCATCAGGCCCGGCGTGAACGCATCCCGCGCCAGGCCGCCGACGATGCCGTGCTCCTCGATGCTGGACAGGATCACCGCGCTGCCCGGCATCGCTTCCGGCGGCAGCAGGTCCGGCACCAGTTTGCTCGCGCGCAGCAGCAGTTCCCACATGCTCAGATCGCCATGGCACAGCGTGTGGCTGTAACCCCAGCCACCCTGCTTGGCCGCCTGCACGGCGCGGCGCAGCGTATCCAGGTGCCGCTCCTCGCCGGTGCGCAAGTACAGATCGCACGCCGCCAGACCGATGCCCACACTGCCGTGGCACCAGGTATTGGGGAACTCGCGGCTGTCCGGCTTGCGCACGTCGAGCCAGTTGCCGAACTCGGGCAGATACAGCGACTCCTCGAAATCGAAGGCGCGCTCGCCGAGCTGCAGCCAACGTTGGCGATCTGCCGAGCTGCCCGCCGCGCTCAGCCCAAGCCGCATGAGCACCCAGCCGATACCGGTCGAACCATGCGCAAAGCCGCCCAGCGGCTCGTCGTACACCGCAGCCGGCCAGCGCGCGCCGCGCGCATCGACGATCGCGGCGTCTTCCAGCCGCCGCGCCGCCTTCGCCGCCAGCGCCAGCCAGCGCGCGTCGCCCGTCGCTTCGGCCAGTTGCAACAGCGGCACGATGACGCCGGATACGCCTTCGAGGATGTCGAAATTGCGTTCCTCGGCGAACCCCCGCTGTTCCATCGCCTCGGCACGCGCCATAGCCATGTCCAGGAAATCCGCGTGCGGCTGGAACGCATGCAAGGTCAGCCACGACAATATCTGCGAGCCCGCGCCGATAAAGCCGCCCACCGCATCGAGCGGACGCGCCCGTTCGGTGCTTCGCATCACCTTGAGCACGCCGTCGAGAGCCTCCTGCACGCCCGCCACTTCGTCGGCGCGCCCCGCGCGCATCTCGCGCACATAGGCCGCCAGCGTGACGGCGACGCCGCACAGGCCGACATAAAGATTCGGCTGCAGGCTGCGCATGGCCCAGCCGGCGCGACCGAGGATGGGGCTGATCCAGGTCACCGTGCCGTCCTCGCCGCGCACGGAAAGCTCGAGCAATTCCTGCACGGTAAGCGCCGCCATGGTGCGCCGGCGGCGATCCAGGTCGCGGGTGCTGGGGTTGCGCGGACGCAGGTCGTACGGCACGCGCTTGTCGTCGTTCAAGCGGCCATTGAGATGCGCCGTGACCAGCGCGCCGCGGATGGTCAGTTCTTCCAGGTCCAGCCGCATCGCCTGCCAGGCGCCGAAGATGTCGTCGAGCTGGGCCTGATCCAGTTCGTTCGCGAATACCGGCACGTCGCCATGGCGCATATCGTCGATTTCGGCGGCGATCGCCACCGGATCGCGTGGCGCCACCAGCGATGCGGCCGAGTTTTTCTCCAGCAGGTCGCGCGCGCGTTCGATCGCGGCCGGCTCGTCATGCAATGAAGCCGGATGCCACAGCATGCGCATCACTTCGACGTAGATCTGCGTCGGCCGCAGGATCGAGCGGATGCGGCAGCCCAGGAACACGGACAGCTTCGGTGCCAGCGCGCCGTCGCGATGCAGTGCGGCGAAGCGGCCGGTGAGTTGCTGGAAGCCGGCGAGGATCTCAGGCCAGAAGCGCGAGATATCCGGATTCTCGCAAGGGTGATTACGCGCCATGTCGATGTCGATGCTGACCAACCCGACGCGCGCCTCGCTGGTGCCGTGATTGACGATCTCCGGCACGCGGATCTTCGGCTGCTGCCCCGGCAGCGCACCGATCGCCGAGATATCGACACCATCCATGCCCAGCGCCGGCGCGCGGAACGGCACCAGGCCCGTGCGCAGCACCGAGGAGCGGATCATCGCGTCGGCCAGGTCCACCGCCTGCCCCAGCTCGGTGGCCTGCGGCGGCGGCTCCGGCACGAACAGGCTTTCCACGTCGACCACGTACGGCACCGGGCCGCAGGCGATCAGGTTTTCATGATGCACATCGGTGCCGCCGAGCAGGCGCAGCACAGCCAGCCAATGTCCGATATTGCGATAGAAGGTTTTCAGCTCGTCCTGGCTGGCGCAATGGCGATGCTCGACGAAGGCGGTCCAGCCGTAGGTGCCGCGGTCGAGCACGGCAGGCACGCGGATGCGGTCCACCGCACCCTGGAAGAGATCGTGCAGAAAGCTTTCCAGCGCCTGGTCGATACGCACCGAGCGCGGCTTGTACATCAACTTGCCGCCTTCGAATTCCAGTTGCGCCACGGCCTGGCCGCCATCGTGCACATCGCCCTGGCCGAGGCTGGCGGCACGCAGCGCGCCTGCGGGCTGGCCGAGCAAGGAGGCGAATGCAGCGCGGTCGGCGGCGATGCGCCGGGCCAGAGCCAGGATGGCGTTGCTCTGCTGGCCGAGCGCGCGATCGAGACGTGCCTCCAGCACCGGATAACGGCGCCGCAGCGTGTCCTTGAACGCGTCCTGCCTGGCCAGCGCGAGGAACTGCACGAACTTGCCGCTCTCGTCGGCGGCGGTGAGCTGACCGGACAACTTGGCCGCATGCAGTTCCAGCAGAAGAATGCGATTGAGTTTGCGCTCCGCGTTGTCGCGCAGCGCCTGGTGCGCTTGCTGCACGAGGATCGCGCTTTCGTCGTCGTGCAAGCCGGCAATGGCGCGGAGGCTTTCGGCGATGGATTGCCGTGCGTCGCGCGTGAGGTGATCGATGATCTCAAGAAACGTATCGTTCGACGGCGCGTCGCCCATGCTCAACACCCGGTGATGGAGGAACGGAGTTCGTCCGCCGCCGTGGCATGCCACGGCGGCGGCGAAGTCAAATCAACAGCAGTAGCCCGGGCGCGAAGCCGTGCAGCCGCTGCAACGCGTATCCAGCGCAATTTCCGGGCTGGTCACCGCGGCGATGGTGGCCGCCTGGCCCTCGGTATAGAGCGAGCCCGCCGGATTGGCGTAGCCGTCCACGATATCGGAGCCCTTCAGCCAGCCTTCCACGATGTGATCGATCTGCATGGGTCGTACTCCTTAGGTCGATGGTGTGCGCTCGGATGGGACGCGTACGCGTCTACCGCAGTGAGCGCGGCTGCGGCGAAAGCGAATGACGATCAGCGGGACCGCGCACGAGCAAGGCAGGCATGCCGTGGCGAAGTGAAGCGTTGCGGCGAAGTGGGCGCAGGGGCTGCGCGCTGGGCAAGGTCTTCCGTGGCGACATGCTTCCCTGTACTTGCCTGTTCCATCACGCGATGCCCCCTGCATGCGTTCGTGGCCAGCCGTCGTGGCCGTTTCCTTGATGCGCCCCGATGGGCGCGCCCTTCATGTCCGAATGGTTATCAACCTCCCGTTGACGTGAAGAGAATGTGATTCGGCATCACGTATGGCTTCGCGGGGCTGTTCTGTTGTTTGCGCGCTTTGCGTCAGGCTATGAGGTGCGATGGCGATCACATTCCATCCAGTCGTCATGGCCAATGACGCATATGACGCCGCGCATTCGTGAACAAAGATAAGCTCCGCCTTCTTCCTCGCTCGCAAGGACATCGCATGAGCCGCAGGTTCTTATCGCATCGCCGGCATGGCTCTCTTCGTCTCGCCGCCGTGACGTGTGCTGTCGCGCTGGCCGCGCCACCCGCCTTCGCCGCGCACACCGACGCGCCGCCACCCGCACGCCGCGCCGATGTGGTCGAGCAGGTCTTCGGCCATACCCTGCACGACCCGTATCGCTGGATGGAGGGCGAGAAGAACGCCGAGTTCCAGAAGTGGCTCGCTGCACAGGGCGACTACACGCGCGCCAGGCTCGATGCGCTGCCCACGCTGAAGGCGTGGCAGGAAACGCTGCAGAAGACCAACAGCCATGCCGTGATCTATCGCGCGCAGCGCTATGTCAACGGCAAGTTGTTCTTTATCCGGCAGGACGGCCAGGGCAGCGGCACCCTGATGGTGCGCGAAGCCGACGGCAGCGAACGCGTGCTGCTCGATCCGGCCACGCTCGCCGGCAATGGCGGCCATGCGTCGATCACCCTGTTCGTGCCCTCGCCAGATGGCAGCAAGGTGGCGGTGGACACCGACCACGGCGGCGCCGAAGTCACGCGCCTGGAAGTCTTCGACGTGAAGACCGGCAAACCCACCGGCGACGCGATGGAATCGATCTGGGGCGAGTTCGGCGCCTACTGGCTACCCGACAGCAGCGGCTTCGCCTATACGCAGATGGCTCCGCCGGACCAGCGCACCAACGGCGATCCGCTGCAGGATATGCGCCTGCGCTTCCATCGCCTGGGCACGCCGGTGGCGCAGGATCCGATCCTGCTGCGCGCCGGCGCGGGCGAAGGCGCCAATCCGTCTTTCCCGATCACCTCCAACCGCTTTCCGGCCGTCGATTCCCCCACCGGCTCGCGCTGGGCGCTTGCCTCGGCATCGGGTGCGCAGGCCGAGAAGGGCTTCTGCGTCGCCCCGCAGGCCGAAGCGATCAATCCTGGCGTGAAATGGCGCTGCATCGCCGACATGGTCGACAAGGTGCAGTCCGCCGACCTCCACGGCGACACGCTCTACCTGGTCTCGGGCCTCAAGCATTCCAACGGGGAATTGCTCGCGGTCGACCTGTCAAAGCCGGAGGCGACACTGGCCGATGCGCGCCCCGTGCTGCCGCTGCAGGACGACGAGATCATCGTCGGCTTCAGCCTCACCGATACGCAGAACATCGCCGCGGCGCACGACGCGTTGTACGTGAAGGTTTCCAGGAATGGCATCGACAGCATCCGCCGCGTCGACTACGCCACGGGCAAGGCCGAGACCGTGGCATTGCCGCTGGTCGGCGCCGCTTCGTTGTTCCAGGCATACAGCCACCAGGAGGGTTTCCTGCTGGAACTGCGCGGCTGGACCACGCCGCCGAAATCCTGGCGCTACGACGGCAAGGACCGCTCCATGCATGCGCTCGGCCAGGACCAGTCCAGCCCCGCCGACTACAGCATGATCGAAGCGACCGAGACCGAGTACGTCAGCAAGGACGGCACGCATGTGCCGCTGACCGTGCTGCATCGCAAGGACGCCGTGCTGGACGGCAGCCATCGCGCGATCTTGTTCGGCTACGGCAGTTATGGACTTTCCGTGGTGCCTTCGTTCAAGCCGGTGCGGCTGGAATGGGTCAAGCACGGCAACATCTTCGCCTATGCGCACGTGCGCGGCGGCGGCGAGAAAGGCGAAGCCTGGCACCAGGACGGCAAGGGCCCGAACAAGCACAAAGGCGTGGAAGATTTCGTCGCCGGCGTGGCGGCGCTCGACAAGCTCGGTTATAGCCGCCCGCAACGCACCGGCCTGATCGCCGGCAGCGCGGGCGGCCTGCTGGTCGGCGGTGCGGTGACCAGCGAGCCGACGGCCTTCGGCGCCGCGGTCTTCATGGTTGCCATGACCAATCCGGTGCGCCTGATGCAGGCACCGAACGGTGCCAACCAGATCGGCGAGATGGGCGATCCGCGCAAGGCCGAGGACTTCTCCTTCATCCTGGCGATGGACCCGTACCAGCGCATCAAGCCGCGCACGGCATATCCGCCGTTGATGCTGGACGTGGGCCTCAACGACAGCCGCGTCGCGCCGTGGGAAACCGGCAAGTTCGCGGCCAAGCTGCGCGCCTCCAACACCAGCGGGAAGCCGGTCTGGATCCGCACCGATGCCAACGGCGGGCATGGCATGCAGAAGTCGATGGGCGCGGACGCGGCCGAATTCGCGGACGTGTTCGCCTTCATGGATGCGCAGCTGCCGACGCCTTGAGGCAGCGGCAGCTGTTCGCCGCGCGTCCGCTGGGTCAGCGCACGCGCGTGAAATAGTTGGCGCGCATGATCGGCGTGCTGTTGCCGCAAGCAAACACGGCTCAGCGGTTCACCGTGCCGATGTCTTCGACGAAGACCAGCTCGCACGCGCCGTTACCGGTGTCGTCCCGCGTCATCGAGGTATGCCAGCGCCAACCATCCGGCCGGCTGGCATCGACCAGGAAGCCCTGCAGATGGATCACCTGCCCCGGCTCCACCCGCTCCAGCGCACGCCGTATCGCCTCGTCGGCGGGAATCATGTGCATGTTGGCGCTGGAGGTTTCGATATCGCGCTGCGGGATCGGGAATTCGTCGACGCGCCAGTAATAGAAACGGCTTGACTGGCTGATGGATATTTTCGCCAGCACGGCACTGTCGGACATGCGGCCCCAGCCGAGTGCGAGATCCACCGGCGCCAGCGAAGCGCCGGCATCGAAGCGGTAGTCCTCGCGGGAAAGCACGCGTGCGGTGAGTTCGAAGTGGGCACGCGTGACGAGAGTGACGTCGCCGCGTTGCAGGCTGGTGCCGTTGGAGATGTCGTCCTGGATGGGGGTGTCGGGTGCGATGACGCCTGCGCTGGGCACGGAGGGACGCTGTCGCGACCAGTGCAACACGATCAGGCCAAGCAGTATGGCGATCACTACGAAGATCCATTTGCGCATGGATCACCCCCTAAAAAATGAAATCCTTCTCCCTCCGGGAGCACGCGGGGAGGGTACAGGGATGTGCCCTGCTTTCCTCGCTCATCAAAGCCGGGCACATCCCTGTGCCCTCTTCGCGTAGAGGAGCGAGGAAGGTGGCGGCAGCCGGATGAGGGTACGGGCGGAGTGATACGCACCACTCCGGCCGTACCCTCACCCCAACCCCTCTCCCGACGGCAGAGGGGCTTAATGCCTCGCCAGCGCAGGCATGCCCTCTCAACCTAGCACGCCACCCCGCACAACAATCACCCCCGCCCCGACACCCTTCCCACCCGCGTCATCTGCTCGATCATCCGCCCGAACTCCACCGCCGCCGGCGTCTTGCCGCCCGCGCTCCAGATCAGGGTGAAGTCCACTTTGGACAAGGACGACAAGCCGTACTGTCCATCGACCACCTTCATGCCCGGCTCCACGTCATCACGCGCCAGCACCGTAATCGCCAGGCCCGCGAGCACCGCGGCGCGAATGCCTTGCTGGCTCTGCGAAGTGAACACCACATGCCACGGCACTCCCTTGCCTTCAAGCGACGCCATCGCCACTTGCCGGTTGATGCAGGGCGAAGGAAAGAACGCGAAGGGCAGCGATGCGCCAGCGGGAACCTCGAACGTTTCCGCGGCAACCCAGACGAATTGCGTGCGCCGCAGCCGCGTGCCTTCCTTGTCGTCCGGCGCGGTCATCACTACCGCCAGATCCAACTCGCCGGCCTTGATCATCGGCATCAGATCGAGATTCATGCCGACGCTGACGTCGAGCCGCACCGAGGGAAACGCGCGGCCGAACTGGCACAGCAAGGTGGGCAGGCGATCGCCGAGGAAATTCTCCAGCACGCCGAAGCGCACGACGCCGGAGATCGGCGAAGGGCGGAAGCGGCGCGCCATGTCGTCCAGCGTGTCGAGGATCTGCTGCGCATAGCGCAGGAACTCTTCGCCGTCTTCGGTCAGCGTCAGCGCGCGCGTGGTGCGGTAGAGCAATTGCCGGCCCACCTGCTCCTCCAATCGCCGGATCTGGTGGCTGATCGCGGACTGGGTCAGGTTCAAGCGCTGGGCGGCGCGGGTGAAGCCGCCGGCCTCTTTGACGGCGACGAAGGCGCGCAGCAGGGCGGGGTCGAAGTCCATGGGCGATTGATGAAGAGCCTTAATGGGGGCGACAAAAATAAATCATTTCCATCATGAATGGCGCGTGCCGAGAATGGCATAGCGCATCCCTTCCCCCTGCCCTTTCCCCTGCGATGCAGAAGCCGCGCAGATAACGGCATGCGGCCGCCATTCGCCTTTCGACCCGGAGTTAATCGTGGCGCTCTCCCACACCCATCGAAATGCCACCGCCACCGTCGCGATCTGCCTCGCGGCGCTGATGTTCGGCCTGGAGATCTCCAGCGTGCCCGCCGTGCTGCCCACGGTCGAAAAACTGCTGCACACCGGCTTCAACGGCGCGCAGTGGATCATGAATGCCTACACCATCGCCTGCACCACGGTGCTGATGGCTTCCGGCACGCTGGCCGACCGCTACGGCCGCAAGCGCATGCTGCTGCTCAGCGTGATCGCGTTCGGCGTCACCTCGCTCGCCTGCGGACTCGCGCGCGATGCCTCGGTGCTGATCGTCAGCCGCTTCCTGCAAGGCATGAGCGGCGGCGCCATGGTGATCTGCCAGATTGCCGCGCTATCGCATCAGTTCCAGCAAGGGCCGGCACGCAGCCGCGCGTTCGCGGCGTGGGGCATCATCTTCGGCGTGGGGCTGGGTTTCGGACCGATGATCGGTAGCGCGATTGCCGTGCTGCTGGACTGGACCTGGGTGTTCCTGATCCAGGTGCCGCTGGCGGTAATCACGCTGGGATTGATTGCGTGGAGTGTCGACGAATCGCGCGATCCGGAAGCGAAGCATCTGGATCTGGCGGGCATCGTCTCGATGTCGCTGGCGGTATTCGGGCTGACTTACTTCATTACGCAGGGGCCATCGCTTGGGTTGCAGCATCCGCTGGTGCTGGTTGCCTTGCTGGGCTCGATCGCCAGCTTCGCAACGTTCCTGTATGTGGAGAAACACCACGCACATCCGATGTTCGATTTCTCGGTGTTCCGCATTCGCCCCTTCTCCGGCGCGCTGTACGGTTCGATGGGCATGAACTTCAGCTTCTGGCCCTTCATGATTTACCTGCCGATCTATTTCCAGTCGGTGCTGGGTTATGGCGTCGTCACCTCGGGCCTCGCCCTGCTCGCTTACACGCTGCCCACGCTGGTGGTGCCGCCGCTCGCCGAGCGGCTGACCGTGCGCTATCAGCCGCGCGTCGTGATTCCGGCGGGACTGTTCACCATCGGGCTCGGGTTCTTCGTGATGCAGCTGGGTGCATTGCCTGCACTACTGGCCGGTTGCGTACTGGCGGGCATCGGCCTGGGCATGACCAACACGCCGGTGACCAATACCACCACCGCATCGGTACCGACGGCCCGCGCGGGGATGGCATCGGGAATCGATATGAGCGCGCGGTTGATTACTTTGGCGATCAATATCGCGCTGATGGGTTTTCTGTTGATCGAAGGGATTCTTGCGCAGTTGAAACAAGCCAGTACGGGCGCGATGGATGCATCGGCGTTGCGCGACATCGCCAACCAGATTGCGGCCGGGAACGTCTCGGCATACGGCACGCTCGCGCACGACGCGTTGGTCCATGGCTTCCATTGGGTGATGCTTTATGGCGGCATCGGCGCCTGGGTGCTGGCGGCGGCGAGTTTCGTGACGTTCGGGTCGAGGCGCAGGGAGACCGCCGCGTTGGCGTGTAGCGCGGCGGGTTCCGGCAAGTGTGCTTGAAATCTCGTCATTCCGGCGTAGGCCGGAATCCAGTAACGGCACCGCCGGATTTTCGCGAAAAGCCCTCCCGGCGCTATCGCGAAAATCGTGCACCATCACTACTGGATTCCGGCCTGCGCCGGAATGACGAGCATGGGCGAGTTGCACCTATACCGCGCGCGTCGCTTATCGAATCACCGGCGTCATAGCCTTCGCCGCCTCGCTCGCAATCTCATCCTGCACCTTGAGCTTGTCGCCGAGCGGCCGGTCGTACGTCGCCGACCAGACCACGAAGCCATCCCCCGCACGAACCAGCCGCGCCGAGATACGCAGAGTGTCGCCCGACTTGCGCACACTGCCGTCGAGCACATAGGCCACGCCCAGCGACTTGGCGATATCCGCCACCGGCACCTGCTTGTCCTTGTAATAGAACGACGAGGTCGGCGCCGAAACCTGCATGCCGGGGAACTTGCTGAGCTTGTCGATCAGCTCCTCGGTCATGCCGTCGGCGAACGGCTCCTCGCTCATCTTGTCGGTAAGGTCGAGGAAGGGCAGCACGGCGATGGAGCGGGCGCCGCGTGCGGCCTGCGCGGTGGGGTGGTCGCGCAGCAGCCAATAGGCGGAGATGGCCCCGCACAGGAGCAGGATCACGCCGAGCGCCAGCGCGGCGCCCAGCAAGGCGCCCCGCCCCTGCTTGGGAACCTTGAGCGGCGCCGGCTTTGCCGGGCTGGCCACCGGTGCTGGCGTTTCAACCGGCAGCACCGCTTTGTCCGGCGAGGTTTCCACGCTTGCAATCAAGCGATACCCCCGCCGCGGCACGGTGGCGATGTAGGCCGGCTGCTTGGGGTCATCCCCCAATAACCGCCGCAGCGACGTCACCGCCTGGTAGACCGAATCCGGCGTGACGATCACGCCCGCCCATACCTCGTTGAGCAATTCGTCGATGCTGACCACCTGGCCGGCGCGGTCCGCCAGGCACAGCAGCAGGCGCATGGTGCGGGCTTCCACCCGCAATACGGTGCCGTCACGCGACAACTGGTCGGCGACGGGGTCGACGATCCATTCGCCGATACGCAAGGTTCCCCGCATCGAACGCTCGGGGTCGGAAGGCACGTAACTCACTGTTTATCGCCAGCCATGGGAAAGCCGCCGGATATTCGCATCAACGTTTGCGGGCCACAACCGAAGGCCGCCAGGCCTCGCCTTCAGAACTCTTCAGGCCGATTCAGAAGCATTTTCAGGACTTCCCGCGAGGCCCCCGGCCACAGTGCTGAAGCACGCCCGCTGCGTGCTGGAGACCCACGATCGGCCACGCGCCGACCTCAGCCCTGGAGCCCTGCCCATGATCCGCCGTTCCGCCTTCGCCTTGGCGCTCGCCCTCGCCACCAGCCCGCTGTGGGCCATGACCTATACGCTGGAACCCAACCACTCCATGGGCACCATCCGCTGGAGCCACCTGGACTTCGCCTACCCCACCGCGCAATTCACCCGTATCGAGGGCACGCTGGAATTCGATCCGGCCAACCCGCGCATGGCCTCGGTGATGGTCACCATCCCGCTGGCCAGCCTGAGCAGCGGCATCCCCGACCTGGACGAGAACCTGCGTTCGCCCGCCTTCTTCGACCTGGCCAGATTCCCTACCGCCACCTTCAAGAGCACCAAGGTCGAGACCACCGGGATGGCCAACCAGCTCAAGGTGACCGGCAACCTCACCGTCCGCGGCATCACCAAGCCGGTCACGCTCGACGTCACCATCAACAAGGTGGGCGAGAACGTACGGATGAAGCTGCCGGCGGTGGGCTTCGAGGCGATGGCGACGCTCAAGCGCTCCGATTTCGGCCTGGGCAAGTTCGTGCCGCAAGTCAGCGACGAAGTGACGCTGCATATCACCACGCAGGCGGATGAGGCGAAGGGGTATGCGGCTTATTTGAAGGCGGATGCGGAAGCGGAGGCGGCGGAAGCGGCGAAGGCTGGGAAGAAGTAAGTGGCCGTCATCCCGGCGCAGGCCGGGATCCAGTAGCGGGGCGCATGTGAGGGCACGGATGCCTCCCATGCAGCCCTTAGTCGTTGCTTGATATTCGGGCGGTCACGCTACTGGGCGATTCGCCTCGCTTACCCCTTCGGGGCCGCCCTGCGCCGGGATGATGTTCTGCTCGACCGTTACGCGTTGAAAGGAGGCGGCCGATGCTCGCAAGGCAATCAAGGCTGCATGCTGGCGGTAATGGTATAGAGGCAAGTTTGCGCGAGCAGAAGCTCGATCTGGATATACGCAAGATGCCTTGAATTCTTTTCCTGAGCGTGCCGGAGAAATGGAGGCATCCATGCCTCCCTGGCTATCCCCTGCTCCGTTTTCCCCTGTCCTGGCGCGCTCAGCCGGTTTGCCACATCGATGGGGCGATCATGCAGAGCGAACCAGGCCGCAACCACATGCCCTCACGAGACCGTGGGTGGTCGTCTCACCCCCTATGGCACTTATGCTCAACGAAATCTCGTCGGTGCCGCGGCGCCGCGCCAACACCTCCCTCATGATCACCGCCCATGACTGCGGCTCGGACGTCAAGCTGTCGCCGAACGCCATTACCTTCGCCCCTTTCCGCAGGGGAAGGCGATCGACCATCGACGCCACGGCCGGATCAGCCAGCAGTTCCTCCGCCGCTTCGGAGGCCTCCTGTTGCATGCGAGCAAGTTCGGTCGCGTAGATATCCTCCGGGAGACCGAGCAGCGCAGCATGAGCGCCCAGTCCAAGGCTGGCGGCTCCGGGAAGGGAGGCGAGGGTCCGCTCGGGTTGGATGACCTTCAAAAGCCAGCGCACTTGTTCGTTCGACATGGGTTTCATCTCGCCGTTGGATCGTTTGCGGAAGATGAAAAAGTACCCACCCGTCGGGAACGTCACAACTCGCGTTCCATGCTTAAATAATTTATTGAAATTACTTGGGAATCTGGCGAGCCCCATTACTTTCTTCAGATTCAAGGACCGACTGGGAAGGCAGCTTGCACCGTTCGGTACCTGCATCGATGCGATCTATACCGATCGTCTGCTTCCGGTTGCACCCGCCAGCTTCAGAACGGGTCAGCTTGCCAGTCAGTTGATCAGTGATGCTTGGTTCGGGTGATCAGCTTCATCGGCGTGCGCAATAAGTGCAGCTGACACCATGCCTGGGCTTCAAAGCTCTTGGGCGAGCCCAATGAGAAGCCCTTCAGGGCCGCGGATATAGCAGAGCCGATACGCGTCTTGATATTGGACAACTTCATCCACGAGCTGCGCGCCGTGCTTGCGGAGTCTCTCAAGCGTGTCGTCGAGGTCGTCCACGGCGAACATCACGCGCAGGTAGCCCAGGGCATTCACCGGAGCGTTGCGGTGATCGGCGACGACAGGCGGGGTGAGGAAGCGGGAGAGTTCGAGTCGGCTGTGGCCGTCCGGCGTGCTCATCATGGCGATCTCGACGCGCTGGCCGTGCAGCCCGGTGATGCGCCCGGCCCATTCGCCTTCGACCGTGGCGCGACCTTCGAGATTGAGGCCAAGCTCGCATGGGAAAGTCCCATCTCCTGGAGTGGCTGGCGACGAATCCAGGATACAAGCGCTGTACAGCGCGGGCCCTTATCAATCGCCATGATCCCCAGACTCTCCTCATAGGTGCAAATGTCCTTGTAATTGACGCACTCGATGAGGTGAGCGCACAGCAGGACGGAGACGCCGTAGACCTCGTCCTTCGTCAACTCGGAGTACTTGGATATCCGCGTTTTGTACTTTCCTGTCGCGTCGCAGACTGGCGAAGTTCGACGGGTAAGGAAGCCATTCGCGAGCAGTACGAGCAGAAGCCCTTGGAATTGCATCTTGTGCCGTTCAATGACCAGGATGCGGCCAATTTCCTTAGCCCATACTTGGGCGAAATTGCTGCGGAGGCCATCGTAAATCGCTTCAATGATCGCGGCCTTAACGGAATGCTGGGAAACCCTCCATATAGAAGAGATGCGATCAGGCGACTGGAGGCCACTAGTTAGTCCGGCCAAGGCCTACCTCAATCTGTTCTATGACATCGGCCACGACAAAGAGGCGCATGAGCGAATTGCGGATTGGTTGGGTAACGACATTGCAGACGCTGCACATGCTGGCTTCGATGCATTTCTATTACTCAACCCGCCCGAGCCAAGTGCGCAGCAAATCGCCCATTCTTTCGCGGAGGGAAGGAGTTGGCATGCGGAGCACATAATTGTAGCCGGTATGGCTGAGCGCTTTCGCACAGGCAGAGGTTTTGAAGATCTGACCGACGAGCGGCTAATCGCTGGTCTTTTTGTGTTGATGCGTACGAAGATTGATGACCATGCCAAAGTTAAAGGTTTGGAGAGTGCGGTCGTATTGGCCGTTAGACAGCGAGGCGTCTTCGGAGAGGCTGTGCGCCTGTACCTCGAACCTCAGTTCGAAGCCAAACTTGAGCGAATCGATGGCCTAAATCAGCTCATGAGAAGTGACGAGGATGCGCCCTTCGCTTCACTGAACGCGATCGAATGGTTGAAGCGATTTCCGAATATGCCAGAAGCCCCAGAGCTAGAACTGATCGGACATCTCATCCGGTCCGGGCGATGGGAGAGTTTGCGAGAAATTCTGGATGATCGACTCGCTGTAGCAGATCTCGGCCGCGCTCGAAATTGGCTGGCGGTGGGACTAATCGTTGCCTTCGATGAGACCCTTGCGCGACTAGGAACCTCAAATATCGATCCTGAGCTCATCTGGCATATTCGACAGTTCACTGGCGGTCGCTATGGTGATGAGGCTAACTACGTTTTTGGCCCAATCCAAATTCAGTGGATCATTGCGAGCTTTCGGCTTGCGTGGTCTCGCACGAGCCCTCCCAAGGGAGGCTGGTCAGGGAGCATGAATCCATGGGAAGCGAGTGATTACATAGGAGAACTAATTGCACGACTTGGTCGAGACGCCAGTGCGAAAGCAGCCTCAGCACTTCAAACACTTCGCGACGCTCCTCAAGACAGCTACTCCGAAATCATACTTAGTGTCTTCTCGGAGCAAGCCCAGATACGAGTCGAAGCGGCATATACGCCACTGACGCTAGCGGAACTGAACGCGATACTGCAAGACGCTACGCCCGCGTCAGCTTCGGATTTGCAGTTCTTCATGATCGAAGAACTTGCACTTGTACAATCTAAGATCAGAAAGGATGACGCTGAATCATGGCGCGGCTTTTTTGATGACAGTGGTGTTGCCTATGAAGAGGAGCGCTGTCGCGATCATTTGCTTGGCCTCCTTCGGCAGGGCTCACCCGGGATAAGCCTGGATCCCGAAGCGCACCTCGCTGGCGACAAGGAAGTTGATATCGCTTGTGCAGTGGGTACTTTGCGCATTCCCATCGAGGTGAAGGGTCAATGGCATTCTGAGCTCTGGGACGGCGCTGACGCACAGCTCGATCGACTTTACACATCAGACTGGCGTGCCAACGGGCGCGGAATTTACCTAGTTCTCTGGTTTGGCAGCCCGCAGCCGGCGAAGAAGCAGCTTGCGAGTCCGGGGCGTGGCGTACAAAGACCTTCAACGCCGGAAGATCTCCGTCAGATGCTTATCGATCGCAGCCGCGCTGCGCGGGACGGTCGCGTAAGCATCTATGTGCTGGACCTGGAGCGAGAGGCCGAAGAATCGGCTCATAATAAATGAGACGCGCATTGCCGAGGCCATTGCTACCAAACAGTCGAAACTCTCGCCAACACTTGCGCGCGTCAACTGCCTTAGATATCGCGCGCACTGGACTCAAATGTGACGGGAGGAACTAGAGCTTTATGAGGCTAGCACTAGCGCTTTTTGCGTACCGTGCTAGCGGCTTTTGCGTGCCCCATAGCATGCACCGTTGTCCCTACAAATCAAAAAAGCGGCATCTCTGCCGCTTTTTCTATTTAGCTAGGTTCCCAACTCACCCGCACTTGCTATACCCACAATTCAAACAAGTCTGACACCCATCCATCAACACCAACGCCTTCGTATTGCACTTGGCGCACAACGTCGCCCCCGGCGGGAACCCGTTGCTGGACTCACCAGCCGCCGCGTCAGCCTCAACGCTCACCGCCACCTGGCTCACCTCAGTCTTTTTTTTTGCGCCAGCCTCATAAGCCGCACGCTTCTCGGCAATCAGGCGCTTGGTCGACTCGTCCATCTCCGGGTCGTGGATCAGGCCGATCATCTTCATGTGCTGCTCGATCACGCCGCCGATCTCGGCCACGATGCTCGGCATGTAGATGCCGCCGGGCTTGAAGTAGCCGCCGCGCGGGTCGAACACCGCCTTCATCTCTTCCACCAGGAAGGTGACGTCGCCGCCCTTGCGGAATACGGCGGAGATGATGCGGGTGAGCGCGACGATCCACTGGAAGTGGTCCATGTTCTTCGAGTTGATGAAGATCTCGAAGGGGCGGCGCTGCTCGTGGGGCGTGCCGGCGTTGAGCACGATGTCGTTCAAGGTGACGTAAAGGGCGTGCTCGAACAGCGGCGACTTGATCTTGTAGGTGGAGCCGACAAGCGTCTCGGGACGCTCCACGCTCTCGTGCATCTGGATGACTTCCGCCATGGGCGCCTCTTTGGGCACGGCGGGAGCGGCTACTGCGGCGGGCGCGGCCTTGTCCTCGGGCTTGACGACGTTATAGCCCTTGATCTTCTTCTCGATCTTGATCGCCATAAGGATGCTTCTTTATTTCTGATGTTGGCGGGAGGAGCGGCGCTGCACGGCCGTAGGCCGGAAACGCACCGGCCCGGCACATAGGCCGGGCCGGCACGCAGTACTGCTTACTTCTTCTTGCGGGCGACCTTCTTGGCCGGCTTGCGCGCGGTCTTGACGGCGGCCTTCTTGCTGGCAGTGGACCTCTTGACCGCCTTCTTGGCGGTCTTCTTACCCGCGGCCTTCTTGGCCGTCTTCTTGACGGCCTTCTTGGCCGTCTTCTTGCTGCTGACCTTCTTTACTGCCTTGCGGGCCGTCTTCTTCACGGCCTTCTTGGCGGTCTTCCGGGCGCCGGCCTTCTTGGTCGCCTTCTTCGCGACCTTCTTGGCGGCGGCCTTCTTCACGGCCTTCTTGGCGGTTTTCTTCACGGCCTTCTTGGCGGTCTTCTTGGCGCCGGCTTTCTTCACTGCCTTCTTGGCAGTCTTCTTGGCGCCAGCCTTCTTCACCGCCTTCTTGGCGGTCTTCTTGGCGCCGGCCTTCTTCACCGCCTTCTTGGCGGTCTTCTTGCCAGCGGCCTTCTTCACCGCCTTCTTGGCGGCCTTCTTGGCCGGAGCGGCCTTCTTGGCAGCCTTCTTGCGCGCCTTCTTGGGGGCGGCAGGGGCTTCGGCAGCAGCCGGGGCTTCCGGCATGGCCGGCGTTGCGATCGAATCGAAATCGGTATCAATGGACATCTGGGTTTCCCCTCCGACGTGAGTTCAGTACTTGGCGTGGGCCTGCGTGTATCAAGGCGTCAAAACAGCTTTCCGGACGCAGGCCGACGGTTGCGAAGCAACCGCCGGCCTGGGCTCAAAACTTGCCGTAATAGCCTTCCTTCAAGGCATCAAATAGGTTTGCGGCGGTGTGCAGCTCCCCGTCGTATTCCACTTCTTCGTTGCCTTTCAGTTCGATAACGCTACCGTCTTCCAATTCGAAGCGGTAGAGGGTGCTCTCAAGATCGGCTTCCTTCACCAGCACGCCCTGGAACGCGGCGGGGTTGAAACGGAAGGTCGTACAGCCCTTGAGGCCCTGCTTATAGGCGTAGAAGTAGATGTCCTTGAAATCTTCGTACGGATAGTCCGTGGGCACGTTTGCAGTCTTGGAGATCGAGGAATCGATCCATTTCTGCGAAGCGGCCTGGATATCCACGTGCTCTTTCGGCGAGATGTCGTCCGCGGCGACGAAGTAATCCGGCAGCTTGACCTGCGGATCGTCGCTGAACGGCACCGCGGCGGCGTTGATGAGGCCGCGGTAGGCGAGCAGCTCGTAGCTGTACACCTCGATCTTTTCCTTGGTCTTGCGGCCTTCGCGGATCACGTTGCGCGAATAGTGATGGGCGAAGCTCGGTTCGATGCCGTTGCTGGCGTTGTTGGCCAGCGACAGCGAGATGGTGCCGGTGGGCGCGATCGAGCTGTGGTGGGTGAAGCGGGCGCCGACTTCGGCGAGCTCAGCCACCAGGTTCGGCGCCACCGAGGCCACGCGCTGCATGTAGCGGCTGTACTTGGCGTGCAGCACGCGGCCGGGGATCGCATCGCCCACTTTCCAGCCGTCGGCGGCCATTTCCGGGCGCTTGCGCAGCATGTCGCCGGTGACGGTGAAGTCCTGCGTCAGGATCGGGGCGGGGCCCTTTTCCTTGGCCAGGTCCAGCGCCACTTCCCAGCCGGCGACGGCCATTTCGCGCGAGACGTCCTCGGTGAAGGCGACCGCGTCGGCGTTGCCGTAGCGCATCTTCAGCATGGTGATGGTGCTGCCGAGCCCCAGGAAGCCCATGCCGTGGCGGCGCTTGGAGATGATCTCGTGGCGCTGCTGTTCCAGCGGCAGGCCGTTGATCTCGACCACGTTGTCGAGCATGCGGGTGAACACCTTGACCACTTCGCGGTACTCGTCCCAGTCGAAGCGGGCCTTGGGGCCGAAGGGGTCGCGCACGAAGGTGGTGAGGTTGATCGAGCCCAGCAGGCAGGAGCCGTACGGCGGCAGGGGCTGCTCGCCGCAGGGGTTGGTGGCGCGGATGTGCTCGCACCACCAGTTGTTGTTCATCTCGTTGACCATGTCGATCAGGATGAACCCGGGCTCGGCGTAGTCGTACGTCGAGACCATGATCATGTCCCACAGGTGGCGGGCGCGGATGTGGCCGTAGATCTTGCAGGCGACCAGGCCGTCCTCGCGGGACACGTAGTGCTGGTGGGTGGGCCATTCGCGCCACACGACCTTGGCCGGGTCGGTGAGGTCGACCTCGTCCTTTTCCTTGACGTGCACCGGGAAGACCATCGGCCAGTCCTGGTCGTGCTCCACGGCCTGCATGAAGCCGTCGGTGATCAGCAGGCTGAGGTTGAACTGGCGCAGGCGGCCGTCTTCGCGCTTGGCGCGGATGAATTCCTTGACGTCCGGATGGCTCACGTCGAACGTGCCCATCTGCGCACCGCGGCGGCCGCCGGCGGACGAGACGGTGAAGCACATCTTGTCGTAGATATCCATGAAGGACAGCGGACCGCTGGTGTAGGCGCCGGCGCCCGACACGTAGGCGCCGCGCGGGCGCAGCGTGCTGAACTCGTAACCGATGCCGCAGCCGGCCTTCAGGGTGAGGCCCGCTTCGTGCACCTTCTCCAGGATGTCGTCCATGGAGTCGTGGATGGTGCCCGACACGGTGCAGTTGATGGTCGAGGTGGCCGGCTTGTGCGCCAGCGCGCCCGCGTTGGAGGTGATGCGGCCGGCGGGGATCGCGCCGCGGCGCAACGCCCACAGGAAGCGCTCGAACCAGTGCTGGCGCAGCTCCGGCGTGGCTTCCACTTCGGACAGGGCGCGTGCGACGCGCTGGTAGGTTTCGTCGACGCTGCCGTCGACCGGTTCGCCCGACTTGGCTTTCAGTCGGTACTTCTTGTCCCAGATGTCGTAGGACGCAGGCTGCAGCGGAATCATGGCGGCGCCATCTCGATTGATTTCCGCACCCACAACTGGTGCACGCACAGTGCTCATCGGCTTCCTGACTCCCGGTTTGGCCTCACGGCCCCGTTTGTTTTTTCTTAGTCTGGTTTTGGATCGTCCGCGCGTACGTCGCTATGTGCGAGGCCGTGCCTGACGCCCCCCTTGCCGACTTTGCGACAACTCCCCCTAGAGCTGTCACTTTGACACCAGCATTAGTTGGAGCGCCGGCGCCTATACACAAGATGTTGTGGTGCGAACGGAGATGCAAGTTACCCCTGGGACCGTCCGATGTCAAAGATTTTTGCGCGGGATCACGTTTGGAACTGTCAGCGTTGAGTTACGTCGAAGTGAGCAGCTTTCCGGTGGGCTTGTCGGTGCATTACGGGTGCGTGCGACGGTGTCTTCCGGAGGGTTCGGTAGGGGTTGTCTGACGTGCGTGTCGTCCTGATAAAGCCGTTCTGCAGCGCGTCTTAAGATGCCGGCCTGCCAGTCGAACTGAACCGTCGCGTCCTTCGCGGATGCGCCTTACTCGAAAGGGAGTCGCTTTCCATGTCGCACCGCCGTATCCGTCCGCTTGCCGCCCTGTTTGCCGCCCTGCTCGGCGCCGCCTTGCCGCTGGCCAGCCAGGCCTCCCTGCCCGCCACCGCCGACGGCCAGCCGCTGCCTTCGCTGGCGCCGATGCTGGAGAAGGTGACGCCGGCGGTGGTGAACATCTCGACCAAAACACGGGTGCAGGTGCGCGATCCGTTCTTCGACGACCCGGTGCTGCGCCAGCTGTTCGGCATGCCCGGCGCACAGCGCGAGCGGGTGGCGCAGAGCCTGGGCTCCGGGGTGATCGTGGATGCGGCCAAGGGCTACATCCTCACCAACAACCATGTGGTGGGCGGCGCGGACGACATCTCGGTGAGCCTGCAGGACGGGCGCGACTTCAAGGCCAAGCTGATCGGCACCGACCCGGATACCGACGTGGCGGTGGTGCAGATCCAGGCCACCGGGTTGCAGGCGCTGCCGATCGCGGATTCCTCGAAGCTGCGCGTAGGCGATTTCGTGGTGGCCGTAGGGGATCCCTTCGGGCTGAGTCAGTCGGTGACTTCAGGCATCGTTTCCGCGCTGGGCCGTTCAGGCTTGGGCGGCACCGGCTATCAGAACTTCATCCAGACCGATGCGTCGATCAATCCCGGCAACTCCGGCGGCGCGCTGGTGAATCTGCGCGGCGAACTGGTGGGCATCAACACCATGATTTTCTCGCCCTCGGGCGGCAACGTGGGCATCGGCTTTGCGATTCCCACCAATCTCGGCCGCGACGTGATGGAGCAGCTGATCGCGCACGGCAAGGTGAGCCGCGGCAATCTCGGCATCGAGACCCAGGACATCACCCCGCGCATCGCCCAGGTGCTGGGGCTGAAGAATGCCAGCGGCGCGGTGGTGACGCGGGTGAGCACAGGCTCGGCCGCGGACGGCGCCGATATCGAGACCGGCGACGTGATCACCGCCATCGACGGCAAGCCGCTGCGCAACGCCCAGGAGCTGCGCAACGCCGAAGGCCTGCTGCCGGTGGGCAGCACGGTGAAGCTGACGGTGCAGCGCAATGGCACCGACCGCGAGGTGACGGCGAAGCTGACGCCGGAGCAGTTGGCGACGGTGGATGGGGCGACGCTGGATCCGCGCCTGGCCGGGGTGGTGTTCAGTGAGTTGTCGCAGAGCCTGCGCAGCCAGGGGGTGGCCGGGGTGGCGGTGCAGAGCGTGAAGGCAGGGAGCCGCGCGGCGTTGGCCGGGTTGGGTTCGAAGGACGTGGTGCTTGGGGTGGGGAATGCGCGGATTCCGAATCTGGCGACGCTGAAGCGGCTGGCGGGGGTGAAGCCGCGGCAGTTGGTGCTGGTGGTGTCGGGGGATGAGGGTGTGCGGTACGTCGACGTGCGCTGAGGCAGCACCTGACCAAACGACCGGCGTAGGTTGGGGTGAGCCGCCAGGCGAACCCCAACAACACTGTCCCGCGGCGTATCGCACCGTTGGGGTTCGCCTGCCGGCTCACCCCAACCTACGTCGGATGCTGAATGCGATCCGCGTCGCAGAAACCCCTGATATTCACCCCTCCCGTCAGCCGCCATTTCGTTTTCTAGCGGCACGATGACCGCTAAGGGAGATCCCGGGCGTTTTTTCTGACCGGGAGCGCATTGATTCGCTTGATTGTTCTCAAGCAGCCGGATGAAATACCGCAGCTTTGTCCGACGCATGCGCGCCATGACGGCAGTACGCGGTCCATCTCTAGTCGAACCCCGGGGTTTCCCATACCTATGTCATTCCGTCTCGCACGCATTCTTTCCGTCGCGCTGCTCAGCGTTGCCGCCGCTTCCGCGGCGCAGGCCGCGCCCAAGGCCAAGAGTTCCAAGAAGCCCGCCCAGCCGGCCGCTCCCACGCTGATCTGGCGTGGCGACCAGGCGACGGCGCGCGGTCTGGTCACCGATGTGGCCAAGGCCTACGAAAAGGCCGGCAAGGGCAAGATCGAGGTGCAGCCGTTCAACACCATCTCCGGCCTGGATGCCGTGGCCAAGGGCACGGCGGATTTCGCCGGCTCCGCGCGCGGTCCGGACGGTTCGGCCGAGAGCAGCCTGGTGTTCACGCCGGTGGCGTGGGATGCGCTGGTGATGATCACCTACCCGTCCAACCCGGTGAACAGCCTGACGCTGAGCCAGGTGCACGACATCTACTACGGCAAGATCACCAACTGGAAGGACGTCGGCGGCAACGATCAGGAGATCGACCTGTACGCCGTGGCCAGCCCCGGTGACGGCGTGGAATACAGCCTGCGCAAGCTGCTGTTCGGCCGCGGCAACCAGCCGGTGGCGGCGCCGCGCCTGTACGTGAACACGGCGAAGCTCGAAGAAGCCGTGACGCTGGACCCGAAGGCGATGGGCGTGACCACGCTGGCGGGCGTCACCGGCAACCGCAAGGTGAAGACGATCAATATCAACGGCACGCCGCCGAGCCCGGCGACGGTGAAGGACGGCAGCTATCCGCTGTTCATCCCGGTCTACCTGATCACCAGCGACAACAGCCCGAAGGCAGCGCAGCTGAAGGTGTTCATGGACTTCCTGGGCACCGACCCGGCACGTGAAGTGACCCGCAAGCACGACCTGGTGCCGTACGACGAGGCGCCGGCGCTGGCCGAGCTGGACGTGTCGCGCCGCGCGAAGATCCTGGCCGAAGTGGGCGCCCGCCCGATGCCGGAAGAACCCGTCGTGAAGCCGACGCCGGTGGCTGCACCGGGTGCGATGTACGCCTCGCGCGTGGCGACCTCGCCGACCTCCGAGCTGACCCAGCAGGCCAAGCAGGACCTGCAGGCGCGCAACGACGCCAGCACCGAGAAGAAGGTCGAAGCTGCCGCGGCGAACGGCGACAAGGTTTACACCGTGAGCAAGGGCGACACGCTGTCGGTGATCGCCAAGAAGTATTCGGTGAGTGTCGCCGACCTGCGCAGCTGGAACAGCCTGAAGAACGACAACGTGAAGATCGGCCAGGTGCTGAAGGTGGGCCTCTGACGCGCACCGTGCGCATCCGGGCCCTGACGCTCGACCTGGACGACACGCTCTGGCCGGTACTCCCCGCGCTGGAGCGTGCCGACCAGGAGCTGGACGCCTACCTGCGCCAGCACTATCCCGACGTAGCGCGCGCCTGGCCGATCCCGGCCATGCGCGCCCTGCGCGCCCAGGTGGCGCAAGAACGCCTGGACCTGGCTCACGATTTCACCGCCCAGCGGCACATCACCATGCAGCGCGCTTTTACCGCGTGCGGTATCGCGGAGGCACCGCTGGACGTGCTGTGGGACATCTATTTCACCGCGCGCAACAGCGTGGAGCTTTACGCCGACAGCCTGCCGGCGCTGCAGCGCATCACCGCTGCGTTTCCGGTGGCCAGCCTGACCAACGGCAATGCGGACCTGGACATGATCGGCATCCGCGCGCATTTCGCGCATCACATCTGTGCGCGGGATACGGGCATCGCCAAGCCCGATCCGCGGATTTTCTCCACTGCGGCGGAGCGGCTGGGTGTAGCGCCGGGGGAGATCCTGCATGTGGGGGACGATCCGGTGCTGGATGTGGTGGGTGCGCGTGAGGCCGGGTTGCGCACGGCGTGGATCAATCGCGAGCGGTTGCCGTGACCGGAAGCATTGGGTGCGGCGCCGGAGCTGGATCTGGCGGATATGACGGCGTTGGCGGATTGGCTGGAAGCGCAGCCGCGCTGACACCCGTAGGTTGGGGTGAGCCACCGGCGAACCCCAACATGGCCACGTCCAGGCGCTGCACATCGTTGGGGTTCGCCGGTGGCTCACCCCAACCTACGCCGGTATGCATACGCAGGGACGTAGTCGCTCGGTTGCCCAAAAACGCGCATGATTGCGCGCTACGCCTAGTGAGCTGCGCGCGGTGCGCAGCGAATGGAATCCCATGTCCCTGATCGAACGCAAAGCTGGCGACCGTCAAAGCGTCGCTATCGAAACCACCGATGCCACCCACCTCGCCGCCAGCAGGAAACGCCTGAGCGCGGCGCAGCGGAAGTGGCTGGAGCAGACCGGGTTCGACGCTGCACCGGGCACCTTCGCCCTGCTGGCGGACGCCAACGGCAAGCTGCAGCGCGTGCTGGCCGGGGTCGATGCGGGCGATGTGCTGAGCGCGATCTCGCATCTGCCGAAAGCGCTGCCGGAAGGCAGCTACCACCTGGCCGAGGAAGGCGTGCTCGCCGACCAGGCGCAGGCGGCGCTGGGCTGGGCGCTGGGTGCGTACGAGTTCACGCGTTACCGCAAGGCCAGGCGCGAGCCGGCGAAGCTGGCCGTGCCGGCGGCCGCGCTGAAGACGCTGGCGCCGCTGGTCGAGGCCACCGCGCAGGTGCGCGACCTGGTCAACACACCGACCGAGGACATGGGCCCGAAGCAGCTCGGCGAGGCGGTGAGCCAGTTGGGCAAGGCGTACAAGGCGAAGGTGCGCGAGTGGGTGGGCGATGAGCTGCTCAAGGCGAACTTTCCGACCATCCATGCGGTGGGCCGCGCCAGCCATCGTGCACCGCGGCTGATCGAGCTGAGCTGGGGCAAGAGCGGCGACCCGCTGCTGGCAGTGATCGGCAAGGGCGTGTGCTTCGATACCGGCGGGCTGGATCTGAAGCCGGCCGATGGCATGCGCTGGATGAAGAAGGACATGGGCGGCGCCGCGCATGCGATCGCGCTGGCGCGCCTGATCATGGAAGCGAAGCTGCCGGTGCGCCTGCAGCTGCTGATTCCGGCGGTGGAGAACGCGGTGAGCGGCAACGCGCTGCGTCCGGGCGAGGTGGTGATCACGCGTGCCGGCCACAGCGTGGAGATCGACAACACCGACGCCGAGGGCCGGCTGGTGCTGTGCGATGCGCTGGCCTATGCAGGTGAGCAGCAGCCGGACCTGATGGTGGATTTCGCCACGCTCACCGGCGCGGCGCGCGTGGCGCTGGGGCCGGATCTGCCGGCGCTGTTCGCCAACCGCGACGAGCTGGCCGAGCAGGCGCTGGCCGCCGGCCATGCCGTGCAGGACCCGCTGTGGCGCCTGCCGCTGTGGCGGCCGTACCGCAAGATGCTGGATTCGTATATCGCCGACTTCGCCAACAGCGGCGCCTCGCGCCATGCCGGCGCGATCACCGCGGCGCTGTACCTGGAGCGCTTCGTCGCCGACACCACGCCGTGGCTGCACCTGGATACGTACGCGTGGAACGATGGCGACCGCCCTGGCCGCCCCCGCGGTGGCGAGGCGATGGGCGTGCGCGCGATGTTCGCGCTGCTGCAGAAGCGCTACGTACGCACGTAGGTTGGAGTGAGCCGCAGGCGAACTCCAACGTGGCGTGCGGATATGCCGTGACGCCTGTTGGGGTTCGCTTTGCTCACCCCAACCTACGACGCAGCGTGCACGTAGGTTGGAGTGAGCCGCAGGCGAACTCCAACGTGGCGCGCGGATATGCCGTGGCGCCTGTTGGGGTTCGCTTTGCTCACCCCAACCTACGACGCAGCGTGCGCGTAGGTTGGAGTGAGCCGCAGGCGAACTCCAACGTGGTGCGCGGATATGCCGTGACGCCTGTTGGGGTTCGCTTTGCTCACCCCAACCTACGACGCAGCGTGCGCTCATAGCGATACCGCGCGTGGCCGCTGGCTATCGCGCCCCAGTTCACCGGAAATATCGGCCAGCACGCGTTGCATGCGCAGCAGCACGTCTTCGCTGCGGAAGCGGCGCAGGCGATAGCCTTTGTTCTCCAGCATGCGGGTACGTGCCGAGTGGTAGCACGGCGCGGCCTGCACGCGGCCGTCGTCGATCTCAACGATCAGGCGGGCGGGAATGCAGACCATGTCGACCAGGTAGCCGGCGATCAGATGGTGGCGGCGGAACCGGTAGCGGACGGCGTCCTCGCCCTGCAGCGCCAGCCACAGGCGGCGTTCGGCCTGGACGCACTGCAGGCGGTGGTGGTCGGCCTGGCGGCGGAGGTGGTGCATGGGGCGCTCCTTGCGATGCGGGGAAGCACAGTGGGCTCCTCCGCCCCATCTGCCCGCCATCGGGTGCCGCCACGCCGTAGCGTCGGCTGGTGCCGTGGCCGCAGCACAGGTTTCGGCGACGCGCTGTAGGCCTGCGCCAGTGCCGGTCGGCATGACCTTCGGCGATGTTGCCTAGGACGCTTCACTGCCATGCTAGGTGCTTCACCCACGGGGAGCCCCCTCCATGCCGATCCTTCGCCCTCGCCTGCTGTCCCTGGGCCTGGCCGCCCTGCTGGGCACTCAAGCCGCCTTCGCCGCCGACACCCCTGACAAGAAGCAGCCCGAGCAGCCGCCGCTAAGCGCGCAGACGCAGCGCTCCGGCGGCGAGATGCCGGCCGAGCAGCAGCGGCTGAACTTCGATCATGCCGAGCTGCATTTCGCGGTGGATATCCCCAAGGAGACGCTGGATGCGACGGCGCGCCTGACCTTCAGCGCGCGCGAAGCGACCGACGTGCTGCTGCTGGACCTGGACCCGGAGCTGAAAATCAGCGGCATCGCGCTGGACGGCAAGGCTTTGCCGACGAGCGCCTGGAGCAATCCTGACGGCCGCCTGCGGATTTCCCTGACCAAGCCGCTGGCCAAGGGCGGCAAGACCACGGTGGAGATCCGCTACGGCGGCAAACCCCACGTGGCCAAGCACGCGCCCTGGGACGGCGGCTTCGTGTGGGCCAAGACCGAGGACGGCCAGCCGTGGGTCGCCACGGCAGTGGAAGGCGAAGGCTGCGACATGTTCTGGCCGTGCATCGACCATCCGATGGGCAAGCCCGACCTGGTCGACACCTACGTCACCGTGCCCAAGTCGCTGGCCGCGCCGGGCAACGGCGTGCTGGTCGACATCAAGGACGAGGGCGCGAACCACACCTATCACTGGCGCGGCAAGCACCCGACCACGTACGCGATCTCGCTCAATATCGGCCCGTTCGACGTGCTGAAGGGCGACTACAAGAGCCACTACGGCAACACCATCCCGATGCAGATGTGGTACCTGCGCGGCCACGAGGCGCAGGCCAAGCAGCTGTTCGGCGAGTTCCCGCGCATGCTCGATTTCTTCGAGCAGCAGATCGGGCCCTACCCGTTCGGCGACGAGAAGATGGGCGTGGTGGAAACGCCGCATCTGGGCATGGAACACCAGACCATCAACGCCTACGGCAACGGCTATCCGCGCAGCGAGTTCGGTTTCGACTGGCTGCTGCAGCATGAGTTCTCGCATGAGTGGTTCGGCAACCAGGTGACCAATGTCGACTGGGACGACATGTGGATCCACGAAGGTTTCGGTACCTATATGCAGCCGCTGTACGGCCAGTACCTGTATGGCGACATGCCCTACTTCGCCATGCTGCAGACCGAGCGCACGTCGGTGAAGAACGCGCATCCGATCGTGGCCGGCCGCCATCAGTTCGAGCACGAGGTGTACGACGCCGACACCGGCCCGGCCAACGACATCTACTACAAGGGCTCGCTGATGCTGCACACGCTGCGGCAGATGATCGGCGACAAGGCGTTCTTCGAGACGGTGCGCCGGCTGGTGTACGGCCGCCCCGATCCGAAGCCGGGCAACTTCGCGCCGCACTATGCGACCACGCGCGATTACATCCAGATCGTCAACCAGGTGACGGGCAAGGATCTGAACTGGTTCTTCAACGTGTACCTGTACGAAGCGGCGATGCCGGCGCTGGAAGTGAAGCACGAGGGCGACACGCTCTCGCTGCACTGGAAGGTGCCGCACGACAAGCCGTTCCCGATGCCGGTGGAGGTGCAGGTCGGCGACACCATGCACACGCTGCCGATGACCGACGGCAACGGCACGCTGGCGGCGCCGGCGGGTGCGCTGGTGGTGATCGATCCGCGCAGCAAGGTGCTGCGGGAGTTGCCGCATATCGGCGAGTACCAGCAGTGGCGCAAGGAAGAGATGGAGAAGAAGGCGAAGGCGCAGAAGAAGGGTTGATGGCTCGCCTGAGCGATCGCGGCGTACGGCGTAGGTTGGGGTGAGCCGCAGGCGAACCCCAACATCACGCCTTTCACGCGCTTCGCAACGTTGGGGTTCGCCTGTGGCTCACCCCAACCTACGCCGGTCGCGACGCAGCGTCAGGGAGGCGGCAAGCGCCCCATCGGCTCCGCTTCCGGCGCACCGAACAGCTTCCGCAGCGTGCGGAACAGCGCCCGCAGGCCGCGCACGATCTTCGGCAACAGCCACAGCATCAGCAGCACGAACAGCCCCAGCACCACCAGCAGCGCCAGCGGGTGTTGCCACATCAGGTAGAACATGCCGGCCCAGGTGAGGTCTTCGCTCACGCTGGCGCCCCAGTTGCTGAAGGGTTCCGGCGAGGTGTTGATCAGGGCGCGCGTACCGGACTTAGCCAGGTGCGTGCTCGACACCAGCGCGCCACCGAGCAGCACCGCGGCGGCCTGCATGGCGGGCGAGGCATCCTTGAACACGCCCCAGGCCAGCAAGGTGCCGGCGGGGATGCGGATGAAGGTGTGGATGGCATCCCACACGCTGTCGAAGGCGGGGATCTTGTCGGCGAGGAATTCGCCGAGCATCAGCACGCCGGAGACGATCAGCACCCAGTTGTCGCTGAGCATGTCCAGGCCGGGTGGCAAGTGTACGTAGCCGAGGCGGCCAAGCAGGCCGGCGAGGAAGACGGTGGCGTAGAGGCGCACGCCGCTGGCCCAGGCCAGGCCGCCGGCGAGTGCGGCGTTCGAGAGCATGTCCATGGCGGGCCTCTGCGTTGGGCGACGGGGCCTATGTACCACAGCGTTTCGCCGTAGGTTGGGGTGAGCCGGAGGCGAACCCCAACGATGCGCTCCGACCGTACCTCCGTTGGGGTTCGCCTGTGGCTCACCCCAACCTACGCATGCATAAAAAAGGCGGCGCTTTCGCGCCGCCTTTTTTTTCGATGACCTGGGCTCAGTGCGTGCCGGGCGAGGCGTTTGCTTCCGGCGTCGCCGCGGCGGTGGCGCTCGGCGAGAACTTGCCGCCGTACGGCAGCACCTCGGCGGCCAGCTTGGCGTCGCCCTTGATCAGGCCCACCGCGTCGAACAGGATGTGCGCGGTCTCGTCGAGCTGCGGGTCGGCGGCCTTCTTGGCCTCGTCTTCCTGCTTGAGCTGCGACTTCAGGCTGCGCTCGTTGGGGTTGAGGCCGTCATCCAGACCGTCGCGGTCGTCATTGAACGTGTTGCCGTCGATCGCCTTGTGGCGGGTACGGAAGTCGGCCTGGATGCCTTCCTGTTCCTTGCGCTCGGCCTGGCGCTGGGCCAGGTTGAGCGAGATGGTGGTCTTGTCGCGCATCTTCCGGTACTGCGCCAGCTCGTCGAGCATCAGCTTCCAGCCCGGCGCCTTGGCGCTGCGCGTATCGTGCTTGGCCTGCAGCTGGCCGAGGTAGGCCTTCAGGTCCGCCACCGGCTTGTACTCCGGCGCGGGCGCGATCTGCGTCCACTGCAGCGCGTTGTCGTAGGTGGACTCGCCGAAATCCTTCTCGTCGCCGTTCCGCGGGAAGTTGATGTCCGGGGTCACGCCCTTGAGCTGGGTGGAACCGCCGTTGATGCGGAAGAACTCGGCGATGGTCATCTTCAGCTCGCCCAGCTGCGGCTTCTCCTTGGTGCGGCTGGCGAAGCGGTCGAGGTCGACGAGGTTCTGCACGGTGCCCTTGCCGAAGGTCGGCTGGCCGATGATCAGGCCGCGGCCGTAGTCCTGGATGGCGGCGGCGAAGATTTCCGACGCCGAGGCCGAGCCGCGGTTGACCAGCACCGCCATCGGGCCGGTCCAGGCCATGCCCGGATCGTCGTCGCCCTGCACGTCCACCTGGCCGCGCGCATCGCGCACCTGCACCACCGGGCCCTTGTCGATGAACAGGCCGGTGAGCTCGTTCGCCTCGGTGAGCGAACCGCCGCCGTTGTTGCGCAGGTCCATGATCACGCCTTCCACGCCGGCCTGCTTCAGCTCGCCGAGCAGCTTGGCGACGTCGCGGGTGGCGCTCTTGAAGTTCTTGTCGCCTTCGCGGCGCGCGCCGAAGTCAGAATAGAAGGTGGGCAGGTCGATCACGCCGATCTTGCGGCTGACGTTGCCGTCCTTGATGTCGATGATCTTCTTCTTGGCGGCCTGCTCCTCGATGCTGACCTTCTGGCGCACCAGCGAGATCACCTCGTGCTTGCCGTCCACGCCCACCTCGGAGGGCAGGATCTCCAGCCGCACGGTGGTGTCCTTCTTGCCGCGGATCAGCTTGACCACGTCGTCGTTGCGCCAGCCGATCACGTCGACGATGGCGCCGTCGGCGCCCTGGCCCACACCGACGATGCGGTCGCCCGCGTGGATCTTGCCGGACTTGGCGGCAGGGCCGGCCGGCACCACTTCGCTGACCACGACGTATTCGTCGCGCACGCCGAGCACCGCGCCGATGCCTTCCAGCGACAGCTTCATCGAGATGTCGAAGTTCTCCGCCGCGCGCGGGCCGAGGTAGTCGGTGTGCGGGTCGGTGGATTCGGCGTAGGCGTTCATGAAGGACTGGAACGCGTCTTCGCCGTCGAGCTGGCGTACGCGCTCGATGTAGTTGGCGTAGCGCTTGTCCAGCGTCTTGCGCGCGTCGTCGTCGCTCTTGCCGGCGAGCTTCAGGCGCAGCCAGTCGTTGGTGGTGCGCTCGCGCCACAGGGTGTCGAGCTCGGCCTGGTCCTTGGGCCAGTCGGCCTTCTTGCGGTCGTAGGCGTAGCTCTCGCTGGTGTCGAGCTTGAAGCCCTTCTTGAGCAGCTCGCGCGCGTAGCCCATGCGCTCCACGGCGCGCTGCACGTAGAGGTTGAACACCGAGAACGGACCGCTCAGGTCCTGGTTCCAGATGGCGTCGTCGAACTGCGTCTTCAGCGGCGCGAACTTGGCCATGTCGGCCTGGGTGAAGAACACCTTCTCGCCGTCGAGCGCATCGAAGTAGGCCTTGAAGATCTTGGCCGACATGGCGTCGTCGAGCGGCTGCGCGTCGTAGTGGAAGCGGGTGAGAAAGCGTGCGGAAAGCTGTGCGGCCTGCGCTTCGGTGAGCGTGGGCTTGAGCGGCAGCGAGGACGTCTTGCGACCCGTCGCGCCTCCGGTGAGGTCCGCGGCGGATTGCGCTTGCGCGCCGCCGACGGTGAAGGCGAGCAGCAGTGCGAGCGAGACGGTACGCAGTTTCATGAGTTTCTCTTTATGCATGCTCGGTGACACCCGCGGCGTGGGCTTGCAGATCGGCGTGATAGGACGAACGCACCAGCGGACCGGAGGCGACGTGGCCGAAGCCCATCGCCTCGCCGGCTTCGCGCAGCGCCTCGAATTCTTCGGGGGTCCAGTAGCGCACCACCGGGTGGTGATGCGGCGTGGGCTGCAGGTACTGGCCGATGGTGATCATGTCCACGTCGTGGGCGCGTAGATCGCGCATGGTCTCCAGCACCTGCTCCATGGTCTCGCCCAGGCCCAGCATGATGCCGGACTTGGTCGGCACCTCCGGATGCTGCGCCTTGAAGCGCTTGAGCAGGTCCAGCGACCACTGGTAGTCGGCGCCCGGGCGCACTTCGCGGTAGAGGTGCGGCACGGTTTCCAGGTTGTGGTTGAACACGTCCGGCGGGAAATCCTTGAGCACTTCCAGCGCGCGCTCCATGCGGCCCTTGCCGCGGAAGTCGGGCGTGAGGATCTCGATCCTGATGTTCGGACTGGCGTGGCGCGTGGCGCGGATGCATGCGGCGAAATGCTCGGCCCCGCCGTCGCGCAGGTCGTCGCGGTCGACCGAGGTGATCACCACGTAGCGCAGGCGCATGTCGCGGATGGTCTCGGCCAGGCGGGCGGGCTCGAGCGGGTCGGGCGGCGCCGGGCGGCCATGGGCCACGTCGCAGAACGAGCAGCGGCGGGTGCACACCTCGCCGAGGATCATGAAGGTGGCGGTGCCCTTGCTGAAGCACTCGTGGATGTTCGGGCAGGAGGCTTCCTCGCACACCGTCACCAGCGCGTTTTCGCGCAGGCGCGCCTTGAGCTGCTGCACGGCGTTGCCTGGCGGCAGCCGCACGCGGATCCAGCTGGGCTTGCGCAGCACGGGGGTATCGGTTTCGAAGCCGGCGCGGTTGCGCGCGATCTTGTCGTTGCCGAGCTGCTTGTCGACAACGTTCTTGTCGACGGCAGGGGTGCCGCTGACAACGCTGATCGGGATGACCTTGGAGGGGGACATATCGCTCATGTAGGCAAGCTCAGACCGCTACGCGAGCGGGTAGTTCGGGGATGACGGGAGCGGCGGACTCGGCGATGAAATCGAACTGGCGGCAGAACTCTTCGACCAGGGCGTCTTCCACCTCCGCCAGCCGCGACGGACCGCCCAAGTCTAGCACCTGGGTGACCTGCAAACCCTTGTAGCCGCAAGGGTTGATGCGGTGAAACGGCTCCAGGTCCATGTTCACGTTGAAGGCCAGGCCGTGGAAACTGCAGCCCCGCCGCACGCGCAAGCCGAGGGCGGCGACCTTGGCGCCGGCCACGTAGACGCCGGGGGCGCCGTCCAGGCGCGTGGCGCCGATGTTCCAGCGCTCCAGGGTGTCGATGAGGGCCTGCTCGATCTTGCACACCATCTCGCGCACGCCCACGCCGGCGCGGCGCAGGTCGATCAGCGGATAGGCCACGATCTGGCCGGGGCCGTGATAGGTGACCTGGCCGCCGCGGTCCACCGGCACCACCGGGATCTCGCCCGGCGCCAGCACGTGCTCCATCTTGCCGGCCTGGCCCAGGGTGAACACCGGGTCGTGCTCGAGCACCCACAGCTCGTCGGGCGTGTCGGGGCCGCGCTGGTCGGTGAACGCGCTCATGGCCTTCCAGGTCGCCTCGTAGGGTTGGCGGCCAAGGCGGCGGATTTTCAGCGGCTGGGACATGGAGACAACCGGGAAACCTAGGTGATCGGGCTGAGGTGCGGCCGGGTTGCGGGGCTTGCAAGGGTGCGCGGCGCGTCTCCGCGGCACCGATACGGCAGCCCCGAAACGGCGCGGGCCGGGAAAGTCCCGGCCCGCGCGCGGCTTACAGGGTGAAGCGGATATCCGGATCTTCCCGCAAGCTGGCGTGCGCCAGGTCGTACTGCTCGCGGTTCTCGCAGCGGAAGCTGACGGTGACCGAGAGGAAGTTGCCCTCGCGCGAGTTGCGGTGCTTCACCGTCTCGTGCAGCACGTGCAGGCCGATGCCTTCCAGGATCGCCGGCACGCGCGTGGCCAGGTCCGCGCTGGCGTTGCCCATGGCGGTGATCTCGAATTCGCCGGGGAACTGGAAACCCTGGCCTTCTTGTTGCGCCTTGATCGAATCGATGTCCTGCATGGCGATACCTCGGCTCTACTTACTTCTTCGCTTCGTCAGGCTTCTTGTCGCTGTGGAACCACAGCATGATGCTGTCCCACAGGCGTCCGAAGAAGCCGGCCTGCGGCGCGTCGTCCAGCGCCACCAGCGGCAGGTTCTGCACCGGCTGGCCGTCCAGGGTGACGCGCAGCGTGCCGACCTGCTGGCCCTTGGTGAACGGGGCGATCAGCGTGGCGGGCACGTCCACGGTGGCCTTGAGCTTTTCATAGTCGCCGCGCTTGACGGTGACCAGCACGTTCTCGCTCACGCCCAGCGGCACCTGGTCCTGCTTGCCCTTCCACAGGCGCGGGGTGGCCAGCGGCTTGTTGGCGTCGTAGAGCTTGTGCGTCTCGTAGAAGCGGAAGCCGTAGTTCATCAGCGCCAGCGCGGCATCGGCGCGCGCCTTCTCGCTGCTGGCGCCCATCACGATGGCGATCATGCGCGCCTCGCCCTGCTTGGCCGAGGCGGCCAGGCAGAAACCGGCGGCGGCGGTGTGGCCGGTCTTGATGCCGTCGACGCTGGGATCGCGCCACAGCAGCAGGTTGCGGTTGTGCTGCTTGATGCCGTTCCACTCGAAGTCCTTCACCGCCGAGATGGCGTAGTCCTCGGGGAAGTCGTGGATCAGCGCGCGCGACAGCAGCGCGATGTCGCGGGCGGTGGTGTAGTGGTTGGCGATCGGGTAGCCGGAGGCATTCTGGAAGTTGGAATTGACCATGCCCAGCTGCTTGGCATACGCGTTCATCAGGTTGGCGAACGCGCCCTCGCTGCCGGCGGTGTGCTCGGCCAGCGCGATGGCGGCGTCGTTGCCGGACTGGATGATCATGCCGAACAGCAGGTCCTTCAGCGGCACCTGGCTGTTGAGCTTGAGGAAGCTGGTGGAACCGTCGGTGCCGGCGCCACCGCTGCGCCAGGCGTTTTCGCTGATGGTCACCTGGTCGGCCATGTGCACCTTGCCGTTGGCGACTTCGGCGGAGACCACGTAGTCGGTCATCACCTTGGTGATCGAGGCCGGCTCCACGCGCACGTCCGGATCCTTGGCGGCGAGCACCTGGCCGGTGGCGTAGTCCATCAGCACCCAGCTCTTGCCGTCCACATCCGGCGGCGGCGGCACCGGCGCTTCAGCCACCACCGGCCGCGGCACGGGCGCGGGCTTGGGGGGAGTCTGCTGGGCGACGGCGGCGGTGCCGATCACCAGGGCGGCAGTAATGGCGATCGGAGCGAGGGTACGGCGGAGGAGGTTCATCGTTCTGAGAGATCCGGTTTCGATATGGCTGGCGCCGGAGCGCCGGAATGGCAATGTGTCAGTCTACCGCGACCTGCGGACGCGGCAGTCCCATGTCTTCGATCTTGGCGGTCACCTGGTCGGCGCTGTCGACGTCGGTGAGCGGCCCGACCCGCACGCGCCGCACGCTGCGGCCGTTGATTTGGGCATCCACCACCTGTACCGGCGCGAAATTCGCGCTGCGCAGCTGCTGCGCCACGCGCTCGGCATTGGCGCTGTCGGCAAAGGCGCCGACCTGCAGGTAGATGCCGGGCCTGGGCGCTCCGGTCGCGACCGGCGCGGGCGGCGGCGGCGGCAGGTCCTGCAGCGGCTCGCCAGGGGTGATCGCGCGCACTTCCACCAGGCCGGTGCCCTTGGGATACACGCCGATCTTCACCGCGGCGGCGTAGGAGAGATCGATCAGGCGGTTGTCGTGGAACGGGCCGCGGTCGTTGATGCGCACGACCACGCTCTTGCCGTTCTCCAGGTTGGTGACGCGCGCATAGCTGGGCAGCGGCAGCGTCTTGTGCGCGGCGGAGAACTGGTACATGTCGTATTCCTCGAGGCTCGAGGTCTTGTAGCCGTGGAACTTGTTGCCATAGAACGAGGCGATGCCGCGCTCCACGTAGCCGTTGGCATTCGACAGCACGGTATAGGACTGGCCGAGCACGCTGTAAGGCGACTTGTTGCCGTACAGCGCGCGTGGCTCGACCTTCGGCACCGGCTCGACCAGCTTGCTGATGTCCGGCGGCGGACCGTCCGGCACGCTGTCGGCGTTGTCGCGGTAGCGGCTGCTCTGCGGACGGCTGACGTCGTCGTCGCTGCCGCGGCGCGAGCCGCCATCCGCGGACGGGCGATAGGTGCCGCCGCTGCTGCTGCGCCCCGGCGAATAGCCGCCCGACTTCGACGGCCGCGGCTTGCTGCCGCCGCAAGCGGCGAGGGCCAGCATGGCGATCGCCAGCAGCGGCAGCGCGAGGCTGGGTTTCATCGACGCTCCCGCACGCCGGCGGCGATCGCCTGGGCGAGCTGGTGCACCGCCAGCGCATACAGCGGGCTGCGGTTGTACTTGGTGATCACGTAGAAGTTCTGGAAGGTGAACCAGTATTCCGGCCCGTTCGGCCCTTGCAGCGACTGCAGGCTGCTCGGCAGGCCCGGATCCATCGGCTGCAGCGGCGCATAGCCCCAGGCCATCAGTTGTTCCAGCGGCCACTGCGGCTTGGAATCCTTCACTTCGATCGGCCGCGCGGCGGCGTCGGGCTGCGCGCGCGCCACCACCGGCGCGCCGGTGACCCAGCCGTGCTTGGCGAAATAGTTGGCGACGCTGCCGAGGATGTCCGGCAGCGAGTCGTGCATGTCGATGTGGCCGTCGCCGTCCTCGTCCACGCCGAAGTCCTTGATGCTCGAAGGCATGAACTGCCCCCAGCCCTGCGCGCCCGCGTACGAGCCGGTAAGCGTATCCGGCGAGCCGGCGAGCATGCGCTCGGGCAGGCTCAGCAGCACTTTCAACTGCTCGCGGAAGAAGGTGGCGCGCGGCGGGTAGTACAGGCCCAGCGTGACCAGCGCATCGAGCACCTTGTACTTGCCGGTGTTGCGGCCGTAGAAGGTTTCCACGCCGACGATGGCGACGATGTACTCGGGCGCCACGCCGTATTTCTTGCCGATGCGCTCGACCAGCTCGCGATGTTCCAGATAGAACGCGACGCCGTCGCCGATGCGCTTGTCGGTGATGAAGATCGGCCGGTAGTCCTTCCACGGCTTCGCTTCGGCCGGGCGGCTGATGGCGTCGAGGATGCTCTGCTGTTTCTTCGCGCCATCGAGCAAGGCGTTGAGCCGGGCCGGATCCTTGCCAGTTTCCTTGGCGACTTCGGCGACCAGTTGCGCCTGTCCCGGGTGAGTCTGGGCCTGGGCTGACGTCAGTGCGGCAGCGGCGGCGAGGCCCAGGGCGGCAATCCATTGCAGGGGACGGGGCATGGCAATCTCGGTCATCAGTCTACTTCGCTGGTAAAACGATATGCGCGCAAGAGCCTAGCACGCATGGCGGCGCAAACCCGGGCGCAACGCGGGCGTGCGCGCGACCGGTTCAGTGTGGAATGTCGCGTCAGTCGTGCATCTTGCGGTTGGCGTGGATCGACATCAGCACGCCGAAACCGGTGAGCAGCGACACGGCGGACGTACCGCCATAACTGATCAGCGGCATCGGCACGCCGACCACCGGCAACATGCCGGCGACCATGCCGCCGTTGACGAACACGTAGACGAAGAAGCTCATGCCGATGGCGCCGGCGAGCAGGCGCGAATAGGTTTCGCGCGCTTCCATGGCGATCCACAGGCAGCGCCCGATGATGAAGGCGTACAGCGCCATCACTGCGGCCACGCCGACCAGGCCGAACTCCTCGGCGAATACCGCGAAGATGAAATCGGTGGTGTGCTCGGGCAGGAAGTCCAGGCGCGACTGCGTGCCGTGCTGCCAACCCTTGCCGAACAGGCCGCCCGAACCCACCGCGATCTGCGACTGGATGATGTGCCAGCCGTTGCCCAGCGGGTCGGATTCCGGATCCAGCAGGGTGCGCACGCGGTTGCGCTGGTATTCGTGCAGGAAATGCCAGGCCACCGGCACCATGCCGCCCACCGCGGCGAGCAGGCTGCCGATCTTCCACCAGGCCATGCCGGACAGGAACAGCGCGAACGCGCCGGCGCCCGACACCAGCACCGCGGTGCCGAGATCCGGCTGTTCGGCGATCAGGCCGGCGGGAATGCCGATCAGCATGGCCACCGTGACGATGTCCTTCCACGACGGCGGCAACTGCCGCGGGTGCAGATACCAGGCCACCATCATCGGCACGGTGAGCTTGAGCAGTTCGGACGGCTGGAACGACATCACACCCAGGTTGAGCCAGCGCTTGGAGCCGCTGCGGATTTCGCCCACGCCCGCCACCAGCAGCAGCAGGAATACGCTGCCGGCGTAGAGCCAGGGCGTCCAGCCGCGCAGTACCGAAGGCGGAATGCGCGAGATCAGCAGCAACAGCATGCCGCCGATCACGAAGCGCGCAGCCTGGCCGGTGATCATCCCCATGCTGCCGCCGCTGGCGCTGTACAGCGTGACCAGGCCGGTAACGGCCAGCAGCAGCAGGCCGAAGGCCAGCGGCAGGTCGATGCGCGGGCGGGTCAGGATGCGCCGCAGGAAGCGCGTCATGCGGACCTGGAGTTCGTCGATCATTGATGGCCTCCGCCGTCCTGCTGGCCGCTGTCGTCGTGCCCGCTCTGATCACGATCCGACGGCAACTGCGCCGGCAGGTCGGCCGGGGTGGCGACCGGCGTGTCTTCCGGCACCTCGGGCACGCTGCTGGCGATCGCCGGCAAGGCCTGCTCCGGCGCGTTGCGCGCGGGCACGGCGCCGCCCTGGCTGACCAGCCAGGCTTCCATGATCTTGCGCACGATCGGGCCGACGTCCTGCGCGCCCCACGCGCCCTGTTCGAGCATGGCGGCCACCGCAATGCGCGGCGCGTCGGTGGGCGTGTAGCCGATGAACCAGGCGCGGTGGCGAGTGGCCAGGTAGGCGGTGTTCTTGTTGTTGTCGTAGTCGTTGCTGCGGCGGGAGAAGCGCTCCGCCGTGCCGCTCTTGCCGGCCACCACGTAGGGGAAGCCGGTGAACTGGCCCTTGCCGGTACCTTCGGTGATCACCGCTTCCATGCCCTGGTTCACTACGTTCCAGTAGTTGTCCTTGTGGATCAGGGTGGGGCCGCTGGGCGGATTGGGCAGCGGCACCGGCGACTCCTTCACCGCGGACGTGGCCATCACCAGCCGCGGTGCGTAGGGCGTGCCGTGGCCGGCGAAGGTGGCGGTGGCGTGGGCAAGCTGCAAGGTGGTGACGTTCCAGTAGCCCTGGCCGATGCCGGCCAGGATGGTCTCGCCGGGGAACCAGCCGAATTTGCTGCGGGTGGCCTTCCATTCGCGCGAAGGCAGGATGCCTTCGACCTCGCCCAGCAGGTCGATGCCGGTCTTGTGGCCGAAGCCGAGGCTGCCCATCCAGGCGCTGAGCCGGTCGATGCCCAGGTCCAGGGCGAGCTTGTAGAAGTAGGTGTTGGTGGAATGCTGGATGGCACGCACCATGTTCACCACGCCGTCGCCGCCGCGCTTGTCGTCGCGATAGCAGCGCTGCTGGCCGGGGATGCAGAACTCGCCGGTGGACAGCACGGTGTCCTCCGGCCGCCGCACGCCGTATTCCAGGCCGCCCAGCGCCAGGAACGGCTTGACCGTGGAGCCCGGCGGATAGGCGCTCTTCAGCGCGCGGTTGAGCAGCGGCTTGTCCTCGTCGCTGGTGTAGGTGGTGTAGTCGGTCTTGCTGATGCCGTTGACGAACAGGTTCGGGTCGAAGCTGGGCACGCTGACCATGGCCATGACCTGGCCGTTGCGCGGGTCGATCGCCACCGCTGAGCCGGGGCGTCCGGCGAAGGCATCCGTGGCGGCCTTCTGCACGCGTGCGTCGATGCTCAGGTAAAGGTTCTTGCCGGGCTTGGGTGCGTGGGTTTCCAGCGTGCGCTGCACGCGGCCGTCGGCGTTCACTTCGACCAGCTCGTAGCCGGGTTCGCCGTGCAGCATGTCCTCGTAGGAGCGCTCCAGGCCGCTGCGGCCGACGTGGCTGGTGCCCTTGTAGCGGTCGGGATCGAGGCGGTTGAGGTCGTCGGCGTCGATGCGGCCGACATAGCCGATGATGTGCCCGAACAGCGGCCCGTACGGGTAGCGGCGGGTGAGGTAGGGCACCACGTCCAGCCCGGGGAATCGCCAGCGGTTGATGGCGAAGCGGGCGATCTCGTCCTCGGTCAGGTGCAGCTTCAGCGGCACGCTGTCGAAACGGCGGTTCTGCTTGAGCTGCTTGCGGAAGGCTTCGACGTCGTCGTCGCCGAGCGGGATCACCTCGCGGATGCCAGCCAGCATGGCCGGCATGTCCGGTACCTGCTCGGGCACCACTTCGAGGCGGAAGGCGGGCACGTTGTCGGCCAGCAGCACGCCGTTGCGGTCGAAGATCAGCCCGCGCGCGGGCGGAATGGCGCGCGGCTTGACGCGGTTGTTCTCCGAGCGCAGCGCGAACTCGTCGTGGCGCTGCACCTGCAGGAAGCTGTAGCGCACCACCAGCACCGACAGGCCGAGCAGGATCAGCGCGAAGCCGACGAAGGCGCGCCACCGGAACAGGGTGCTTTCGCCCCGGGAATCCTTGATCGAGCGGCGACGCAGGGCCATGGCGCTATTGCAGGCGCAGACGCAGGCGCAGGTCGTCCATCAGCAGGAACAGGAACGGCCATAGCGCGGCGCCGACGAACGGCGAGATCCACCAGGTAGCGGGCGGGAACGATTCGCCGGCGAAGGCGCGCACGATCAGCAGCACCACGCGGTCGTTAAGCAGCAGGGCCAGCACGGCCAGGGTCTGCTGCCACATCGGGAAGAAGCGCAGGCGCGAGCGGAAACGCAGCGCGATGAACACCAGCGCGCACAGGCGCATGGCCTGCTCGCCGAGCAGGATGCCGTCGAGCAGGTCGGCGCACAGGCCGATGCAGAAGGCCAGGCCCAGGTTCACCCGCTGGTCGCCGGCTTCCAGCGCCCAGTACAGCAGGAACAATGCCGGCCAATACGGCTTGAACGGCTGCAGCGCGCCGGGCAGTGGCACGAGCATGGACAGCAGGGCGAACACCAGGGAGCCGGAGAACCAGAGCAGGCCGGCGCGTTGCTTGTTCATGGCGCGGTGCTCGCGGGGGCGGGGCTGGCCGGGGTTGGCGCATTCGGAACGACACGCGGCGGCGCGACCGTGGTGGCCGCCGGTGCGGGAGCCAGGTCGGTCGGCGGGCCGGCGGGCGCGGCGGCTTCGGGCGGGCCGGCGGGTTCGGCCTGGTCGTGCAGCAGGAGCACGTCTTCGCTGCGGTCCAGGTCGGCGGTGGGCTGCGCGCGGCCTTCCAGGAACATGCCGGAAGCGCCCGGCTCCACGCCACGGATCTCGCCCACCGGGAAGCCCGGCGGGAAACGTCCGCCGAGGCCGGAAGTCAACAGCTTGTCGCCTGGGCGCACGTCGGCAGCCATCGAGATATTCGGCAGGCTGAGCAGGTCGCCGTCGCGCGAGCCGTAGGCCACGGTGCGCAGGCCGGTGCGCTCGACCACCACGGGGATGGCGTGGTCGGGGTCGGTCACCAGCATCACCAGCGAGGTGCGCGGCATCACTTCCACCACCTGGCCGATCACGCCATGCGCGTCGATCACCACCTGGCCCTTCTTCACCCCATCGCGCTCGCCGACATTGACCAGCATGCGGTGGCGATAGCTGCCCAGGTCCACGTCGATGACGCGGGCGAGCTGCACGTTGAGTTCCAGGCTGTGCTGGGTGGCGAGCAGTTCCTTCAGGCGCTCGTTCTGCTCGGCCACCGAGGCCATGCGGTTGAGCTTGGCGTTGGCCAGCAGCAGGTCTTCGCGCAGGCGCTGGTTCTGCTCGGTGAGCAGCTGGCGGTCGGCGAAGGCGACGCTGAGGTTGCGCATGCCGGCCGCGGGCATGCCAGCCAGGCGATAGACCGGCTCCACCACAGCCGAGGTGGTGTAGCGGATACGCCACATCCAGCCGTTGCGATGGTCCAGGACCATCAGCACCATGGCGAAGGCAAGATAAAGAATGAGACGGAGGGTGCCGGCAACGGTGCCGGCAAACAGGGGCGAGGAGTCCTCGCGAGCGAGTGCCATCCCCTGCCCCTTTAGCGCTTATTCGGCGGCGAAGAAGTCGCTGCCGTGCTGGTCGATCAGCTCCAGCGCCTTGCCGCCGCCACGGGCGACGCAGGTCAGCGGCTCATCGGCCACCATCACGTGCAGGCCGGTCTCCTCGGAGATCAGGCGGTCGAGGTCGCGCAGCAGCGCGCCGCCGCCGGTGAGCACGATGCCGCGCTCAGCCACGTCGGAGCACAGCTCCGGCGGGGTCTGCTCCAGGGCCGACTTGACCGCGGCGACGATGCCGGACAGCGGCTCGTGCAGGGCTTCGAGCACCTCGTTGGAGTTGATGGTGAACATGCGCGGCACGCCTTCGGCCAGGTTGCGGCCGGAGATCTCGATCTCGCGCACGTCGGTCTGCGGGAAGGCGCAGCCGATCTCCATCTTGATGCGCTCGGCGGTGGATTCGCCGATCAGGGTGCCGTGGTTGCGGCGGACGTAGTTGATGATGGCTTCGTCGAAGCGGTCGCCACCGACGCGGACCGACTGCGAATAGACGATGCCGTTGAGCGAGATGACCGCCACTTCGGAGGTGCCGCCGCCGATATCCAGCACCATCGAGCCGCGCGCCTCATGCACCGGGATGCCGGCGCCGATCGCGGCGGCCATGGGCTCCTCGATCAGGAACACGTCGCGGGCGCCGGCGCCCTCGGCCGATTCCTTGATCGCGCGGCGCTCCACCTGAGTCGAACCGCAGGGCACGCAGACCAGCACGCGCGGGCTGGGGCGCAGGAAACGTGAGCGGTGGACCTGCTTGATGAAGTGCTGCAGCATCGCCTCGGTCATGGAGAAGTTGGCGATCACGCCATCCTTCATCGGACGCACGGTGGCGATATTACCGGGGGTACGACCAAGCATCTTCTTGGCGTCGCTGCCGACGGCGGCGACAGCACGGGGACCGCCCGGGCCGCGATCCTGGCGGATGGCGACGACGGAGGGCTCGTTCAGAACAATGCCTTGCCCCCGCACGTAAATCAGGGTGTTGGCCGTGCCAAGATCGATGGAGATGTCGTTGGAAAAGATCCCGCGAAACTTCTTGAACATGGGCCCGCCGTGCGTCGATCTGGCTAAAAAGTAAGCGCGCCAGTCTAAAGACGCTGCATCTTGCGCGCAAGGACAATATCGTTAAGAAAGCCTTGTAGGACGCGGTGATATGTCAACTTTCGACCAGACCGCATGAGTTGGAATTTTCACTAAGACATCGCCCTCGCGGCCGGATATCGGTAAAATTCGCGACTTTGGCCGGGCAGCTTGTCCCGGCCAATGACCCGACCGCGCTTGCGCGGCCTGTTCACTAGCCCGGGGACACCCACGAATCATGTCTGCCGTTATCTGCGGTTCGTTGGCATACGACACCATCATGGTCTTCCAGGACCAGTTCAAGAACCACATCCTGCCCGACCAGGTGCACATCCTGAACGTGTCGTTCCTGGTGCCGCGGATGCGGCGCGAGTTCGGCGGTTGCGCCGGCAATATCGCCTATAACCTCAAGCTACTCGGCGCCGACCCGCTGCCGGTGGCCACGGTGGGGCAGGATTTCGGTCCGTATCGCGCGCATATGCAGGAATGCGGGATCCGGCTCGATTATGTGCGCGAGTTCGGCGACCAATTCACGCCGCAATGCTTTATCACGACGGACCTGGACAATAACCAGATCACCGCCTTCCATCCCGGTGCCATGTTGAGCGCGCACGAAAATCATGTGCGCGATATTCCGGAGATCAGTTTCGCGATCGTCGCGCCGGATAGTCGCGATGCGATGCTGCAGCACGTGGATGAGTTTTCTGCGCGCGAAGTGCCGTTTATTTTCGATCCGGGCCAGGCGATGCCGTTGTTCAACGGCGACGAGTTTCGCTCGATGATCGAGAAGTCGACGTATGTGATCGTCAACGACTACGAGTCGCAGCTGCTGCAGTCGCGTACCGGCTGGAATGCGGAAGAGATCGCCAAGCGGGTGAAGGCGTATATCGTGACGCTGGGGCCGCGTGGGTCGTTGATTCATACCGATGGCATTACGCATGAGATTCCGCCGGCGCGCGAGCGCAAGGTGGTGGATCCTACGGGCTGTGGCGATGCTTATCGTGCTGGCCTGATCTTCGGAATCATGCGTGGCAAGGATTGGCCGACGATTGGTCGGATGGCGTCGTTGATGGGCGCGTTGAAGGTTGAATATCCGGGCACGCAGAATCAGCGCTTCGATTACGCGCTGTTTGCGGCGGAGTTCAAGGAGCAGTTTGGGTATGGCTTGGATTGACGTTGATTAATTCGAGTTGATGTAAGAAAGGCCTCCCGGATGGGAGGCCTTTTTGTTTGTGGCTTAGGGGATGAGAGTTTCTTTGCTGGCGGTGTTTGCTCGCAGCGTTTGGCCAGGCGTGTTGATGGCCAGGCGTGCGGCGCGGTGCGCACCGCAATGCTGTGACGAGGCGATGTGAGTCGAGCCTGATCATTTACGTCGTGCGTGCTGTCGGCATGCATGTGCCGGCGGATCTGCAGCCATCGAGTATCTGGCCGATGTCGGACGGATTTGCATGTCGCGCGTTCGAGCTCGGCGCTACATCACTGTCGCTTGTGCTGTTCGTGCTGTTCGTGGAAGAGCACTGAGGCTGCGAGCCACGCTCAGCGAGTGTTCTCGAGTTGCCATCTCATCGAACTGGCGTTGTGCACATGCAGTAACGCGAGCATTTTGCTTGGTGAATCGCCTTTTTTTCGAGCAAGAAAAACCCCCACCGTGAGGTGAGGGTTTTTAGGATAAAGCCCCTGGCGATGACCTACTCTTGCATAGCAAGCTACACTACCATCGGCGCAGCTGCGTTTCACTTCCGAGTTCGGGATGGGATCGGGTGGGGCCACAGCGCTATCTTCGC
>NZ_JBFRGP010000021.1:0-61936 GCF_052115385.1 Dyella sp. 2RAB6
CCAACGAGATCTTCGGGCTTCTGATAGTTGGCTAACAGACTGCTAAGCAGCTCGTCGGGCACTTCGTGTTTGCGTGGACTCATGGTGTCTCCGGGTCAGATGGCAGTTTCCTGCCAATGCCCCGTTTACACAAAATCTAGGATAGGCCCTGCTTTCGAACTGGGGAACCTATCCGTCGTGGTCGCCGTACCAGGGCGAGGTGATTGAACAGGCCATCACATTCAGCCAATCCAACGTCTTCAGCAGCAACATGTATGTTGGTCCCTGGCAGTTCATGGTGGAGGACCAGGGTCAAAGCTTGACTCCAGCGCAATGGCAAGCTGCACCTTATAACCAGGATGCGGGCAGCAGCTTTCACTGAGGCGCACGCCATCCAGCTTGCCACACCGTCGATGGGTGCCCTCGCTCGGCGAAGGCACCCATCGCTTTCAGCACCAGCTGCGGCGAAGATGGACGCCCGAGGGCGATGGCGAATAGCACGTCGCCCTTTACCGTGTAGCGGATGTCATCGCCAGTGAATGCGCCAGCCTTGTCCTCCGCAGACATGCCTGTCGCGCAGGCGCGTGATGACGGTGGCGGCGCTCTTGTAACCGTGCCGCTCGAACAGCCTTCGCTAAGGTTTGCCTAGAAGCTCGACCAGTCGCGACTCGCATGGGGAGAGGTCATAACCTCGTCGTTGCGAGATCACGAACGTGAGCGGACCGAGGTGCCAGGCGCGGCGTTCGAGTTCGACGAGCTCGCCGCGCGCTAGGTCCTCGCCAACGAGGTGTCGCGGCATGTGCCCCCAGCCGAGCCCGGCCTTGAGTAGATCACGCTTGGCGCCGAGATCGTTGACCAGCCATAGGCGCTTGCCGGCTACGCCCTGTTGGGTCTTTTCCGCTTCCGGTTGATTGTCCGTCACGACAATCTGGACATGCCGACCGAACTCGTCCACTGGTATGGGTTTCGCTGTCGAAGCGAGCGGATGGGATGGCGCACACAGCGTCACCATCTCTGCCTCGCACAGCCAGTGGCGTTCCACGGCATCCGGGCTCACCTCCGGCACATTCTGGACAGTGACGGCCAGCGCACACATCTTTTCGAGCACCAGTCTCTCGCCCCCCTGCATGGTCGTGATGCGCAAGTTGATCGCGGCGGTGGGGAACTCTGCTTGCAGCGTGCGCAAGCCCTCGATCAGCTGGGCGCGCGGGAAGTAGACATCGACCGCCACCGAGAGCTGGGGCGCCCCGGCTCGGGTGATCGAGCCGGCACGGGTCTTCATTTCTTCCGTGCGTGAGATCACCGCCCGCGCGTCCGGCAGGAGGCTACGCCCCGCTGCGGTGAGCTGCGCCTTGCGGGTGTCGCGATCGAACAACTCAACATCGAAGGCGCTTTCCAGCGCCTTGATCGCGTGACTGATGGCCGACTGCGCGCGGCTGAGCTTGCGCGCCGCACCCGAGAAGCTTCCCTGATCGCATACCGCAACGAACGCACGCAGCTGGTTGATGGTGACGTTGTCGAGCACGACCATCCAATAAATAGATCTAATTAAGCGATTTTTCGTCAATTGTCTTGATGCGTCAAGCAACCCATCTTGGTTTGGACCCTAAACACAGAACGAAGGATGCATGACATGAACAGACTGAATGGAAAGACCGCCGTGATCACCGGCGGCGCCACGGGTATCCACGATCTGTCGTGCCGTCAGGATCTCGCCGATGACCGGCAGGATGGCGCCGGCGTACTTCTCCGGATGATCGAATATCTCCAGCACGGCGGGTCCGGTCGCGGTAAGCGGGTCGACGAATGGCATGGGCGTATCGGGCGGCAGATAGATGGCGAAGCTCAGGCTGCCGTCGTCTTGGCGCGCGGGGACGTAGTACTCCAGGAAGTTGCTGTAGAAGAACGCCAGGTAGATGAAAGAGCTGCGCAGCGGCAGCGAGCGGATGTGCTCTTCCACCAATGCCTTCTCGGTGAAGTGCGGCGCCCATTTGGCGCCCGCGGTTCGCGCGTGGACGTTTTCCAGACCGCTCCACACGACATGCCTGACGCCCGCGGCGTTGGCGGCATCGGCCAACTCTCGTCCCAGTGCCAGTTCGGGCTGGCTCGGTGGCGGCAGTGGCATGGTCGGCGGGGTCATGAGAAAGGCGCCGTGGGAGCCTTGCATGGCGGCGGTGAGCTCCGCCCGTCGGCCAAGCTCCAGCGGCGCCACGACGACTTCGGCGCCGTGCTCGGCCAGTTGGCGGATCGGCGCGCTGTCGGCGCGCCGGGTCAGTGCGCGTACGCGGTAACGGCCGCTCGCCAGCAAGGCGGAGGCGACGCTGCGCCCTTGTTTGCTGGCCGCGCCAGCGACAGTGATGAGGGGTTTCTGCGAGGCGAGTGACATGGCGTTTTCCCGGAGTGAACAAGCGGCACATGGTGCGAATGAGTGCTTACTCTCGGGTCTTTCTGGCCATTCGTGAAATTGCATCTTTGTTGGCCTAGTATCCATTGCATGAATACCAAGCGCCTGGATCTCAATCTGCTGGTCACGCTGGAAGCCCTGCTGGCGGAGCAGAACGTGACCAGGGCGGCGAGCCGCCTGCACCTGAGTCAGCCGGCGGTGAGCGCGCAGCTCGGTCGCCTGCGCGATATGTTCGACGATCCGCTGCTGGTCCCGGCCCAACGAGGCATGACGCCAACAGCCAAGGCGCTGGAGCTGCTCGAGCCACTGCGTCAGGCCTTGGATCAGGTCCGCGTCACGGTGGCGCAGCACGGCAACTTCGATCCCGCGCGGGCGCGCCTGACGGTGAACATCGCCTGCACCGACTATCTTCAGGTGGCGCTGGCGCAGCCGCTGATCCTGGAGCTGCGCCACCGCGCACCCGGTGTGCGGGTGGCGTTGCGGAGTCTGGACGTACTGCAACTGGAGGCGCAGCTCGCGCGGGGCGAGGTCGACCTGGCGCTGACGACACCTGGCGCTGCGGCACCCGGCCTGCGCGCACGGCATCTATTCGATGAGCGCTATGTATTGATCGGCCGGCAGGGGCATCCCCAATTGCGCAGAAACATCACCGTCGAGAAGTTCGCGCAACTGGAGCACGTCGTCGTATCGCTACACGGCGGCGGCTTCGTCACTCCGGTGGACCATGCGCTGGCTGCACTGGGCCACAAGCGCCGCGTAGTGCTCTCAGCGGCATCGTTTCTGTTTCTTCCGCAGATCGTTGCGCAGTCGGATTTCGTGGCGCTGGTGCCGCAGCAGCTGGTGCGCGATCGCGCCGGTGAGCTGAAGATCGTCGAATGCCCATTTCCCGTACCGGGCTTCGAGGTGGGCATGGTGTGGCACGAGCGCAATCATGGTCACCAAGGCCAGCGCTGGGTGCGCGAGGTGCTGGTCGAGCTCGTGGCCCGCAGGCATGGCATGAAGGGCCACGCCTAGCCTCCGCGGTGCACAGACAATCAGCGGCGTAATGTTGAGGACAACAATGCGAATCGGATCGGTTTTCCTGGCAATCACCATGATGGCTACCCAGGCTGTGGCCGCGCCCTGGCCAGGCGGCAAGCGCGTGGCCGTGGTGCTGACCTATGACGATACGCTCGTCTCGCAGCTCGACACGGCGATTCCGGCGCTCGATGCCGCCGGCCTCAAAGGAACATTCTTCCTGATTGGCAGCAAGATCGCTCCGGAACAGATTGCGCGCTGGCGGTCTGCCGCAGCCGAAGGCCACGAACTCGGCAACCACTCCATTCGCCATGCTTGTCCACAGGCCAACTATCCGCCGGCGAAAAAGATCGACACCAGCGAAACCTACGATGTCGACACCATGCTGACGGAGATACGCACGATGAACACCATGCTGACGGCGATCGACGGCAAGCCGCAGCACAGCTATGCCACACCTTGTGGTCAGCACCTGGCCGGAGGCGTCGATTATCTTCCGGCGCTGCGCGCCAGCGGACTGGCACGCTACACCCGCGCCGCGGATCCATCAGAGCGCTCTCTCGATCCGATGGATGTGCCGGCCCGCTTTTTCCCCTCGAGCGCAACCGGCGCCGATCTGATCGCCGCAGTCCAAGATGCCGAGCGCAAGGGCGGGATGATCGTGTTCGGTTTCCACGGTGTGGGCGGCGACTACCTCTCCGTGTCCGCAGAAGCCCATGCTCAACTCCTTGCCTATCTCAAAGCCCACTCCGACACGATTTGGGTAGCGCCGTTCTCCACCGTGATCGGTTACGCCACCAGACCTCGAGCGTAACGAGCGAAATGGGCGCCGGTGATCGAGCAGCAAGGGAAGGGGACAGGCCCACTTCTAATCATTCGCTCCAGGCGGATGGCTACGCCACCGCTTAACTCCAGCGTTGAACGTCCGCTTCTGGCTGATTTCGGACTTAGGGAAGGGCGATTAGCCCGTGTTATCGGGGGTAGGGCGAAGCCAAAACCCATTACTGGAACGCCTCCGATCCAGAGCGGCTTCCGTCAGATGTGCATACTGCCTGCGCGGGAATGACAGCGTGGGAGGTTTTCGAGGCTTGCCTCCCAAGCCGCCGGTCGTTACGGATTGCAGCGGTTTACCAAGTGACAGTTCACCGATATCCCTGCGCCTGCAACGAGAACAGATGTGCGTAGTGGCCATCCTCGGACATCAACTGCTCATGATTGCCGCGCTCGATGATGCGGCAGTCCTGGATCACGATGATCTGGTCGGCCATGCGCACGGTGGAGAAGCGGTGCGATATGAGGATGGCGATGCGGCCGCCGGAGAGCTCGCGGAAGTGTTCGAATATGATGGCCTCGGCCTGCGCGTCCATCGCGGCGGTGGGTTCATCCAGCACCAGGATGTCGGCGCGTGAGCGCATGAAGGCGCGGGCCAGGGCGATCTTCTGCCATTGCCCGCCAGACAGCTCGCGCCCGTCGTTGAACCATTTGCCCAGTGGCGTCTCGAAGCCGGCAGGCAGGCTGTCGATGAAGTCGCTGGCCATACCCTTGTCGCTGGCTTCGCGCCAGCGCGCCTCGTCATGGAAATGGGTGACATCGCCGGCACCGACGTTCTCGCCCACGCGCATCTGATAGCGGGCGAAGTCCTGGAAGATCACCCCGATGCGCTGCAGCAGGACGGATTCATCCCACTCACGCAGATCGGTGCCGTCGAGCAGGATGCGGCCACTGTCAGGCGAGTACAGGCGCGTGAGCAGCTTGATCAGGGTGGTCTTGCCCGAGCCGTTCTGGCCAACCAGAGCCAGTGATTCGCCGGGACGGATATGCAGGTCGATGTCGCGCAATGCCGGCTCGCCGGCGCCGGGGTAGGTGAAACTGACCCGCTCGAAGCGGATGCCGTCCTTTGGTGTGGCGCCATGCCGCACAGTGCCGGTGACTGCGGGCACAGGCGTTTCCAGATACTCGTACAGCGTGGACAGGTAGAGGTTGTCTTCGTACATGCCGCCGATCGCCGACAGCATCGCCGACACCGCCGACTGGCCCTGACGGAACAGCGACAGATACATCGTCATTTGGCCCAGGGTGATGCGTGCCATCACGGTGCTGGCGGCGATCCATGCGTAGGCGCCGTATAGCGCCAACGTGCCGAGCAGGCCCAGGCCGAAGCCCCAACTGTCGCGACGCACGGCCAGATCGCGATCGGCGCGATACAACATGTGGAAGATGTCGCGATAACGCTGCAGGAACAAGGGGCCAAGGCCAAACAGCTTCACTTCCTTGGCGTGGTCCTCGCGGGCAAGCACGGTTTCATCTCATCTGGTGAGACCGGCTGGCGAAAGAATAACCAACCAGTTGGCGTGGACCGAGGAAGGTGTCATGCATCGATGGATTTGGGTGGCAGTGCGGGCTTATGGCCCTGCCGGATTCATGCTGTTGGTGGCGATAGCATCGGATGCGACCCTATCGTCTTTGCAAGCCAGCCCACTGTTGGCCGGGTTCGTATCGATTACAGACTGGATACCCATGCTGGCGCTCGCGGCCGCGCTCGTGCTGCTGGCACCGCCGACCTACAGATTGCTGAAATGGCAGCGTGGGGCAGGAATAGATTGCCCGCATTGCGGTGGCCCGCTGGGGCACGAACGCATCGGCCGCGAACGCATGGGAGGCGCCTATAGGCGTTGCTATGGCTGCGGTAACAATGTGAATCATCGGCACTACGAATAGCAGTCCTCGTAGCGCCAGCACCATGCGCCACAGCGAGTCCGCTCAATGGGTTACGAGTCATGCCCCATCTCAGCGGCAGTATAGCGACTCGACATATTCGCTCTTGGACTGCAACTGAGAGGTGGCCAAGTCTTTGGCTTCCCCAAGGCGAGAACACATGGCGAAGTCATCCATGGCCCGCAAGCACTGACTACGCTGCCATCAGGAGGGCGGACTCGTACGCCGGACGTTCGGGCTGTCACATGAGAAGCCCAGTTTGATGCTCAGCCTGGGGCGTAGCGTACAGAGGCACAGTGGCGCGTTCCATGGGCGGCGCCAATGCCTTCCATGCTGAGCCCTGGGCGATGAAATCAAGGACTCGATGTGATGCATGGCCAAGTTTGTTGGCCCGCATGGATCAAGTTGTCGGCCGATATGGATCGAGTTTCATGGCTGCAAGCAACAACCGGGAGATTCCCCATGACAGTCTTGGCGGGCTGACGCCCGCCGAATTCCGTATCCAGAACGACCCGGCTACCTCTAATTATTCGTGGCACTGATCTGAGGGGAGTCGACACTGGCGCTCTGCGTTATAGAGCCAATTCAAGCGCTTGCGGGCCATTCCTGCGTTCCATGCATCAGGGAACGCAGGAAAGCACGGAGCATGCCCGCCGCCCGCCGCAGCCTTCCGAAATTGCGCATAATGTATACACAGAGCTATTAGAAACTGCGCTGTAGAGCGGTTTTGCGACCGCCGCATGAGCGGGGTTTAGGCCTATGGCGAGCGTGACCGCCGCAGCCATCTGTGCAAGCCGAAGCCACACCTTGCGAGCCTCCGGGTTCCGCGCCCGGTCAGCTTCGATCAGTGGTAGCCAGTGCGCCACGTTCTCGCCGCTGGCTTCGCACATCCTCCCCACGCTGTCCGCGTCAGGGTGCGAGTGACCATTTCTCCACCCGCTCACCGCCTGTTTCGTCACGCGTAGACGTGCCGCCAATTCCTTGTCCTGCTTGATGGAGCAGGCTTCCGCGTACTTGTCAAGCAATTTGTTTGTGGCGTTCACGGTCCGAGGGTCCTTGACTTAACGGTACGAGGGTACTTTACTCCGCCCTGAGTCCGAGAGTCTCGGACCGACAGGGGATCAAGGATGCTCGCTCTAGCCGCTCTCTGCGTGCTTTTCCCGGCCGTCTGGCTGTTGGCCGCCGCTTTCACCCTCCGCGATCTGACCGCCCGCCAGCGCCGCAGCTTGGAAGGGGTGACGGCATGACCCGCTACGCCGTGCAAACCAAGATCGGACGGGGCTGGGGGACCGTTGAAGTCTTCGGCACCCGTGCCGCCGCTCTCGAATGGCTGCGTCCGGTCATTGAGCGGTGCGGCAACAGCGACGGTCTGCGCGTCAGGCGGGTGCGCTGATGTTCTGCATCTCTCGCGACTCCCTGGCATACGGTCTCCTCCACAGCTCTGTCGTCGGCGACGTGCAGTTTTGCCTATTCGCGGCTATCGCCATTGCGTTCTGGTGGCGTATGCGGGGTCGCCGTCGATGACTGCTCGTGAACCCACCCCGGTTTATGTCGACGCCGCCATGGTCTTCGCCGAAGGCCGGCTCTCCGCGTTTCGCGACATCGCGAACCTGCTTGGCCGCCGCGATATGGGTGGTGTGCCGCCCGAAGTACATCACCTGGTGCGCGCTGCCTGGGCGACGGTGATCCACAACCAATGGCTCGCCCAGCAAGGCCGGCCCGCTGACCTCCCGCCCATTCCCGACCGTGACGCGCTCATCGCGCGCGTGCACGCCTTTCTCTCCACCTTTCCGGACGCACGTGATGGCTATCGAGAGTGACGGCCCCGTCAGCATGGCTGACGTTGAGGCGATGCAGCAGCAGCTAACCGCGCTGACGATCCGTGCGGCCGAGAACGGTCAACACGGCTTTGGCGTGGTCTTCCATCTCGCTGCGGCCGCGCTGGTCGACAACGCCGAGATGCTCGCGGAATGGGAAGAGGCTGAGCATGCTGACGGCGGCTGACCTCTCGCGCGTCGACCGCGAAATCAGCTTCCTCCGGCGCGCCCCGTACATGCAGTGGGGCAAGGTGCCGGATTTCGTGCCCGCGCGTGACCTGGTGCCGGCGTCGGCGCCTATCGTGCTGGAGGGCAGGGCAGAGACCGCGTATGACGCCGCCCAGCACGCTCGCCGCGTGACTGGCGCGCTCGATTACGTGCAGCAACAGAACGCGCTCGATGCGCCTTTTGCTCAGATTGCCAAGGCCAGAGCCACGGGCAAAAAGGGCGAGGCGCACCAGGCGTCACCCGCGCGTAGCGCGGGTGACGCCCTGGGGCTTGTCTCCAATGCAACAAAGTGGAAAACCGCTGGCGAAACTTCGGAAGGGCGGCAGCCGCGCGAGAAGCTACTCATCAATCGCGACGCGCAGCGTGTGAAGCGCATGCGGACCGCTGTCGGACACGCGGCTCGCCTTCTGCACTTCGATGCGCACATGGAGCGCCACGCGCAGCGCTGGAACATGAAGCTCATCACGTTGACCTACGCCAAGGTCGACGGCTGGCGACCGGGTCACTTTGCGGCCTTTCGCGACAACCTGCGCAAGTGGTGCCAGGCCAACGGCGTGCACGCGCGCTGGGTGTGGGTGGCTGAGCTGCAAGAGCGCGGCGCGTTGCACTACCACATCATCGTGTGGCTGCCCAAGGGCAAGTTCATTCCGACGCCCGACAAGGTCAACAAGCACCACAAGTGGTGGCCGCACGGCCAGACCAACGTCAAGACGGCGCACTCCGCCGTGAGCTACATCGCCAAGTATGCGAGCAAGACAACGGCGGGCCAGGCCGGCATGTATCCGCGCGGTGCGCGTATGCACGGCTGTGGCGGTCTCGATCGCGAGGCGCGTCGGCACATCCGCTACTGGCAAGCCCCTTTCTGGGTGCGTGACGCACTCACTGGTCGCGCCGACATCCGCAAGGTCTCGGGCGGCTACATGGATCGTTTTACCGGCGAATTCCTCGCTTCGCCGTGGCGTGTGTGTATCGGCCCCGGACGCGAGGTGTGGGCCTATCGAATCGACCAACCAACGGAGACTATCCAATGAAAATTCGTGTCCTCGACCGCGCTGTGGAACTGGTGCAGCAGACCTGGGAAGGCGTCACGCGCGATCGCGCCAAGCAGTGGTGCGTGATCGAAATCGACGGTCTGCCGACTGCGTTCCAGGTGACCAACGATCCGGACAAGGTGCTCAAGCCCGGCGAATACGAACTGGCGCCGCAGTCGTTCGGCGTCACCAACGGCCGGCTCACGCTGAGCCGCCCGGTGCTGATCCCGGTCGACGCGCCCGCGATCAAGCCGCAGCCCGTCAGCAAGGCGGGCTAAGCCATGACCACAACCGTTGTGAAGTACTACGCCTGTACGCAGTTCGATGACGCGGGCCAGTGCGTCACGGCGGTGTGGATCGATCAGCCGACAGTCATTCCGCCGCTGTCGTTTGAGGACGGTGGTGCCATTGGCATGCAGATGTTCATTGGCATCGTCGGTGTCTACGTCGTGCGGAAGCTCATGGGCGCTGCCCTTTAACCAACGAAAGGAGATACACACATGAAGTACGTCGAAACCAAGCTGCTGGCCGCCAAGGCCTCCGTGAAGTCGCTCGCCAAGCGCGGCTCCGGCGCGCTCGCGCTGGTCATGTTCGCGCCGATGGCGTTCGCGCAGACCGCTCCGAGCGACCCTGCCAGTGCGCAGACCTCGATCCTCGCCACCATTGCCACCTGGTCGGCGGTCGCCATCGCTGTTTCGATCGCGATCACCGTGGCCGTGATGAGCATCCGCGCGTCCAAGCTCGGCCGTCGCGGCTAATCGGGGTCCTGACCATGAAAGGGCCGCAGACTTCTCGCAAGGGCCGTCTGTGGCCCTTTTCTTTTCTCACGGAGTGGACGTATGGACGGCTACATCGCAATCGTGTTCTGGCTGCTCTTGGCACGTGCGGTCTGTTCTTCCTGATGGCCGTTGCGCCATCGTTGGCGCTGGCTACGCAGTGCCCAAGCTATGACAGGGCGATGGCCGCCTGTCAGACATCACTCGCCGGGGATGCGGGTAACCCGCGCATCAACAACCCGGTGTGTCGGCCATCTGGCAGCAACATTGTTGAGTTCTACACGGACTCTGACGGCAGCCCCGGGCAGGCCGGCAACTGGTATTTCGAGTGTCCGCCAGGACTGTGCACGTGCGGCCCCACCACGCGGCAGATGTCGATGGCGCAATACGGCCCGATCACGGGTGGTGGTCCGCATATGGCCGATGGCATTTGCGACGTAGTGTTTACCTCCGGCGGCGCGTTGCTCGGCAATTTCCGCGGCGTGAGTCAGTGCACCGGCCACTACACGTGGGAAGTGGGTAATGGCACGCCGCCCGGTGATGCGCCGCCACCGGATGCGCCGTGCAACGTCTCGGACCTGCTGTGCTTCAACCCTGGCGATGGCACGGTGTGTGGCAATGTCGGCGCCAACAAGGTATGCACGTCGCCTGGCAGCTCGGGACCGCCACCCAACTCGGGGGGATGCAATAGCGCGGGCGGATCGTCGTACATCTGTGGTGGCTCGCCTGATGCGCCTCGACCTATTGACCCATCGGGCAACACGGTTCCGCCGACCGCGCAGAACAGCAACAACAGCGGCCAGATTGCACCAGGTGGCGGCCAGCCGCCGTACACGATCAACATCACCACGTACAACACCAACCCGCAAACCAACACCGGCGGCACGGGTGGCAATGGCAGCACCGGCACCGGCAGCGTTCCGCCCAGTCAAGTGCAAGACGGCAAGTCTGACACCAACGGCCATTGCCCCGATGGTTCGACGCCTTCAGCGGGCGGTTGTGGCGCGGGCTACACCGACAACGGTTGCGACACGCCGCCGATGTGCACGGGCGACCCGCTGCTTTGCGGGCAGCTTCGCGAGACGCATCGTTACGCGTGCGAGGAACGCAAGTTTCGCGCTGACAACGGTCTCGACTTCACGCCGAGTGATATCGAGAAAGAGCTAGCGCAGTGGGCGCCGGTATCGATTGATTACGACGGTACGGACGCATGGATGCATCAGCTCCCCGATGGCTGCGTCAAGGGCACGGATGGCTCCGTGCAGTGCACGCCTGGTGGTGCGTCGACGGACCCGCTGCAGCAAAACGTGCCGCGCCTGCAGTGGTCTCGCTTCTGGGGCGGACGTCAGGCTTGCCCAGGTTTGCCGGAATACAAGGTGGGCGACGTGGGCGGAAAGATCGATGACGGCTTGTGCACCACAGCCGGTTATCTCGGCGATCTGATTCTGGGCCTCGCATTCATTGGCGCCGCGATCATCATGCAACGCGGCCTCACGAACTGGAGCTAACGACTATGTGGGCCATTCTTCGCAAGCTGGCAGGCCTTCTGCTGGGCGGTACGGAAAAGATGTTGAGCACGCGCCTTGGCCGCTGGTTCGCAGCGGCGATGGCGTTTCTTGGCATCTCGTTCGGCGTCACGCGTGGCGTGCGCTACGTGACCGACACCATCATCTCCGATGGACTTTCGCAGATGCCAAGCCAGCTGATCGGCTGGCTGAGCTACCTCAACTTTGACGCGGGCGTGGCGGTCATCATGGCCGCCTATGCCGCCGTCGCCGGCATCAAGGCAGCTACCGGTGGGCTGCTCAAGCTGCAAGCGCGCAACGCGGCAGCCAGCATCCCTAACGGCACGCACAACTAGCCATGCGCGTTCACCTCCATGCCGCTGTCAGCGGCCCGCAGTGCTCACGCTGCCTCGCCCCTCCGGACGTATACGCCCTTGACCTCGGCGCCCATCGGAGGCGGGGCAGGGGTGGCCCTGTGGGGGAGGTGAGTGCCCCACCTTCCATGGCCTCCACGCCAACCCGCTTTTGTTCTCGCGGGCAGGCGTCAGTGCCACGGGCAAGGCTGGCCGGGCAAGTTGCAAGGCAACTTGTTCGGACGGTCTTGCGTGCGCACACCCAGGATCGAAGCGCGGGGTGTGGGGCGGAGCCCCACGGATACGCACTTGACCTCGGCGACGAACGAAGCCCGTTCCGTGTGTGGCCCGATCAACACCACGGTGCAACACCTTTCATGGCCCACCCGCCAACCCGCTTTTCACTCGCCACCTAAGCCGGGCATGCCTAGGGAAATGGCTCGCCATTTTCCTAGGCATGTTCGGCCAACTCTCGATGCCGCCTCGTTGATGCGGCCACACGACAGGGGATGTTTATGCTCTACGTGATTACCGGTGGACCTGGTGCCGCCAAATCGCTCAACGCCGTTGCCACGTTTGTGGAGTGGCAGAAAAAGGATGAGTACAAGGGGCGCCAGTTCTTCACGTGCAACCTCAACGGCGCGAACATCCCGGGTGCCGGCATCTTGCCGAAAGAAGAGTTTCCGCGCTGGCATGAGTTGCTTCCGGAGGGCGCGGTGCTGCTCGTGGATGAGGGCCAAGAGGTGATGCGCCCCGACAGTGGTCGCGGCACGCCGCCGCCGCATCTGACGGCGCTGGAGAAGCACCGCCACAGCGGCATCGACATGATCATTACTACGCAGCACCCGAGCTTCATTCACACGCACGTGCGCAAGCTCGCCACGGTGCATCGCCACCTGGTGCCATTGACCAACAACAGCAGCACGATTTTCGAGTGGCGCGAGTGCAACGAAAACCCGGATTTCAAGCGCGACTCGGCGGACATGAAGCAATGGCTGTATCCGAGCGAGTACTACAGCTACTACAAGTCCGCGACGCGCCACACGAAGAAACTGAGAATGCCGCCGTGGCTGCGCAAGCTGGTGATCTGCGCGTGCATCGGCATTCCGCTGGTGATCTGGATCGTCTACAAGTTCGCGACGATGTTTCACTCGCAGATGGACGTGGTGCAGGGCAAGGGCGCTCCTACGTCGAAGACGGAGGCCGCTGTGGCGTCGATCGCGCATGACGCCGAAGGTGTGCGACCGCAAGCACCGATGACGCAAGAGCAATACCTCAAGCGCTTCGTACCTCGCGTGGCTTCGATGCCGTGGAGTGCGCCGGCCTACGATGACCGCAAGCCGGTGACCAACCCGGAGTTGTATTGCGTGACCATCGCCGACGATAACAGCGAGACGTGCCAGTGCTACACGGAGCAAGCGACGCGGTATGAGGTCGACGCCGCGACGTGTCGGCATAACGTGCAGTTCGGCAGCTATAACCCATTCCGCGCCGCGCCAGAGGAACAAGCCAAGCGGCGAGGCCGCTCCGCCGATGACCAGGGCGCCGCGCCGTCGCGGACCCCCTCCGCCCCCGTACCGGTGGCCGTGGTGGGTGCGTCGACGGGCAGGGACAGGGCCACGGCCACGCCGTACACTCCGCCCACGTTTGGGCACTGGGAAGCCGACGCATTTGGATCATCTGCCAGCCATAAATAGTATGGAATTGAAATAACGCAATAAGCGTGCCATTCATTTACGGCTCATTATTGAGTTGGTTTTCATTAAGGATTGCGATGCGATCGATGGATCGATGGCTATGGGGGCTCACCGCATTGGCCGTGCTCATGGCCAGCGCGCTCGTATATCGCACCCATCGGCAGAATGATGCACCGGAACCGGTCCCGGAGCCCGACCCGGTTGTTGAGGTTCGGCAGGCAAAGCCGGCCACACATCTCTCGGTCGCGCCGCCTAAGCCGGCACGCATGGCGTTGACCGCGCCGCCTGAGGGTGTTCGCTGCTACGGCGAGACTGCTGTGCGTGTCACCGGGAACGCGTATACACAAGCCGTAGGCGCGGACGGTCGCCCGATGAGATGCGTGGCTGGGAAGGTGCTGAGGCGGGGTCAGTGACCCAGCGCGCGAAGGCGGCGGCGTTGTTCGTCGTGATGGCTGCGCCGCGCATCGAGCCGCCTGGCGGGATGAGCCGGCCACCGCGTATTTTCCAGCCCGACCAGGGACCAGCAAGATCTATCCGGCACTGCGCATAATCGGCGAGTAGGCCGGCTATCTCATGGAGTGAGATAGTCCGGCCGCTGGGCGTGGTGAATTCTTGGCGTTCTTCGTTCCATTGCCAATTCAGGCGCTTGCGTGACATTCCTGCGTTCCATGCAACAGGGAACGTAGGAAAGCACGGAGTATGCCCGCCGCGCGCCGGACACCTCTAATTGCGCATAATGTATATTATGTAAAATTAAATAAGCGCCCAGTAAGCAAGCAGCTCCAGGCATCAGTCCCCTCACTCATAATGCGTCTCCTCTCCCAATAGCCTCGGCAGCCTGTATTTCCTGCTGGCTGCGCCCGCGCTGATGTGGTCGCGCGAAGGCTTCAAAAATGAGAAGCCCCGTGCGAAACCACGCCCAGGGAAACTTCATGATCAACGGCGGCCATACGAATGTATCGGCCGTCGTCCAGCGCAGTCGTACCGGGCCCAAGGCATGCCCTTTTTTTGGACCCGGAATTTAGATCGATCTACATCGAGGCCGGATTCCCGCCTGCGGTCCGGCCATGGACTGGCGGATGGGGTTTGCTTCCATCCATTTCGTGGGCATCCGAAAGGAGCGCTTCCGATCATGAAGCTCGAAGCCATACGCACCCGAGTTCGGACACTGCTGGCAGTGACCACCCTGACCATGGCCGCCGCAGCCATGGCAACCGAACCAAGCTATCCAGCCAACCCCCGAGCCGACGGCGCGACCGCCGTCGCCCGCGCCCGGGTGGCAGCGGACGTATTGATGAATTCCTACGACCCCGGCAAGGCCTGGTTTCCATCCAGCTGGTGGAACTCGGCGGTGGCGCTGCAGACCATTGGCGATTACATGCAACGCACCGGCGACCGCCGTTATCTCGGCCAGCTCGATAACACCTACGAAAAGGACAAAGGCGTATTTCCACCCGGCGTACTGTCGGGCGATCCCTTGCTGGGCAATTTCACCAGCCGCGCCATCGACGATTCCGAATGGTGGGGCCTGACCTGGCTGCAGGCCTACGACCTCACCAGGAACCCCAAGTACCTGGACATGGCGATCACCATCGCCAACTACGTGGATGGCTATTGGGACACCAGCACCTGCGAAGGAGGCGTCTGGTGGAATGCCGAGCGCACCTACAAGAACGCCGTCACCAATGGGCTCTGGATCCGGCTTACCGCGGAGCTGCATAACCGCATCCCTGGCGATCAACTGTGGCTCACCCGATCGCGCACCGCATGGAATTGGTTTCAGCACAGCGGCATGATCAACGCCGGCGGCCTGGTCAACGATGGCCTCACCGACGCCTGCACCAACAACGGCCAGAACGTGTGGAGTTATAACCAGGGCCTGGCGATCGGCGCCGGCCTGGAATTGTGGCGTGCCACCCGGGACCCGGCCATCCTCGCGAGCGTGCGCCGCCTGGCCGACGCCGCGATCGGCCCCAACGGCTTGGCCACATCTGGCGTGCTGACCGAAGCCTGCGACGCCATCACTCAGACCTGCGATGACAACGGCAAGCAGTTCAAGGGCATCTTCATGCGCTACTGGACCGACCTTGTCGACACCACGCGCGACCGCCGCTACGCAGCATTCCTCGAGCAGCAGGCCGAAAGCATCTGGAATGAAGACCGCGATGCCGCCGGCCGCCTCGGCACGCGCTGGTCCGGCGCCAGCAGCGACGACCATCCCAATGTATTCGACTGGCGCACCCAGGCCAGCGCACTCAGCGCCCTGATCGGCCACGTGCCGACTCCGCCACCGTGGGAATCGCTGGCCGCAACCATGTCTCCGGCGCAACCGGTGATCATGCCGTCGGCATCGGGAACCACCCCCATCGCGATCGATCTCGGCATCTCAGCCACTGGCTTCGTTCCGCTCCAGGCGCTGGCCTCGATCGATGCACCTTCGGGCTGGAGCGTTTCTCCACGCGCCACCCTGGTGCGCCTGCAACCGCACGGCAATGCGACCCCGGTCAGCAACACGCTTCCGTTGAAAATCACCGTGCCAAGTTCGGCAACCGATGGGCATCACCTGATCACCGCGAACCTGATGGCAGCCGGCTTGCGCTTCAACACCCAGGCCGACGTACTGGTTGCGCACACGATCGACTTCGACACCGGCACCGCCGACGAAAACCCGTGGCTGTTCGATCCGGATGGCTCGCAGAGCAATGGCGTGCAAAATCGCTTTGCCGACGGCAATGCTCATTTCACCTATCGACTCCCCTTCCCCGCCGACACCACCTCGGCACAGGTCACCCTGACCATCGACGCTGAATTCCTGGTGCAGGTCAGCGCTGACAACGAACACTGGACGACGGTGCTGCAAGAAACCCGGCGTATCACTGACGGCTCGAACAAGGCCGACCGCAGCATCGACCTGACGCCATACCTCGGCGCTGCCACCCATGGCTCCAGGCCGATATACCTGAAGGTGTCGGATGCGTTCCCCGATGATGGCTGGGGTGGGCGCGTGTATCACGTGTCGGCGAATATCGTCGAATAAACCGACCGGCGCCTCCGTCCTTCATCAAGCGGGGACGGAGGCATCGATCAGCCCAGTGCCGGAAACGCCGCGATACGCAACTTGGCGCCTGCATAGGGCACCAGCGTGATGTCCTGGACGTCCTCGTCAAGCGACGGCTCGGCATGGGCGGGCACCGCATCGGCACTGCCATCGGATGCTTTCCAGGCCGGCACATAGCGCCCTTGCATCGCCAATTGAACGGCTGGCGTGGCGCCTGCAAAGGGCCGCTCTGCCACCGGATGCTCGCTCACCGTGACCTGCACGTCCGGCTTGATGCCGATATTCCAGCGCGAGCCGGGATACACCTGCCAATCGTTAGTGCGATCGCGCTTGCGCCAGATGACCCAGTTCTCCTTGATCGGCAACGCATAGACCAGCGCCCCGCGACTGAAACTCAGCGCGCCGTTGTAGCCGCGTTCGACCGCCACGCCAGCACCGAAGGTCAATTCAATCGTGTCACCCGCGGCCCAGGTGCGCTCGATCGTCGTAAAACCAGAAACAACCGCAACCGGCTTTCCGTTGACCGAGATCCGCGTACCCTGCGACCAGCCAGGTATGCGCAAGCGCAAAGGAAACGCGACTGCCTGTTGCGGTTTCAATGTGATGCGGGCGACCTGCCGAAACGGATACTCGCTGACCTGTTCGACCACCACCCGCACCCCGCGCACGACGGTGGTCACCGTACACGGCGCATAGCTCATCGCCGCCAAGCCCTGATCGGCGGTCGCCATCCACAAGCTATGGGCGAACTTCGGCCAGCCTTGATGGAAATTCGCGGTGCAGCAGCGGAAATTAGGTTCCAGCCCGAACAGATTCGACTCCGGCCCGTCGGTGGTCCACGGCTCGCGATGAAGGCTGCATTCGACCTGGTTGGGCTGCTGGTTGTATTGATGCGCCCACATATCGTCGGTCAGCGCGGCGGGCAGCGCATTGAAGGCGATCCGCTCCAGGCGATCGCCCAAGCCGGCATCGCCGGTAGTCGCCAACGCCACCTCCAGCGAGAACATGGTCTCCACCACGGTGCACAGCTCCGTGCCCTGCGAAGGACTGCGACCGGCAAGATGTTCATCCGCGGAAAACATGCCATTGGGCAAGCCGTGATACGTATCCAGCATCCGCAACTGATGATGGATCGCATCGCGGTCGGATGCACCGCCGGACACCGCCGACCATGCCGGCGATGCCTTCAAGGCCTGCGCGACATTGACGCCATGCACCTGCAGGCCCAGGTCCTGCATGAACGCATCGGAAGCACCGGCCTGCTTGCGCAACGCCTCGGCATCGGTCTTCTGCGTGAATGGAAAATGGGCAAACATGCGTTGCCAGTCATAACCCTGCTGCTTAAGCAGATGCGCAAGCTCAAGCAGGCTCGCATCATGGGTGCGCTGATACAGCCACAGCACGGAAACAAGCTCGTCCTGCCAGCGCATGCGGCCCCAATCGCGCAGCGGCCGGCCGGGCAGCGCCTGCAGCTGGTAATGAAAATACCGTGTCATCAGCGGCATGACGCGGGCATCGCCGGTGAGCTCGTGATACTGCGTCAGCACCTTGAGCATGACCATGCGCGGCCACCAGTCGTCGTTGCCACGCGGACCGAACATGCCGTTTTCCCAGGGGTGGTCCAGCGTCCAGTCGATAAAACGCATCGCCTTCGCCTTGAGCTTCGGCGAATCGAGCTGCCACGCGAGCGGAACCAGGCCATCGAGAAAATACGGGCCGTCCTCCCACGATTCGCCCTTGCCGCCCGACCATCCGCTATCCGGCCCCACGATCGGCCAGAACTCGTCGAGATGGCCACCCAGGCCGTCCGCCTGGATCTGTAGCTGGCGCAACAACCAACCACCTGCCTTGATGGAGCCAGCTGGAAGCAGTGCGAAGGGCTGCTGCGCCAACGGCGCCTGCGGAAATAACGGTGCTTGCTGCGCCTGCCCTGCGCTCGCCTCGGTGGCCTGCACGGCAGCGGCGTGAAGCGGACGGAACGTCAGCGTACTTGCCACGCCGGCCAAGGCCATGCCCTGCAGAAAGGAGCGGCGGCTCATCGAAGACAGCGGAGTCATGCGTTCACTCTCGGACTGTGGCGATCCGTCGAGTGTCATTTAATTATCAGACAAATTCAAATGACCGCGGCAACAGGCGCCTCACTACCGTCGACTGGTGCACATGCGTCGAGTCTCGCGGCCAACACGGCGGCCTGATCCGCGACGCAGCTTACTGCCCCGCCTGGCTCGACCGCTCCCGCGGATTTTCGAAGGCCAGCTGGGTCTGGAGCAGCACCTGGTAAATGCGCCGCCCCTTTGCCGTCAGCCCGTGCACGCGGATATCGACCGTCAGATAGCCGGAGGCATCGGTGAGGATCTCAGAACTGGTCAGCCCGTGCTGATGCAGCACACTGAAGCCACCCAGCACCTGTTCCCGTGTATGGCTGCCGCCCGGATCGTATTCCGTGGCAATCATCGGAGCGCACAGCGCCGCGGCGTGCAGAAGCTCGAAGATGAGCGTGATATCAGCGAACGACACGAATGCCACCCATATCGCCGTGCATTTTTTGACGAGGCGAACGTGTAGAAGTTGCCGCGCCGCCGCCCGCGCGGATCACCATTCCATGAAAATCCGGCGTGGTGAGCAGCGTCTCGCGCAGCAGGCGATGCATGCCCCTGCCGCAATCGTTGGCTCCATGGCCAAATGAAATGACGCTGTCCTGTCCGTCGACGAAGCTGACGACCGGCGGCATGATCAAGCGCTCCCGCCAAAGCATGCAAAGACAGGACAAAATTTCCGTTCGGGTGTAATCCCCATTCTTGACGTAATGGGAGATATCGAGTTCGCCTCGCGCAATGGCCGCGCCGAGCAAATCGTAAACGAGAAAGATATCGGCGTATGGCATAAGGCGAACCCCTGATCGAAGGCCGCCAGACTAAAAATGCCCGAAGAGCTTACCAACCGGAAATTTCTCGTCCCCTTTCGCAAAACCCCATGGAACGAAGCAACCCCACCAAACTGGACTATTCCGGAAGGAATGATGAGCCGCCATCGCTGCAATGAGCAACGCCCGCGCATCGATGACGTGGGCTTTTCGAAGGCCACTCTGGAGGACATCATGACTTGGTTCAAACCACTCGCATGGATCGCCACCTGCGCACTCGCAGCGACAAGCGCACATGCCGCTGCAACGCATGGGATCAGCGTACACGTACTGGATCAGGTGCGCGGACAACCGGCAGACGCGGTAGGCGTCACACTCGAAGAACAGTCGTCCACGGGCGACCACTGGACGACCATTGCCAGGAAAACCACCGACGACCATGGCCGGGTAGCCAGCCTCCTTCCCGACGACAAGCCGCTGCACAAAGGCGCCTATCGCGTCACCTTCGCCACCGGCGACTGGTTCACCGCGCATGCCCAGTCCACCTTCTTTCCGTCGGTAACGGTGACCTTTCGCATTGAGAACTCTGACCAGGCGTATCACATTCCGCTGCTGCTGAGTCCGTACGGATATTCGACCTATCGAGGCAATTGATCGACCCACCTCGCCGCCGGAGCCGATGCATGGCTCCGGCGGCTCGATGGCAGCGCCACCTGGAATAATCGAGTCAAAGCCCACGTTCCTGCGACGCAGGAACATTCCAGTTAATCACCACCGTCATTTTGAGCAATTCTCTCGGCGATCTTTCAATCGGCCCATGGCCACTGGATAGCTCGCCATGCCCTCTTCCGTCTTCATGGCACTTCTGTTCGTGACTACCCACGGAAAGCGCCACTTTCACCAGCTCGTCCTGATTGCCCGCATCATGCTGGCCGCGGCCGCGGCATACGCCGGGCTTACCCTGTTCGGCGACGAGAGCAATCCGCGGGATATGCCGAGCCTGCTCGTGGCCATCGGCGCCTGCCTGGCTGTCCTGTCGGCCACCCTCCTCCCACGGCGATAAGACCACCCACCCTAAGCATCACACCCCGGACGGCTCGACGCCTGCCGGGGTGTACGTGGATGGGATACGGAAGCGCAGCCGTTCATAACGCCCTTGCGCGCCGCCTGTCTATCGGACCACCGGTGAGCGCTTCAACGACAGCAGCGAAGGACCCTCTCCACCGGCACGACTCGAACAGGTGAGCCCAGGGGTAGGCTGTTGCCGATCATGATCATCCTTGCGGTGGAGAGGGTAAAGCGAAGCGTCAAACGAGGCGAGACACTATCCGTGAGGAAGCTTATTGCCCTCAGGATTTTTCCAATTCGATGACATCGAATCGGCAACCACCGCCCGCCCTCCAAGCCTGAGCCACCTCGAACCCCGATGAGTTCATTTGCCTGGCAGCGCCACAGTTTCCTCGCGCGCCGGATCACATGACGCCTGCAGGCGCGCATAGTCCTGCACCCCCTTCGCGCCCTTCTGCCTGGGCGGCAAGCGGTATCTGATGCGGCAAGACTTGCTCTGCGGCAACGGAATCGTCAGCTGCCCTTCGTCGGACACGCCGCGAACCAGGATCCGCCCGCCCTGCGACACCACGCCAATCGCCTGCCCGCCTTCGTCCAGCACGTCGCTGCCAAAGGGAATGGTCATGCCATCCATGGGCGCCACATCGATCACCGCCACCCTTCCCTGCCTGGTTGCGAACGTCGCCATGATCACCGCATTGCTTCGCGGCACCGCCTCATGGCTTCCTTCGAGCAGCTCCACATCGGCCGACAAGCCCTGCGGATCGAGTTCGATCTGGTTGCGCCGATACGGAATGAGGTACGGCACGATGGCGTAGCCGCGCTTGTCCAGCTTGACGCCCGGATAGGAGCTGACGCTGGCGCCGGCTGCGTCCGGCGCCTTGATCAGCGCCACCGTATCGCCGATGGACTGGCCGAGGGTCACGCCACCCGAATGAATGAGCATGCCACCGGTGGCGCTGAAGCCGTACTGGCGATACCCCTGCCCCAGAGCCAGAGATCCATTCAACAATGCATACGGCGAGCGATAGCTGCCGCTGGCATTGAAAGCCGCAACGCCTTGCTGATCGCGGGAAACGGAAGCGCCGTAGCTGACCCGGTCGCCGCTGGACCCGCTGTAGGAGGCCTGTTCGTCATGACCGCCACGGCCGAAGCTGATGCCGGTATCCAACATGCCCCGGCCAAGCGGAATGGAGACCGTGGCGTACAGGCGGTTATCCACCCGCCCCGTGCCATCCCGCTGACGGGCTGCCGAGATCGAATAGTTGAACCAGCGCGTGCTGCTGTTGTAACCCAGCTGATACTGCAGGTCGGAACTGGCCCGTCCCCAATAATTCTGGGTCGAGCCGGTGAAATACAGGCTGCCGCTCTGGCCGATCGACTGGCTGAGCGTGATCTGCGCGGAATTGCGCCGATGCGGCGCATCGGCACCTGCGGCCGTTGAGCCAAGCACCGCATCGTGCAGGCTGTAATAGTCGCGCGTGGAATAACGATAGGCAGCCACCGTCAGATTGGTGCCGGTGGCATTGAGGTTCTTGCTGTAGCTCAAGCGCAGGCTGTCGCCCTGCGCTGTATGTCGACGGCTCGCATCACTGCCACCGGAACCTTCTTTCGGCGCAAGTCCGGGCACATTCACCACGGTCCGCGCATGGGTCAGATCCAAGCCGAATGCGCCAATCGGCGTATTCAACGCCGAACCCAGCTGTACGGCCTGATAATTTTTCGACACCACGGCGCCGGCGTAAGCAGTGACGCGATTGGACAAGCCACGTTGCCAGGTGGCCTGCGCCACCCACGGATGCTCGTCCAGGCCGCCTTCGCGATAGGCACCGGCCGCCACGCTGAACCGGGTCGATCCCGGACGAAGCATCCGCGCCACCGACGCATACGGCACCGTGAATTTCTGCTCGCGGCCGTCCGCCTCCAGCACACTGACTTCCAGGTCGCCGCCGTAACCGGTCGGATAGAGATCGTCGATACGGAACGGCCCCGCCGCTACCGTCGTTTCGTAAATGACATAGCCATTCTGGCGAACAGATACCTTCGCATTGCTCGCCGCGATGCCACGCACTACCGGCGCGTAGCCTTGCTGCGAATCCGGCAGCATCCGCTCATCGGAGGAGAGCTGGAAACCGCGCAGCGCCGCCGTATCGAACAAATCGCCGCTGGTGCTGAAATCACCCATCACCAGCTGCGACTTCAGCGCGGTGACGTCCCGCTGCACGTAGTTGCGCAGGTTCTGCCATTGCAGGCCATCGGCCTTGCTCCACTGGAACGACGACTGGTGCCGAAAATGCCATGCGCCGGCGTTGAAGCCGCCGGTAAGCCCGAGGTAAGCCTGGCCATCCTCGTGCCCGCCGCCTTGGCGCTGAAACCAGTTGTATTGATAGTTGAGCATGCCCGCCGTAATGCCATTGTCCCAGCGCGAGGGATCGACATAGCCGCGCACGCTTCGCCGCATGGCAGCCTGCGGAATACCGATATCCAGGCGCTGCTCGCCGACATCGAAGCGCACCGTCGCCGACGGAACCAGCGCGGCCAGATCCAGGCAGGCTTGCGTGGCGGCTTCAGGCGGAAGCTTGTCGACCAGGCGAGCCATGAAATCATAAGTCAGGCAGGGAACTGCACGTCCCTTGCCGGACTGGACGCGGAACTCGACATTGTCGCTACCTTGCGGCATGTCGTTGACGTAGATGTTCACGCGATAGGTGCCGGGCGCGACCTGCGCGCCCCGGCTGAACCTGGCCAGGTCCGCCGAGCCCACGCCGCCGGGCAGGAACACAGGATCGAAATCCACCGAACGGGCGCCTTCGATGGGCGCACCTTCGGCAGCTTCCGCGAACGCAAGGGCGGGGCTGGCCGTCAGCGCAGCACCGGCCAGCGCACGCATCATCCATACATGCAATATTTTGGGGCGCAATCGCCCAGCCCCGCCTCCTGCGAGGCAGGTCGTCGCCATTGACATGAGCAGGTCCTACGGAGTGATAAGCAGAAAAAGGCGTGTAGCGCGAAGCACGGACTTAGCCAGCCGGTGTCGCCGAATAGTCACGGCTCGCGCCGTAGTCATCGATGGCCACATATGTCACGCGCGGATGGCCGGGCGGTGCCTGCAGGCCTTTCAGGGTGAAGCGGTGCCTGCCCTGGGGCTCCACCATACCGTCGCCGCCATCGAGATCCTTGCCGCCATCGTCCAGATGCACGGCGCTGAGCGACACGTGATACGGACTATTATTGACCGCCTCGAGCATGTAGCGATCGCCCTCGCGCACCACCGACCAGGACAGCTGGGCAGCCGCCTCATCGGACTTGCTCTTGATGCCATCGGGACGAAAGAACAGCTTGATCCTCGAACGAATCGCGAACTGCAAGGTGTTCTGCCCGGCATCCTTCGTCGACTTCGGCGGGATCTCCAGCACGTTGAGCCAGAACACGGACTCTTTGTCGACCGGCAACGGCTCGCCGGTATAAACGATACGAACGATCTGACTGCGACCGGCATCGAGCCGCGCCATCGGCGGCATCAGCACGAACGGCGTGCGGATGCTGTCCGGCGCCTGGCGCGGATCGCCGGTATCGAGCCACGACTGCACCACGACGGGATCCCCGCCGTCGTTGCGCAAGCGCACGTCGACCTCTTTGTTCTGCGCTGGATACGCCCTGGCTGCCAGTGTGCGAGCCGGCGAATCGGCGAATCAGCACCTGCCGATCCTGGCGCTGACCGCCAGCGCCATGCCCGACGAAGCGGAGCGCTGTTCGCACGCCGGCATGGATGCGCTGCTGGTCAAGCCGGCGGGCATGGCCGAACTGCGCGAGGCGCTCTATCGCTGGATGCCTGCGGAGGTGCGCGGCAAGCGACCGGCTGCGGCTCCTGCGCAGGCTGCTTCACCGATCGAAGCGCTGACCGATCTGTTTGGCCCTTCGGCCCGGGTGGGTGAGTTGATCGATGGCTTTCTCGCCACCGTCCACGACGACCTGGCGAGATTCGACGAAGCCACGCGCACCGAGAACGCGCCAGCCATCGCCGGCCACATCCATCGGATCAATGGCGCGATCAAGATCTTCGGCGGCAGCGCCTTGGCGGACGAAGGCGAACGGGTTCGCACCATCCTGCTTGAGCAGGGACGGATCGATGGACAGGACATGCCGCTGGGGAGATACCGGCAGGGCCTGGTGAGTTTGATCGGCGAACTGGAACGGCATCGATCGGCGCCCGGCCCGGCACCGAAATCCATCGCCCCATAAAAAAGGCCCCCGAAGGAGCCTTGGCGGCAAAGTACGCGTGAGCCCAGGGCTCCGGCCTTGGCCCGCCGGCCCTGCATGGCTGACGGAGGCTCCGTGCGAACCCCATCCACCTAAACAGGGAGGTCTCTATAAAGGGAAGGCCCTCGTTGCTGAGGGAGATCTCTATAAAGGGAAGGCCCTCATTGCTGAGGGAGATCTCTACAAAGGGAAGGCCCTCATTGCTGAGGGCCTTCGGGTTGGCTACCGCATCACGCGGTTGCCGGTGCCTGCGAGAGGAACCTTCACGGGCTGGCTCGAGCAATGCTCCAGAGGCCCAGGGGGAAGAGAGCATGGAAGCATGTGTGTCGAGCCGTGGACAGATTGCCGGATTTGCCCGCCGCCGTAGCCTGGAAAATTCTCAAATCGCGGATGCTTGAATTGCAGATGGATGCGCAAGCCGATCCATTCCGCTACGTACATCAGCGAAACCGGCCGAACCTCAGGCGCGCGATCAGACTTCCATCAGCTGATCGAACGCCGCACCGCTCTCCACCGGCATGGCGATGACGTTCTGCAGCACGCGGCCGGGGAATACGTTCTCGCCCTGCCCCATGATGTTGCCCGGGTTGTACATGTGCGGCGCATGCGACCAGCAGCGGTAGCCGAGTTCCTTGATCGCCCGGACTTCCGCCAGCGCCTGCTCCGGCTCCAGCCGGGTGTAGATGACCGGACGATGCTTGCGCACCGTTTCTACGGCGCCCTGCAGCAGCGCGATGGTCGAGCCGGGTACGTTGATCTTGAGCAGGTCCAGGCCGCCCAGGCCCAGGTCGTCGATGGCGACCGGGCGCACCGTCTCGTCCGCCTCGCACTTCAGCGACGCGCCGCCCGGCAGCGTGCTCAGCGGCGCCGCGGCGCCGCTGCGGCCGAGCCACTGGTTGAGCGTGTACACATTGGTCAGGCCATTGAGCGCTGCCGTGGCGCACAGCTGCTGGAAACCGATGCGCGCCGGCTCGGCCACATAGACCTTGCCGGCCTCGCCCACCACGCGCGCCAGCCACAGCGTATGCGCGCCGTACTCACCGCCGAACTGCATCACCGTGTGCTTTTCCTGCAGCACGGAGCTGAGCAGGTCGATCTCCGCCTCGGCCCATTCGCCGTAGAGCTGCAGCGAGCGCGCCGCCGGATGCTGCGAGCTGGTGGCGCTGACGACGCCGTAGCGGACAGTCCACAACAGCGGTGCCACGGGTTCCTGCGCGGTGGAATTGAAAACGTTCATGGGTAAGTCCTCTTGGATGGTGAAATCGTTGGATGAATCGAAGGGGTGATGCAGGTTGCGGGAACGACCGTGGATCTGCTCAGGCGCGCATCGTTTGGGCAGGGCGAAGCGAAGCTGCCAAGGCCGCCGCTTCGGCGTGCTTGGCCTTGGCCGCCGGGCCGAGCAGCGCCGCGGCCCAGACATGCAGGACGTGAATCCGCGCATCGAGCGTTTCCGGCGCGGTGAAGCGCGCACCGGCGTCATGCAGGGCGCGCAGTTCCAGCAGGCGCCATGCACCGCTCATGCCGGCCAGGCGCGCCAGCCGCAGCTCGATCCAATGAGCCTGCCAGGCACCGCGCGAGGCTTCGGGTGCGCTACGGGCCACGCGCTCGGCCAAGGCTTCCGCTGCATCGAGCCATGGCGTGCGCGCGGCCTGCGGCAGCGCTTCGGCGTGAGCTGCAAGGCGTCGCGATGCATCCCACAGGGCTGGCTCGGTTTCCGCTGCGGCATCGGCTTCCCAGGCGTGGAGCAAGGGACCGATGCCGGCGAGCCAGGCCATGCCGCTTCGATCTTCCGGCGGCGTGGCTGCGGGTGCGGCTGGCGCTGAAGCCTCGGCTGCGCGGGAAGGAAGTTCGGGCAAGACCTCGGCGACGACCGGCTCCATCGGCTCCTCGATCGCCGGCTCAAAGATCCGGGGTTCGGGCTGAACGTCACGCTCCCGATCGATCGAGGCGATCGGTTCCTGCGCGGGCACGACGATATCGATGGGCGACGCGGCAACCTCGCTCGATGCAATGCCGTCCGCTTCGCCAGACATCGGCGAATGCAACTCGAACGGAACGTCCACCACATGCCCGACCACTTCTTCCTCGAGCACGGGCTCAACAAACCGGGCGAGCTGCAAGACCTCCTCCTGGACCGGATCCGGCGCCCCGCTCTCCGGCGTCGGAACCGCCGCCATCGATGGCGCGAACCGCCACTCGACCTGGCTGCCAGACATCGAGGCCTCGCGCGGATCGCCATGCAGGCTCAGGCCCAGCCGGCACCATCGGGCCAGGTGTTCGGCCGCATCGCCGGACAGCGGCGCGTAGCGCCAGTGCGGACGAACGAGCAAGGACCGCTGCGCGCGCGGCGCTGGCTGCCGCCAGCCGGAGAACAGGTAGGCATTCGGGACGGCATGGCCGGCGATGGCCATCAGCAGGCCCCACTCGCCAGAAATACTCAGCGCGATCGAATCCCAGCGCCGCAGGAAATCGTCCGAATCGTAATGGCCGGGGTCATAGTCCCAGTGCGGACGGATCAACTTGGGGCCGCCCCAGCGAATCGGTGTCCACGCTTCGCGACGCATGCGCCTGCGGCGTTCGCGCCGGCGCCGCCACAGCAAAAAGCCGCCAAGCATGCTGCAGCTCACCACCACCAGCCAGGTAACCGGACTTCCGCCCGCTTCCGCGGAGAGCGGCGGCGGCGCGAGATCGGGCGTCGGCACTTCCTCGATGGCCAGCGGCTCGGTCCATTCGACGGCAGGCGTCGATTCGGCACTCGGTGTTTCGATGATTTCGGGTGGCGCGGCATCCAGCTCTTCGGGCGGGACGGCTTCCGCTTCATCACGCGGCGGCTTGGCGCCCTTGTTGCGCTGCGCCTGCCGCGAGGTTGCGGCGGAGCGGGATTTCCTCGCCTTGCGCTCGTTATCGACCGGCTCGACCGGGAAGGTCTGCGCGGGCATCGGCTCCGGCTCCGGCGACCGTTCGTCGCTCTCGCCGGAGCGCACCAGCTCGCTGTCGTAAACCGGCGTCGGCTCCTGCCAGAAGCCCATGGCGCAGGCCGTCATGGTCGAGGCGACGAAGATCGCCAGCACCACCGGACGCAGGCGGCCGGACGCAGGCGTCAGTCCGGCGCGCCCGGTGCAAGCCGGCGCGCTATCGAGTTCGGACATCGACACGAAGGGCGTGTCGTTGAGCTCCCCCTTCGACACATCCGTATTGGTTGGACAGATCGTTCCCATGCCGCCAGCGTATGAAGCCGGCCGTGATCGCTGAACCTGAATTTTCCGGAGCTGGGACGGGATGTCACTTATCGGTGGTGTTCGAGCTTATGCAACAAGCTAGCGAAGTGAGCATTCACAGCGAATATTCTTTTTCTAGCCTGTACCTTGCGATGGCCAGCCGGCGCGCCGAATCTCTGGATAATTCCAATTCTGCAAGCCCGGTCGCCTGGCTAACGTCGCCAACATCCGATGCGGCACCCGCCCGCACTCCGCCGGAGCTCGCATGAGCATCAGACTCGCCATAGGCATCCTGCTTTCCTGTGCGATCACCGTGGCGCTGGCCTGGCTTGCGGTGGAGCGCCCCTTTGCCGGACCGCCGCCGCTGCCAGCCCTGATCGCACACCGCTGCGGCACCGCGGATGCGCCGGAGAACACGCTCACCGCCTGTCGCCTGGCGCTCTCTTATGGCGTCAAGAAACTCTGGGTCAGCGTTCAGGTGAGCCGCGACGGTGTCCCGGTGCTGTATCGGCCGCGCGAGCTTGCGGCCTTGACCGATGGCGCGGGCGACGTCGCCGAGATGTCTTATGCGAGCCTGGCGAACCTCAATGCCGGATGGCACTTCCAGGAAACAGGGGCCTCCGGCGCGGTGACTTATCCGTATCGGAATGCGCCGGTGCACATTCCCGCATTGGAAGATCTGATCGAGCAGCTGCCGGAGGATGTCGAACTGTTCGTCGACATCAAGACGCCGGACGCCGCGCGCGCGGCGCAGGCGATCGCCGACGTGCTGCAGCGGCATGGCATGTGGAACCGGACCTGGATCTATTCGACGCTGGCCGACAACCTGCGCGCCTTCGACAGCCATGCCCAGGCTCACCGTTTCGAGGCGCGCGAGCAAACCCGCCAGCGGCTGGCCACCCTGGCCATGGAACAGCGCTGCGCCAACCCGCCGGCCGCGGGTGCGCGCATCGGCTTCGAGCTGCGCCGCGCGATGGAAGTCACCGAGCCGCTGACCCTGGGCCCGGGCACCAGCAAGGTATCGGCGCTGCTGTGGAATGCGCGCAGCATGGAATGTTTCAACGCGGCGAATGGCAGCCACATCACCCTGTTCGGCATCAACAGCGAGCGCGACTACCAGCTCGCCGCCACACTGGGCGCCGACGCCGTGATGGTCGACTCGCCCAAGGCGGCATCGGCGTACCGGCCCGGCGCCAGCGGCCCGCTGCGGCGACTGCTGGCCCGCTGGGGCTGGCCCGAATCCTGATTCCGTGAAGGCCTGAGCCGCCCTCGCCCGTCCGGGCCAGCCAGGACTGTAACTTTCCTGTTATCCAGCCATCGATAACGGCGATCTGTGCTAGCTTCCATCCGGACAATGGGACCATTCCTATTCGTCCCAGCAGTCTCTCGAGCCGCATCGCCCCCTTCACCGGGCGGCATGTCCAGCCAACTCACGGGAGCAGCACAGCGATGGCACTTACTCGTCGCGAGTTCATCAAGATCACCGGCCTCGGCCTGGCCGCCTCGGGCTTGGGCGTACTGGGTTTCGGCGCCGCGGGCGAAGCACAGGCCGCCGCGGTGCGGCCGTTCAAGCTCACCCACGCTACCGAAACGCGCAACACCTGCACCTACTGTTCGGTGGCCTGCGGCATCCTGATCTACAGCATGGGCGACCGCGCCAAGAACGCGCGCTCGAACATCATCCATATCGAAGGCGACCCGGATCATCCGGTGAACCGCGGCACGCTATGCCCCAAGGGCTCGGCCCTGCTCGACGTGGTGCATGCCCCGACCCGGCTCAAGGCGCCAAGGTATCGACCACCCGGGGGCACCGAATTCAAAGAGGTCTCCTGGGACTTCGCACTGGACCGCATCGCCCGGTTGATGAAGGACGACCGCGACAAGAACTTCATCGCCAAGAACCCGGCCGGCACCACGGTCAACCGCTGGATCACCACCGGCATGCTGGCGGCCTCGGCCTCGTCCAGCGAAACCGCCTACCTCACCTGGAAGGTGGCCCGCTCCCTCGGCATGGTGGTGTTCGACAACCAGGCGCGCGTCTGACACGGACCGACGGTGGCCAGTCTGGCCCCATCATTCGGTCGCGGTGCGATGACCAACACCTGGCAGGACATCAAGAACGCCAATGTCGTGGTGGTGATGGGCGGCAATGCCGCCGAGGCGCATCCGTGCGGCTTCAAATGGGTGATCGAGGCGAAGATCGAGAACGGCGCCAAGCTCGTCGTGGTCGATCCGCGCTTTACGCGTACGGCCTCGGTGGCCGACTACTACGCGCCGATCCGCCCCGGCACCGATATCGCCTTCCTCAATGGCGTCATCCATTACCTGCTGGAGAAGGACGCGATCCAGCACGAATACGTGCGGGCCTATACCAATGCCGGCCTGATCGTGAAGGATGGCTTCGGCTTCCAGGACGGCCTGTTCAGCGGCTACAACGAGGAAAAGCACAGCTACGACAAGTCCAGCTGGGACTACGAGCTGGACAAGGACGGCTACGCCCAGTCCGACGACAGCTGGCAGAACCCGCGCTGCGTGATCAACCTGCTCAAGCAGCACGTGTCGCGCTACACACCGGAGATGGTCTCGCGCATCTGCGGCACGCCGCAGGACAAGTTCCTGCATGTGTGCGAACTGTTCGCCAGCACCGCCGCACCGGACAAGGCGATGACCTCGCTGTTCGCGCTGGGCTGGACCCAGCACTCGGTGGGTTCGCAGAACATCCGCACCATGGCGATGGTGCAGCTGCTGCTGGGCAATATCGGCGTGGCCGGCGGCGGCATGAATGCATTGCGCGGACATTCCAATATCCAGGGCCTGACCGACGTCGGCCTGCTCTCCAACCTGATGCCGGGCTATATGAATCTGCCGGTGGACAAGGAGACCAGCCTCGACGAATACATGAGAACGAAGCTGTTCAAGCCGCTGCGCCCGGGCCAGACCAGCTACTGGCAGAACTACCGCAAGTTCTTCGTCAGCCTGCAGAAGGCGCTGTGGGGCGATGCCGCCAGCAAGGACAATGACTGGGCCTACGACTGGCTGCCCAAGCTGGACGTGCCGCTGTACGACGTGATCAAGGCCTTCGAGATGATGGATCACGGCCAGATGGGCGGCTACATCTGCCAGGGCTTCAATCCGCTGCAGGCCTTCCCGGACCGCGGCAAGATCCGCCGCGGCCTGAGCAAGCTGAAGTTCCTGGTCACGATGGATCCGCTGGACACCGAAACCTCGCGTTTCTGGCAGGACTTCGGCCCGCAGAATCCGGCCAAGTCCGCCGAGATCCAGACCGAAGTGTTCCAGCTTCCGACCACATGCTTCGCCGAGGAAAACGGCTCGCTGGTCAATTCCGCGCGCTGGCTGCAGTGGCACTGGAAAGCGGCCGATGCACCGGGCGAAGCGAAGTCCGACATCTGGATCATGACCGGCCTCTTCCAGCGCCTGCGCGAGCTGTATCGCAAGGAGGGCGGCGCCTTCCCCGATCCGGTGCTGGGCATGACCTGGAAATACACCGATCCGCGCGAACCGGACCCGGAGGAACTGGCCAAGGAAATGAACGGCCGCGCATTGACCGACCTGATCGACCCGGCCACCAATACCGTGGCCACCAAGGCCGGAACGTTGCTCGACGGCTTCGCACAACTGCGCGACGACGGCAGCACGGCCTCGGGCTGCTGGATCTTCACCGGCAGCTTCACCGAGAAAGGCAATCAGATGGCGCGCCGCGACGCCACCGATCCGCGCGAGCAAGGCATCGCACCGAATTGGGCATGGGCGTGGCCGGCCAACCGGCGCATTCTCTACAACCGCGCCAGCGCGGACCCGGACGGCAAGCCGTGGAATCCGGCCAAGCCGGTGATCTCGTGGAACGGCAGCAAATGGGTCGGCGTCGATGTGCCCGACTACGGCCCCACGGTGAAGCCGTCCGACGGCGTCGGCCCCTTCATCATGAATGCCGAAGGCATGGGCCGCCTGTTCGCCCGCGACCTGATGGGCGACGGCCCCTTCCCCGAGCACTACGAACCGCTGGAGTCGCCAGTGGAAAACGTGCTGCATCCGAAGGTCGGCTCCAACCCGGTGGCGCGCGTGTTCCCTGGCGACCGCGAATCGTTCGGCAGCGCGCAGCACTTCCCGTACGTGGCGACCACGTATCGCCTTACCGAGCATTTCCATTTCTGGACCAAGCACGCGCTGATCAACGCCATCCTGCAACCGGAGGAATTCGTCGAGATCGGCGAGGTGCTGGCCAAGGAGAAAGGCATCGAGCAAGGCGGCTGGGTGAAGGTCAGTTCCAAGCGCGGCGAAGTGATCTGCAAGGCCTACGTGACCAAGCGCATCAAGCCATTGACGGTGGATGGCAAGCCGACCCACGTGATCGGCGTGCCGATCCATTGGGGTTTCACCGGCCAGGCGCGCAAGGGCTACGGCGCCAACACGCTGACGCCATCGGTGGGCGATGCCAATACGCAGACGCCGGAGTTCAAGGCGTTCCTGGTCAATGTCGAACGAACCACGGCACCGGCGGCCTGAGGACAGCAGTCATGTCAGATCTGCAATCGCAAGACTACGTCCGCCGCTCCGCCACCACCATGACGCCGCCGATGGCGCGCAGCCATGAGGACCAGGTTGCCAAGCTGATCGACGTCAGCCGCTGCATCGGCTGCAAGGCCTGCCAGTCCGCATGCATGGAATGGAACGACCTGCGTCCGGAGATCGGCCATTTCGAAGGCTCGTACGAAAACCCGGCGGACCTGGGCCCCAGCGTATGGACCCTGATGAAGTTCGCCGAGCACGAGAACGAACAGGGCAACCTCGAATGGCTGATCCGCAAGGACGGCTGCATGCACTGCGAAGACCCCGGCTGCCTCAAGGCCTGCCCGGCTCCCGGTGCGATCGTGCAGTACGCCAACGGCATCGTGGATTTCATCAGCGACAAGTGCATCGGCTGCGGCTATTGCGTGAAGGGTTGCCCGTTCAATATCCCGCGCATCAGCAAGCAGGATCACAAGTCATACAAGTGCACGCTGTGCTCCGATCGCGTCGCGGTCGGCCTGGAGCCGGCCTGCGTCAAGGCCTGCCCCACCGGCGCCATCATGTTCGGCGCCAAGACCGATATGCAGCACCAGGCGCAGGAGCGCATCGTCGACCTGAAAGTGCGCGGCTTCGAGAACGCCGGCCTGTACGACCCGCAGGAAGTCGGCGGCACTCACGTGATGTATGTGCTGCATCACGCGGACAAACCCTCGTTGTACTCGGGCCTGCCGGACAAGCCGCGCATCAGCGCCACGGTCGATCTGTGGAAAGGCTTGATCAAACCGCTGGGCTTGGCCGGCATCGCGCTCGCCGCACTCGCCGGCTTCTTCCACTGGATCAGCGCCGGCCCGAACGAGGTCACCGAGGAAGACGAGGCCGAGGGTGCGCGCGTATTGCACGAAGGCGAGGAGAAAGCGTCATGACCCGCCCGAACAACGCGATCGTCCGCTACACCCTGGCCAACCGCATCAATCACTGGATCACCGCGATCTGCTTCGTGCTGCTGGTGCTGTCGGGCCTGTCGATGTTCCACCCGATGCTGTTCTTCCTGTCCGGCCTGTTCGGCGGCGGGCAATGGACGCGGGCGGTACATCCGTGGATCGGCGTGGTGTTGCTGATCAGTTACCTCGGCTTGATCGTGCAGTTCTGGCGCGAGAACCTGTTGAACCAGGACGATGCGGCGTGGATGAAATCGATCGGTCCGGTCATTGCCAATGACGAGGAACACACGCCGCCGGTCGGCCGCAACAACGCCGGCCAGAAACTGGTGTTCTGGTCGATGACCTTGCTGGTTCCCGTCTTGTTCCTCAGCGGCCTGGCGATCTGGGAAGTGTATTTCGGCAGCGCCACCTCGATTCCCGTGCAGCGCGCGGCAGCCTTGATCCATAGCCTGGCGGCGCTGGCGGCGATCATCATCTGGATCATCCATGTCTACGCGGCGATCTGGGTACGCCACTCGGTGCGCGCGATGACCCAAGGCTATGTCACGCCCGGCTGGGCCTGGCGCCACCACCGCAAATGGCTGGTGGAACTGGCCCGGCAAGACAAGACCGACTCCAGGAAGCCACGCACGTGAGACAAGCCGAAGCGCCGCCCAGCGGCAAATGGACCGGACCGTCGCACGCCGGCGTCAAGGCGCCCGAGCCGATCCTGCTCCCGGACCCGTCCCGGCGTTTCGCCACCACCGCGCAACGGCTCGAACAGTTGGCGGCGGGGCATCCGATGGAAGCATGGTTGCGCTTTGTCGCCGGGCTGGCGCGTGCGCAACACGAGGTGGCGACGACGCTGCACCCGGCTGTCATGCTCGACCCGGCCACCGTCGCGCAATCGATCGATGCGCGCCTGCCGCCGCTGGCGGCCGATGGCCATCGTCGCGACGTGTCCTGGCGCGAAGGGCTCATCCTGCTGCTCGACCGTATCGATCGCAAAAGCTTGCCGCCTGCGGCGCTGGTGGTAGTCGATGCCTTGCTCCGCGGCGATGCCAGCACGCACGAGCGGCTGGCCGATCAGTTCCTGCGTGGCGGATTGGCCAGCGCCGATGCGGGCGCGGCGATCTATGTCGCCGCCGCCTTGCAGGTCTACTTCACCTGCTCCGCAGCGCAGCTGAAAGCCGATGATTTAAGGCTGCTGGAAGAGCGCGGACTGTGCCCCTGCTGCGGCTCGCCGCCGGTCGCCGGCGTGGTCACCGCCACGGGCTCCACGCCGGGCACGCGCTATCTGTATTGCTCGCTGTGTTCGAGCGCATGGAACCACGTGCGCGCCGTGTGCATTACCTGCGGTGGCACGCGGAAGTTGGCGCTGCAAGGCATCGAAGATGACCCAGGCGTGGTGAAGGCCGAGACCTGCGGCGAATGCCAGACCTACGCCAAACTGCTCTATCCGATCCAGGACATGCAGGTGGACCCGTATGCCGACGATCTCGCCTCGATCGGCCTGGATATCCTGGTTGCAGAAGCCGGCTTCGCGCGGCACGCACCGAATCCGCTATTGCTCGTATGACGTAGGTTGGGGGGAGCCGCAGGCGAACCCCAACTATGCGATATGTTTGGAACTGGCCATGTTGGGGTTCGCCTGTGGCTCACCCCAACCTACGCCAGGCGTAACCACACTGCGATGGCGCCACCCAGCACGCCGAAGCCCACCACCGCCGATGCCACCGCCAACAGCACGCGCAGCGGAAACGAGCGCGCCAGCATCGCCAGCGACGGCAGGCTGACCGGCGGCAAGGTCAGCAGCAAGGCGGCGGCCGGACCGCCACCCATGCCCAAGGCCAGCATCGCCTGCACGATGGGCACTTCGCCGGCGGTCGGGATCACGAACAGCATGCCGGCCAGCGCCATCGCGGCGATCCAGTACCACTGGTCGCCGATGGCCGGACCGATGACCGGGAACATCCAGGCGCGGAAGGCCCCCCAGCAGCAGCACGATGACCAGATACTCGGGCAGCAGCCGCATCGTCATGCGCGCAAAGATCCGCAGCCAGCGCTTGCCGACTTCCGTCAGCGAATGCGCTTCGGGCTCCGCTGCGGGCAGATCGACTGCCGACGCCGCATCCGACCCCGCCGCGAGACGGCTGGCGAGATAGCCCAGGCCAAACACCAGCGGCACGCCCAGGCACAGGCGGAACAAAGTCCAATGCCAACCGAGCACGAAGCCGGTGAACACCAGCGTGGCCGGATTCAACACGGTATTGCCGAGCCAGAACGCCATCGCCGGCCCCGGCGCCGCCTGGTGCCGGCGCATGCCCACCACCACCGGCGCAGCGCAACAGGTGCACATCATCCCCGGCATCGCCAGCAAGCCGCCGGCCACCACGCCACCGAAGCCATGGCCGCCCAGCACGCGGCGCACCCAGTCGGCCGGCAATAACGCCTGGATGCCCGAGCCCAGCAACAGGCCCAGCAGCATCGCCTGCCAGATCGCCTTGCCGTAGGCCAGCGCATAAGCGAGCGCCGCATCCCAGGATGGCGCCGGCGCACTCGCCGCATCGCCCATCAGGATCGAATGGCCGATCGAATGACCGGCCGCCGCGACGAACGCGCGGTCGTAATACGGATGCCATTTCACGTAGAACAGGCCGGCCACCGCCAGCAACAGGAACACACCTAAGCGCGCTGCACGCGCAGCCGGCAAAGCGACGGACATCGCCCACCCCGCATACCACTGGAAGATGACGGCCCTACAGGGCACCACGTTGCCGGCATGCCGCAGGACGAATGCGCTGCGCAGGGGCAAGCTGCGCAGCGGCCGCCATGGCCCGTCGCGCGTGCCGCAGGATGCTACGGCAGGCAGGCAAAGTCACTACGACACTTGTGCACCCTGCACTTGTCCACACCGTCCGCCTTGACCATCGACCGATCCGCGCCGCAGCATAGGTCCCGTTGCCACCCGGTTGTCACGCCATCTGCGCAAGCACGCGCTGCAATCGGCCACCCGGCAATGCCATTGGATGAGCCATGTGACCGGAACTGAGGCCACCTCCCTGCGCCACCTCCCCGCGGTTGCCTCCGTCCTGGCAACCAGCGGCGCTGCCACCCTGGTGGAGCGGCACGGGCGTATCGCCACCACCGAGGCCATCCGCAGCGTGATCGACGAAGCTCGCGACGCCATGCGCGCAACATCCTCCAGCGCACCCGGCGCCGACGAACTGGCGCAACGCGCCGCGGCACGCCTGGATGCGCAACGGCCCAGCCTGCGCCCGCTGTTCAATCTCACCGGCACCGTGCTGCACACCAACCTCGGCCGCGCACTGCTGGCCGAAGCCGCGATCGAAGCGGCCACCGCCGCGATGCGCAGCGCGGTGGCGCTGGAATACGACCTGGACGACGGCGCACGCGGCGAGCGCGACGACCACCTGCGCGGCTTGCTACGCGAATTGACCGGCGCCGAAGACGCCACCATGGTCAACAACAATGCCGCCGCCGTACTGCTGTGCCTCAATACCTTTGCGCTGGACCGCGACGCGGTGGTCTCGCGCGGCGAGCTGATCGAGATCGGCGGCGCCTTCCGCATGCCGGAGATCATGGCGCGGGCCGGTGCACGCATGATCGAAGTGGGCACCACCAATCGCACCCATCTGGCCGACTACCGAGAAGCCATCAACGAACGCACCGGCCTGGTGCTCAAGGTGCATACCTCCAACTACCGCATCCAGGGCTTCACCGCCGAAGTCGGCGCGCGCGAACTGGCGGTGCTCGCCGACGAAGCCGGCGTGCCGCTGCTGAACGATCTGGGTTCCGGCATGCTGGTCGACCTGTCCCGCTATGGACTGGCGAAGGAACCGACCGTGCGCGAAGCGGTGGAAGAAGGCGCGCAGCTGGTCACGTTCTCCGGCGACAAATTGCTGGGCGGACCGCAGGCGGGCTTTATCGTCGGCGACCGCGCGCTGATCGAACGGATCAACCGCAACCCGCTCAAGCGCGCACTGCGCGTGGACAAGCTGCGCCTCGCCGCGATCGAAGCCACGCTCCAGCTTTATCGCGACCCCGATCGCCTGGCCGAACGCCTGCCCACCTTGCGCTTTCTTGCACGCACGCAAGCCGGCATCGAAGCCCAGGCGCACCGCCTGCAACCGGCTGTTGCCGACCGGCTGGGCAAGCACTTCGTCGTCGAGGTTGGCGCCTGCCGCAGCCAGGTCGGTTCCGGCGCGCTGCCACTGGACACGCTGGCCAGCGCTGCCCTGCTGATCCGCCCGCACGGCAGCCAGACATGGCTGGAAGGCCTGGCCGCGGCAATGCGCGCATTGCCGCAACCGGTGCTCGGCCGCATCGCGGACGGCGCGCTGCGCCTGGACCTGCGCTGCCTGACCGACACCGACGAAGCGCCATTCCTGGCCAGCCTGGCGCAACTGGATATCGACGGACTCGCGGGCACTCCATGATCGTCGGCACCGCAGGCCATATCGATCACGGCAAGACCTCGCTGATCAAGGCCCTGACCGGCGTCGATGGCGACCGGCTCAAGGAAGAAAAGGCGCGCGGCATCACCATCGACCTGGGTTTTGCTTATCTGCCGCTGGGCGATGGCACGACGCTCGGCTTCGTCGACGTACCGGGCCACGAGCGCTTCGTGCACACCATGGTGGCCGGCGCCAGCGGCATCGATATCGCCCTGCTGGTGGTGGCCGCCGACGACGGCGTGATGCCGCAGACGCTGGAGCACCTGGCGATCCTGGACCTGCTGCAGATCCGGCGCGCCGTGATCGCACTGACCAAGGTCGACCTGGCCCCACCCGGGCGATTGGCCGAAGTGGGCGCGCAGATCCAGGCGGTGATCGCCGGCACCGTGCTCGAAGGCGCCGATGTATTTCCGGTGTCGTCCGCGATCGGGCTGGGCATCGATGCCTTGCGCGACCGTCTCGCCGCAGAGGCGAATACGCTGGGCGAACGTGCGGCCGACGGCCGTTTCCGCCTGGCGGTCGATCGCGTCTTCACCCTGCCCGGCATCGGTTTGACGGTGACCGGCACGGTGCTGTCCGGCGTGGTGCGCGTCAAGGATCAGGTGAGCTTGAGCCCTTCCGGCCTGAGCGCGCGCGTGCGTTCGCTGCATGCGCAGAACCGCGCGGTGGAAGTCGGGCGCGCCGGCGATCGCTGCGCCCTGAACCTCGCCGGCGACGGTGTCGTCAAGGACGCCATCCGCCGCGGCGATATGGTGGTCGATCCCTTCCTGCATGCGCCGGTCGAACGCATCGACGCCCGCCTGCGCCTGCTGCCCGGCGAGCCGAAGCCGATCGGCCAGTGGTTTCCCGCGCACCTGCACCACGGCGCCAGCGAGGTTAGCGTGCGCGTGGTGCTGGTCGAGGACGAGCAGCTGGCCCCGGGCCATGCGGCCGATGTGCAACTGGTGCTGAGCCGGCCGATCGCCGCCGCCGCGCTCGACCGCTTCGTGCTGCGCGATGTCTCCGCCCAGCGCACCATCGGCGGCGGCCAGTTTCTCGATCTGCGCGGGCCGCCGCGCCAGCGCCGCAGCGCCGAACGCCAGGCCCAGCGCGCCGCGCTGCTGACCAGCGATCCGCTGGAAGCGTTCGCCGCCCTGCTCGACGCGCCGCCGTTCGCCTGGGATCTGCTGGCCTTCGCGCGGGATCGCGCGCTGTCCGCGGCCAGGGCGGACGCCATTGCTACCGCGCTGTCACCGGTCATCTTCGCCAACGGCGAGGAACGCGTCGCCATCGGCCAGGCGCATTGGCGACGCTTCGTGGACCGGCTGATCGAATTCCTCGCGGCCTTCCATACGGCCAATCCGGATCTGCAAGGCATCGGCCGGGAACGCCTGCGGCTGGCCTTGCAGCCGCGCCTGCCTGCCGCCGCCTTTGCGCAGGCGCTGCAGCATCCCGAGCTGGCCGGGCGCATCGTCCGCGACGGTGCCTTCGTGCGCCTGCCCGGCCATACGATGCGGCTGAGCCCCGAACGCGAACTGCTATGGCAGGCCATCGCCCCACTGCTGGACGGCGAAGCCCGCTTCCGCCCGCCACGGGTGCGCGACCTGGCCTGGATGCTGACGCGCCAGGAACCGGAGGTACGCCAGTTGCTGCGCTTCGCGGCGCGGCTGGGCCGGGTCGACGAGGTGGCGCACGACCATTTCTTCCTGCGAGCAACCATGCACGAGATGGCGCTGATCGCCGCCGCGCTCGCCACCGAAGGCGAGGACGGCCGCTTCACCGCCGCGGAATTTCGCGACCGGCTGGACAACGGTCGTAAAGTGGCGATCCAGATCCTAGAATTCTTCGACCGGCAAGGCGTCACGCTCAATCGCGGCACCTTGCGCCGGGTACAGGCGCGTTACCTGGACCTGTTCGCGCCCGCGGCCACTGCAGCACATGGAAGAGAATCGCCTCCGGTGGGGCGTCCGGACTTCAAATCCGGGTGAGGCAGATCAGACTGTCTCGGGTGGGTTCGACTCCCACTCTCTTCCGCCATTGCTGCTCGCGCGCGATGTGCCGCCCTTGATCGTCATCGCGCTTTCGATCGTCATCCCGGCCGCATCAAATCACCTCGATACCGGGCGTTCCTTGTTCCACCGTCCCGATAATGCTCGCCCGCGGATACCCCGCCGCCTCGATCATCGCCCGTATCGCCTCCGCCCGCTCCGCCTTGCACGCCACCAGCAGGCCACCGGAGGTCTGCGGATCGGTCAACAACGCACGCCGCCACTCCGGCAACTCCGCCGGCAGCGCCACGCCATCGCCATAGCTGCTCCAGTTACGCTTCGACGCCCCGGTTACGTAACCCGCCTCGGCCAAGGCCTCGGCGCGCGCAAAGAACGGCAGCCGCGCCAGCTCGATGCGCATCCGCACGCCGCTGCCGCGCGCCATTTCCATGCCATGCCCGAGCAGGCCGAAGCCGGTGACATCGGTGATCGCATGCACGTCGTCGTCCTGCGCCAGCTCGTGCCCGATGCGATTGAGCAAGGTGGTCGAGGCCAGCATCTCGTCGTAAGCATCCGCCGGCAGCACCTGCTTCTTGAACGCCGCCGAATAGATGCCGACGCCGATGCCCTTGGTGAGAATCAGGGCATCGCCCGGCCGCGCCGCGGAATTGCGCCGCAGCTGCGCCGGCGTGCACAGGCCGATCGCCACCAGGCCATAGATCGGTTCGGCCGAATCGATCGAATGTCCGCCGGCCACCGGAATGCCGGCCTGCGTGCAGATCGACTCGCCACCGGCGAGGATCGCGCGCACCGTGTCCACCTCGAGCTTGCCCAGCGGCATGCCCAGGATGGCCAGGGCCATGATCGGCTTGCCGCCCATCGCGTACACGTCCGACAGCGCGTTGGCCGCGGCGATGCGGCCGAAATCGTAGGGGTCGTCCACCACCGGCATGAAGAAATCGGTGGTGGCGATCACGCAGGTGCCTTCGTCCACCTGCCACACCGCCGCGTCGTCGCTGGACTCGGTGCCTACCAGCAGTTGCGCGAACGGCTGCAGCGCGGGCTTGCCGGCGAGCAGCTCCTGCAATACCGCCGGCGCGAGCTTGCAGCCGCAGCCGCCGCCGTGCGCCAGATCGGTCAATCGCTCAGAGGCCATGTCGGATCCCTTGAATGCCGATAGCCTGAGGCCAGGCCGCGGGCAGCATAGCGGAACGATTACCCACTTTCCGTCACACGACGGGGCTATAGTCGGGCGTCCATTCCGCCAAACGCCTACGCCCATGCCGATCCTTTCCCGCCTTGCTTTCGCCGTGGCCCTGACCGCGACCACCCTGTCCGCCTCCGCGGCGGAACTGAAAGTGATGAGCTTCAATGTCCGCACCCTGGCCGCCCAGGACGGGCCCAATGCCTGGGACAAGCGGCGCGACCTGTTCGCCGAGACCATCCGCCAGGCGCATCCGGACGTGATCGGCACGCAGGAGCTGTTCAAGCAGCAAGGCGACGACACCGTGGCGCGCCTGCCGGAATACACCTGGTTCGGCCGCGACCGCTTCGGCAAGCATGCCGAAGAACACATGGGCATCTTCTATCGCAAGGATCGGCTCAAGCTGGTGAAGTCCGGCGACTTCTGGCTGTCGGATACGCCTGACAAGGTGGCCAGCATCACCTGGGGCAACGTGTTCCCGCGCATGGTCAACTGGGCGCTGTTCGAGCGGCTGGACGATCACCAGCGCTTCTATCTGCTGGACACGCATTTCCCCTATCGCGACCAGGACGAGGACGCCCGCACCAAAGGCGCGCGCGAAATGGCCGCGTGGATCGCCAAGCTGCCGGCGGACGTGCCGGTGATCGTCACCGGCGACTTCAACACCGAACCGGGCAGCGAAGCGCACAAGCTGCTCACCGCATCGTTGAAGGACGCCTGGGACACCGCGCCCAAGCGCGAAGGCCCGACCAAGACCTTCCACGACTTCACCGGCCAGCCGACCGTGCAGATCGACTGGATCCTCTATCGCGGCGTGAAGGCCAATGCGGTCCGCGTGCTGACCACCTCGAAGGACGGGCGTTATCCGTCCGATCACTTCCCGATCGCGGCCGATTTCACTATGTAAGCGGGTGGTCGCAACCATTCGTCGCTGTGGGGCGACTCAGTAGTGATCCAGGGCGTCCGGCCCTGGCGAGCCAGCGTCGCCCCGACTCATGAACGCACCCCAGCCCCGTCCTGCCGCCGGCCCCGGCCTCCTGGGCGATACCGTCGCTCGCGATTACTCCCACAAGCTGCGGCTGTTCAATGCCTTCGCCGAACCGGAACTGCGCCAGGCCATCGCCGCGCTGGCGCTGCAACCGGGCATGCGCGTACTGGATGCGGGCTGCGGCACCGGCGAAGCCCTGGGTTGGCTCGGCGCCCAGGTCGGCCATGCCGGCATGGTGGTGGGCCTGGACCTGGCGGCGGCCCACACCTCCGCGGCGCATCGGCAAGCGCCCCGCGATGCCTGGATCATGCAGGCCAACCTGCTGATGGCGCCGCTGGCGCGCGAGACCTTCGACCTGGTCTGGTCGGTCAATACCGTCAATCACCTGCGCGATCCCGAACAGGGCGTACGTGCCCTGGCCGCGCTGCTGCGTCCCGGCGGCCGCATCGCGCTGGGCCAGAGTTCGCTGCTGCCGGACATGTATTTCGCCTGGGACGCGCGCCTGGAGCGAGTGACCAACGAAGCCGTGCGTCAGTACTACCGCGACCGCTACAGCCTGCACGAACGCGACCTGACCGCCGTGCGTTCGCTGGTCGGCCTGCTGCGCCGCAGCGACCTGCGCGACGTCGCCGTGCGCACCTGCTTGATCGAACGAGTGGCGCCGGTGAATGCAGCCGACGAGGCCTATCTGGTCGAGGCGATCTTTCGCGGCAGCTGGGGCGAACGGCTACAGCCGTATCTGTCGGATGGGGACTACGCCGCGCTGGTCCGGCTGTGTGACCCTGAACATCCGGACTTTGCGCTGCGCCGTCCGGACTTCCATTTTCTGCAGAGCTTCACACTCGCCATCGGCGCGCTCTGATCGACAGAACCGGCCCGGCCGCCCATGGCATCCGCAGGCCATGTGTTAAGGTCGGCCGCTTATCGGGTACAGGACATTTATATGGCTATCAATCTGAAGTCGCTCTCTGCCGATCAACTGGCGGCCCTCATTTCCGACGCCCGCTCGCAACTGGAACAATCGCGCGGCCAGCAGATCAGCGAAGTGCGCGCCAAGATCGAAGCGCTGCTGCGATCGTCGGGCCTGACCCTGGCCGAGGTGTTTCCGCGCCAGGTCGGCAAGGGCCATAAGACCAAGGGCAGCGTGGCGGCCAAGTACCGCAACCCGGAAGATCCGAGCCAGACCTGGTCCGGCCGCGGCAAGCGCCCGCTGTGGCTGGTCGCCTCGCTGAAGAAGCGCGGCGTGACGCTGGACAGCCTGCTTATCGACGGCGCATCCGCAGCGGCCCCGGCCCGCGGCAGCGTGGCCACCAAGCGCGGCGCCAAGAAGGTGGCCGCGAAGGTGGCCAAGAAAGCCGGCAAGCGCGCGCCCGCGCGTGCCGCGAAGAAGGCCACCAGGAAAACCACGCGCCGCACCCGCAAGGGCTGATCCGCGCATGCCTCGCGGCCCGGCCAGTGCCGGGTCGCGACAGGCCGGCCGGGCCAGCCTCTATTTATCGTCACGTCGCACCATCCGGAATGGCAACGAGCCGCGCCCTGCTGCGCCGCACTCGATCTCAGCGCACGGGACTGCCGGTTTCCGTAACGTAAGCCGCGACTATCGCGACCATGCAGCCGGGCGAACCCCTGAACGCAAAGTGCCCCGCAAAGGCGGGGCACTGGATGCTTCCTTGAAGACGCCGCTGGCGCTTACTGGTGCACCTGCACCGGGTTGCAGCTCGGCGCGCTCAGGGTCGGCGGCGAGGCCAGCAGGCCCGGGGTCTGCATCGACGAGCAATTGAACACGCGACCCTTGTTGGTGGTGGCGGTGTAGGTCAACTGCTGGCCGCCCAGCTTGTCCGGCTCGCCAGCCTTCACATTGGAGATGGTCAGCTCGTCCGACGAGGCCAGGCCGATCATCTTCGCCGTCTCGGTCTGCAGCGGCACGATCGCCTCATTGACGCTCATGGTGGAGCAGCCGGCGAGCGCCAGCATGGACAACAGGCTCAAAGTCTTCCTCATGATTCCCTTTCCTTTTCCATGGTCGGTGTGGTCCCGCCGCCGTCGCGGACAAGCGGAGGAACGCCAGAAGCGCGTGGGGTGGTGGTCTTGCTGGCATCCCCTGAGCGGAATGGAATCCCCTTTCGACGCCTGAGCGCTTCGCGGCCAGATCCCTTTCCGCCGATCGAGACACCGGCAATGCGACTGATCCGACAGGGCATTCCTGGATCGGACGCATGACCGGCGCGCCTCGCTCGCGAGCATAGCACGCAGGTAATTGCGCACCAGTCGCGCTTTTCGGGTCGGCGAAATCCGTCACGTAATGCATGGCGGCGGCGCGATCGCCGCACCGTCACGTCACGCAAAGCGACGTGTCCGCCGCCTGCCTCACTCATCGCAACGACGAGCCATCTCAAGAATCCAGATCGCCCTCGTCCGGCCGGGCTGAGGTCGCCGCCACCAACGACTCCAGCTCGTGGCGAGCCATCCCCGTATCGCCCTGCTCCAGATAACCGAGCGCCTTCAACAGACGCTCGCGCAGCACCTGTGCCTGCGCTTCGCGGCGAGCACGGAAACGCGCCTGGCGTTGCGCACCAGTGAGCGGACTTTCCTTGCGCGGCCGTCCGCGGCTGCGCTTGAACGCCAAGGGCAACTGCAAGGTGCCGGGATCGCGTACGTCGACCATGTTCGTGCTCCTGGTGAGATCGCGCACATTTTAAGTTACGTAACTATAAATAGCAAGAGAAAATCGTCGATTTCTTAAAGAAATTCCAGAAAAACAAGCTTGTTAGGAAATTTTCTTAGAGTGATTTGTCTTGCTGTGGCGCGAAATCGGGGCCAGCCGATGTCATCGGACGGACGTCACGTAACGTCGCCGCGCGCAGCACAGAAATAAGCGAGGGTCGACCGCGTGGAATCGCTCGCACCCACCGGCCAGCCACGTCCCTGTCGGATTTTGTAAACGGCGGTCGCGGATACCGTAATGGCGACTTTGTTATACAAAGTGCCTGGCGATTTCCCAGGCAAAGGATCCGGCATGCACCGTCAATTCCTGCAGTTCTTCCTCGCCGGCGCGCTGTGCGCCCTGCTCGCTCCGGCATCGAGCCTTGCCGCTCCCGTCAGAGACACGCACTGGGTCGCCGCCTGGAGTGCAGCCATGGATTCGCCGGGGCCGCGACTGTCCGACCAGACCGTGCGCCAGATCGCCCGCGTCAGCATCGGCGGCTCGGCGCTGCGCGTGCGGCTGTCCAATCTCTACGGCGACGGCCCGGTGACGCTCGGTCCGGTGCATGTCGCCTTGCGCGCGGAAGGCTCTTCCATCGCGGAAGGCTCCGATCGCGAACTGCGCTTCGGCGGCAAACCCACCGTCACCATCGCCAAGGGCGACAGCGTGCTGAGCGACGCCGTCGCGCTGAAGGTGACGCCCCTGCAGGAGCTGGCGATCAGCCTCTACGTCCCTGCCGGTGCCGCTCCCGGCCCGTCGACGTTACATAACGCCGGCATGGCCACCGCCTACCTGACCGAACACGGCGATGCCACCGGCAGCACCAATTACCCCGGCACCGAAGTGCATGGCAGCCGCTTCTTTCTCAGCGGCATCGAAGTCGCCGGCCCGGTCGAACGCCACGTCATGGTGGCCTTCGGCGACTCCATCACTGACGGCGTCGGCGCCAGGCAGAACGTCTACGAACGCTGGCCCGACCATTTCGCCGCACGCCTGCGCGCCGATCCGGCACTGGCCACGGTCGCCGTGGTGAACGCCGGCATCGGCGGCAACCGTGTCTTGAACGACAACTTCGGCCCGAGCGCGCAGGCGCGCTTCGATCGCGATGCGCTGGACCAGCCCGGCGTGCGCTGGATCGTGCTGCTGGAGGGCATCAACGATATCGGCGGCTCCGGCCAGCCGGCCACGCCTAAGGACGACGTCTCCGCCGAGCAGATCATCGACGGCATGAAGGCATTGATCGCTCGCGCACACGCCAAGGGCGTGAAGATCTACGGCGCCACCCTCACCCCGTTCGGCGGCGCGGGCTGGCCGTATCACTCGTCACGTAACGAGCAGAAACGGCAGGCGGTGAATGCGTGGATCCGCAACGGCGGCGCCTTCGATGGCGTCGCGGATTTCGACCGCGCGACCCAGGACCCGGCCCACCCGGACCGCATGCTGCCGGCTTACGACAGCGGCGATCATCTGCATCCGAACGGGGCGGGTTTCGAGGCCATGGCGAAGGCGGTCGACCTGAAGTGGTTTGCGCCGTGAGCGCCCGCCCTTAGAAAAACTCCACGCGACCTGTCGATTCCCGGAAACTCCATTCGTCGTTCCCACACAAGCCGGATCGCCCGGCTCTGACGAGGAGATCCGATCATGCGACGCCTTATTCTGAAAATGTCCATCTCGCTCGACGGCTTCGTGGCCGGCCCGAATGGCGAGATGGACTGGATGCTCCGCAGCCGCGACGAAGGCGGCCGCAACTGGGTCGAAGAGACGCTGTGGCAGGCCGGCCTGCACATCATGGGAAGCCGCTCATTCTTTGCCATGGCCGGTTACTGGTCGACCGCGAACGACCCGCTCGCCGCGCCCATGAATGAAATCCCCAAGGCGGTCTTTACGCGGCAAAGCGCTTTGGACGTGAGTGCGGCAGGCTCGGGCAACTGGCCCCAGGCCGAAATCATCAACGGCGACCTGGCGACCGAAATCGCACGGCTCAAGCAGCAGCCCGGCAAGTACATCCTGGTGCAGGGCGGCGTCGAATTCGCACAGAACCTGGCGGCGGCCGGCCTGATCGACGAGTACCGGCTCGTCGTGCATCCGGTGGTGCTGGGGCAGGGTCAGGCGCTTTTCGCGCGAGTGCCCAAGCCGCTGGATCTGCAACTGCACGCATCGACGGTGTTCCGCTCCGGCACCACCGCCCTCGTCTACCGGCCGGCCTAGCGCGGATCGGCGGGCCTGCACGATTCCGGCTGCCGCTTTCAAAGCGAGGTTGATGCGCTTCAGGCGCACAGCCGGAATGCCTCACCAGCCGGAAAAAACTCCTACGCCGGATGCTGCTTTCCACACCCCATGCAGCATCGGTATGGCCCCCGGCGCCCTTCCCGCTCTCGCCCAAGCAGGCAGCCGCAGACATAGCAGGCCACCCCGCGCCCACGCCGCCAGCGCAGCAAGCGCCCGGCCTGCACCGCATACAAGGCCACGCTCGCCGCGCCGCCGGCGACGATCAGACAGGAAGGAAGATCGAGCGCCGACATGTCGCGCGCCAGGCGCGGCATGCCGAGCAGGCTTTCCGCACCCCAGGCGAACAGCGCGCCGCACAGCGCCGGCAGCAGGCAGGGTGCCATCAGGCGCAGGCACATCCGGTCGACATAGGACATGGCGGGCTCTCCGGGGACGAGCCCGCAAGCCTCGCCGAGGCACATCTCAAAGACTGAGACCGGCCGGCGCGCGACTACGCCGCGTGGATGAGCGGCCGCCCCTCGCCATCGCGCACGCAGGCCAGCGCCACGCCGTAGATCTTCGACAGCACCTGCGCATCCAGCACCTGTTCGCGGCCGCCGTGGCGCACCAGCCGCCCCTGCGCCAGCAGGGCAACGTCGTCGGCATAGCGCGCGGCGAGGTTGAGGTCATGCAGCACGGCGATCACGCCGAAGCCCTTGGCCGCGAGCTGCCGCGCATGGCCAAGCAACTCGTGCTGGTGGGCGATGTCCAGCCCGGCCTCCGGCTCGTCCAGCAACAGCCAGCCCGGCGCCTCGCGGCAATCCCAGATCTGCGCCAGCACCCGCGCCAGTTGCACGCGTTGCTGTTCGCCACCGGACAGCTCCAGGTAATTGCGCTGGCGCAAATCCCAGGTGCCGGCGGCCTGCATTGCCGCTTCGACGATGCGGCGATCGGACACCCGCGGCGCAGCCGCGCCATGCGGGCTGCGCCCGAGCATGGCCACCTCCTCGGCGCGAAAACCGAAACCTAGCTGCACCCGCTGCGACAGCATGGCGCGCCGCCGCGCCAAGGCCGCCGCGGGCCAGCGCGCCAGCGACGCGCCATCCAGCGTGGCGACCCCCATCGAAGGCTGCAGCAAACCGGCCAGCACGCCGAGCAGGCTGCTCTTGCCGGCGCCGTTCGGGCCGATCAGGGCCAGCACCCGGCCCGGTTGCGCGCGCAGATTCACCGCCTGCAATACGCGGCGGCTGCCGTAATGCAGGTGCACGTCGTGCGCCTCCAGGCAATGCTCATCCGCACCGGGCGCCGCGCGCCAATCCACCGCCAGGTTCATGCCATGTCTCCCACGCGCAGGCGCGACAGCAGCCACAGGAAGAACGGGCCGCCGAGCAAGGCGGTGATCACGCCCACCGGCAGCTCCGCCGGCACGACCGCGATGCGCGCCACCGCATCCGCGCCGATCATCAGGCTGGCCCCGGCCAGTGCCGAACCCGGCAACAACCATCGATGATCCGGCCCCCACACCAGCCGCAGCACATGCGGCACCAGCAGGCCGACAAAACCGATCACACCGCACATCGCCACCGCCGCCCCCGTAGCCAACGCCACCAATGCCACCAGCCGGCGTCGCAGGCGGCGCGGCTCGAAGCCGAGCAGGCTGGCCTCGCGTTCGCCGAGCAGCAAGGCATTCAAGGCGCGCGCCTGCGTCGGCAACCACAGCAGGGGCAGCAGCATCAGCGGCGCCACCGCGCCGAGCCGCGCCCAACTGGTGCCGCCGAGGCTGCCGAGAGTCCAGAAGGTCAGGTCGCGCAACTGGTGTTCGTTCGCCAGATACGTAAGCACGCCCACGCCGGCCATCGCGATCGCATTGATCGCTACGCCTGCAAGCAGCAGCGTGGCGACACCGGGGCGACGGCTGCCGAACAGGTACACCAGGAACGTCGCCAGCAAGCCGCCGGCGAAAGCAGCGCCGGCGATGACCAGCGAACCGAGCAAGGGCGACAGCGCCGTGGTCAGCGCACCGCCGAGCACGATCATGCCAATCGCACCGAGCGCCGCACCGGCCGACACGCCCACCAGCCCTGGTTCCACCAGCGGGTTGCGGAACAAACCCTGCATGGTGGCGCCACTGCAAGCGAGCGATGCGCCCACCAGGCTGGCCATCAGCACACGCGGCAAGCGCAGGCTCAGTACGATCGCATCCTGGCCCTGCATCGGCATGCCATCCAGCCAGCGCAGCAGTGCACCGAGCACCTGCGCCGCCGACAGCGGCATCGCGCCCACCGCCATGCCGCCGAGCGCGGCGGCAGCCAGCAGCGCCGCCAGCCCAAGCAGCGCCCAGGCACGTGCACTCAAGGCATGGCGATGAGGCAGCGCGATGCTGTTCAAGGCTGCGCGCCTGCCAGTACGCGTTGCAGTTGCAGTTCGTGCTCGGCATTGCGCGGACCGAAACCGAGCAGCGCCTGGCCGTCGACGAACACGATGCGCCGCGCCTTGCCCGCCGGCGTCAAGGCCACGCCGGGCAGGCGCAACACACCATCGACACCGCCCGCCGCATCCGCGCGCTCGCGCATCAGCAGGATCACCTCTGGCGCCAGCGCCACCAGCGCTTCGGCCGACACCGACTTGTAGCCGGTGAAGTCGTCCGCGACCTGGGTGCCGCCGGCCAGCGCAATGGCACTGGCCGCGGCCGTTTCGCGCCCGCCCGCCTTGGGACTGCCTTCGGTCGCCATCAGGAACAGCACGCGCGGGTGGCTTTTCATACCGGCAACCGCTTTCGCCAACTCGGTATATTGCGTGTCGAGCCGATGCGCGAGCGCTGCGGCCGCCGCATCGCGTCCCAGCGCATGCCCGATCGCGCGCACCTTCGCCACCACACCTGCGGGCGTGCGCGTGGTCGGCATCAGCTCGATGCGCACGCCGGCTTCGCGCAACTGCGCCAGCACCGTCGGCGGCCCTGCATCATGGGTGGCAAGGATCAGGTTGGGCCGCAAGGCCAGCACGCCTTCGGCGGCGAGCTGGCGCACATAGCCGACGTCCGGCAGTTCGCGCGCCGCCGCCGGCCACAGGCTGGTGCTGTCCACGCCGACCAGGCCCTGCTGCGCATCCAGCGCGTACACGGTCTCTGTAATGTCGCCGCCAAGCGCCACCACGCGCGGCGCCTCGGCCGCCACGGCCATCTGCGCGCACAGCGCGAGCGCCACGGCACCGAGCCAGCAACGGCTATGCTCAAACATGCGATACCTCCGCGCCGGACAGGCCTTCGGCCAGCTCGCGCCACGCCACCAACTCCGGCGTGCCGGGCTTGCGCTTGCCGAAGAACTGCACGATCTGGCCACCCTGGGCGTCGTACAACTCCAGCGAGGTTACCTGCCCTTCGGGGCTGGGCTTGCGCACCATCCAGCTTTCGGCGATGCGGTCCTCGCGCAGATGCAGGTTGAAATCCTCGTCCAGCACGTTGAGCCAGGGGCCGACGGTTTTGATGTTACGTACCGGACCGGTATGGATCTGCACGACGCCAGGCGAGCCGACGAACACCATGATCGGCAATCCGCTCGCCGCGGCGCTGTCCAGCACCGTGCGCACCGCGGCGCCATCCACCCGCCGCGCGAATTCGGCGCCGACCAGGCGCAAGGCCTGGGTACGCGTCACTTCATTTTTCTTCAGCAGCGCGAAGAAGTCGTGCGGGTCGCGCATGCGGCGCCATTGCTCGCGCAGCGAGACGACGTCCACCGCTTCGTCGTCGCGGCGCCGTGGCAGCGGCTCTTCCACCGCCACCAGCTCCAGCAGCGGCGACTGCACCGGCGCGGCGAAGCGTGTCACCAGGCCGGACCAGGCATCCTGCCGGCTGTGCTCGGTGAGATACACCTTGTGCACCGCGCGCCCGTCGCCATCGAAGAACTGCAAGCTGCGCAGCCAGCGTCCGCGCGATTCCTCGCGCACGGCAAAACCGAACACCCAGTGGCGCAGGAACAGGCGCAGGTCGATCGCCTCGTCCAGCACCACGCCCATCGCGCCGCCGATCTCGATGTTGGCGAACGTGCCCTTCTTCTCGTGCACGCAATGCTCGTTGCGGGTCAGCACCATCACCTGGCCCAGTTCCGGCAAGGCGCCAATCAGTTCGGCCCACGGGCCGTGCAGGCGGGTGACACCGTCGCCGCAGCGGCTGGCGACCAGTTCGGCCTCGCTCACGCCAAGCCGTTCGGCCAGATCGCGGGCGCGCAGCTGGGGTTGTTCCTCGCGCAGGCGGCGCCAGGCATCGAGCAGTTCCGGCAGCGAGGGCGGGACGGAAGCGGAAGTGATTTCGTTCAACATGCGTGGCACTCCTCTCAGAACGCGATCCGCGCAGCTACGCTGAACGCGCGGCCGGGCACGGTGAGGCGGTCGGCCGGGATACCGGCGGTGCCGGCGTCGTTGATCCCGTTGCCGCTGACCAGGTTGCCGAGGGCGCCGCTGTTCAAGCTGCCCCAGTCCCAGTACTTGCGGTCGGCCAGGTTGGTGACGCCGGCGTACAACTCGACCTTGGCCAGCGGCGAGTAATGCGCATACAGATCCAGCGTGGCGTAGCCACCGGGCCGGAACGCCTTGGGATCGCCCAGCCGGCTGTGCCGGCGCACGCCGGTGCCGAGCAGTTCGGCGCCCCACTGCCTGGCGTCGTAGGCGATACCGAGTACCAGCTTGGCCGGGTCCACCGTATTGAGCGGGCTGTAGCCGCTGGCGCCCGGCGCGATCAAGCGCCCGCTGGCGACCGCCGCGCTGCCGCGCACCGACCAGCCCTGCAAGGCCTCGTTGAAATAGCCCAGACGCAGTGCGCCGCTGGCTTCGGCACCTTTGATATAGGCCTTGCGCGCATTCACCGCCTGGTAGAACAGGTTCATGCCGGGATTCACCTGCACCCAATCCGGCACCTGGCTGGCCTTGAGCTGGTAGCCCGACCAGATGAAGTCGCGATAGCGGTTGTAGTACGCCGCCACATTGAACCAGCCCGCCTCGCCCTTGCCGCGCAGGCCCAGCTCCAGGCCGCGGCTGGTTTCGGCCTTGAGCTTCTCGTTGGGCAGGAAGGCGATATTGAAACCGGGGAACGGCTGCTCGTTCCAGGCGCCGGCGATCTCGCTGTACAGCGGTGGGCGAAAGCCCTGCGCGTAGTTGGCATACGCACTGAGCGTGCCGTTGAAATGCCACAGCACGCCAAGCTTGGGCGAGGCGTGGGTCTTGCTGTAGTTCTGCCGCACGTAGCCGGGGTTGTAGGCGGCGTACAGCGCATCCTCCTGCGGCTTGTACGCATAGCGATCCACGCGCACGGCCGGCGTGAGTTCGAGCTTGCCGCCGAGCAGGCCGATCTCGTCCTGCACGAAGGCCGAGTAGCGGTCCGTTTCGCTGCTCGGCATCAGATGCAGCGGATAGTTGCCAGGCATGAACGGCTTGCCGCTGCCGCTCGCTCCCGTGCGCTTGTTGACGCCATAGCCATCGGCGTACGACTGCGCATCGGTGCGCGACAGTTCCACGCCATAGCTGATCGCCTGCGTGACCGGCCCGCCCTCGCCCACCAGCTTCACCGCCACCAGCTTGCCGCCGAACACCTTCTCCTGCAGCGGCAGGCTCTGGTAGTAGCGCCGGAGCGTCGCGGTCTCGGTCTGCGTATTGGTGCGGGTACGGCTCTTCTGCCAATAGACATTCCAATCCAGCGTATCGGCCAGCACGCTGCCCAGTTGCGGAAACCATTGGCCGGCGGTGGCGCGCATGCGCACGTTCTCGTCCTGCGAGCGGTAATAACCGACGGTAGGCGTTACGCTCGACAAGGCGTCGGTGCGCGTGCGCGTCTGCGAACCGTCCAGGCTGATGCGGTCGGCGCGGCCGCTGTCGGCGGTGTGGACGTACTTGCCGAGGAAGCTGTCCAGGCTGTAGCTGCGTGGATCGGGCCGCGTGCGGGTGGCGCCGGTGCCGCCCACCTCGCCCTGGTTGGCCAGCTCCTGGCCCTCGCGATGGTTGCCGACAAACAGAATGCCGTTGCGCTTGTCGCCGCCTGCCAACGTCACCGTCGAAGTGAGGCTGCGATCGCTGCTGTCGTAGAGCTCCTTCAACGAGACATAGGTATCGCGGCCATCGCGCAGGTAATCGGCTGGATCCTTGGTGCGCAGGCTGACCACGCCGCCCAGCGCATCGGAGGGATACAGCACCGAAGCCGGGCCGCGCACGATCTCCACCGACTTCAGCTGATCCAGGTCGACGAAGTTGCGCCCCGCGCGGAAACTGCCGCCGGCCACGTCGGCGCCGAACGAAGCCGGCATCGAGACACCGTCGATCTCGATGCGCGTGCGGTTGCCGGACAGGCCGCGGATATTGAAGCTGTCCAGCCCAAAGCGGCCGCCGGTGCCGATCGCCGACACCCCCGGTTCGTAGCGAACCAGATCGCGGATGGACACATTCAGATGCCGGTCCATCTGCACGCGGTCGATGGTCGACACCGTGCCGGGCACATTGAGCTGGATCGATGGCGCCAGCGCGGTGACCTGCACGCGCGGCAGGTCGGTGGCGCCGGCAAGGGCAGCCGTATCGGCAGCCACGGCGGGAACAGCAAGCAGCGCGCCAATGATGGCGGCCAACGGAGTGATGCGAAGCATGGGCGAACCAGTCCTTTGCCTGAGCGTGAAATCACGCGGCGGGCTGGCAAAGGAAACGGAACTGCAGTTCCTGAGGCTGGCGGCCGATGGATGAAGCGTGGCGAGGGGCTGAACCCCTCACCCACAAATGAGAATCTATCTCATTTGGAAAACGGATGTCCAGATGGGTTCGTTCAAACGCGATGAAGGAGCACTGATTCCAGACGCCGATGCCGCAGCGTCAGACCGCCATCTGCATCAACACGGCCTTGTCGATCGCCTGCATCAACTCGGCGCGGCCATAGGGCTTGGCCAGGCGCACCACGCTTCCGGGCAGATCCTTCGGCGTCTCCGAATAACCCGAGGCCAGGATCGCCGGCAACTGCGGCCATTGCGCACGCGCCTGTATCAGCAACTGGTGGCCCTGCACGCCGGGCATCATCTGGTCGGTGATCAGCAGGTCCACTTCCACGCCGCCGAACAGCGCTTCCAGCGCTTCGTTCGCGGAAGATTTCTCGTAGGTGAGATGACCGATGTCTTCCAGCACCGCCGCGGTGGTGGCCAGGATCAGCGGATCGTCGTCCACCAGCATCACCCGCAACTGGCCGTTGCGCGAAGGCTCATCCATCGGCGACGGCGCTGCTTCGACTTGCGTTTCCGACGGCGCCACCGGCAGCCAGACTTCCGCCCGCGTGCCCTGGCCCGCTTCGCTGTGCAGCACCAGCCGCCCGTCGGACTGCTCGGCCAGCCCGTGCACCATCGACAGGCCCAGGCCAGTGCCCTTGCCCACCCCCTTGGTGGTGAAGAACGGCTCGGTGGCGCGTTCGAGCGTCGTCGCATCCATGCCCTGTCCTTCATCGCTCACCGACAGGCAGACATAGCGGCCAGGCGCCAGGCCCACCGCATGCCCTGGCTCGACCTGCACCGATTGCGCGCCGAGCGTGATGCGCCCGCCCTCCGGCATCGCATCGCGCGCATTCATCACGAGGTTGAGTATGGCCAGCTCGAGCTGGTTGGCATCGACCAGCACGCGCTCCAGCGAAATCGGAAACGCCAGGTCGACGCCGATGCGTGGCCCCAGCGAACGTTCCATCAATCCCATCAGGTTGCGCGCCAGCGGACGCAGATCCAGCGCGGCGGGTTTCAGCTCCTGCCGCCGCGCGAAGGCCAGCATGCGCCTGGTCAGCGTGGCGCCGCGCTCGGCGCCGGACAAGGCATTGCTGAGCAGGGCCAGGCTCGATGGATCGTGCTGCAGGCGGCGGGTCAGCAATTCCAGGTTGCCGATGATCGCCATCAGCAGATTATTGAAATCGTGCGCCACGCCACCGGTGAGCTGGCCCACCGCTTCCATCTTCTGCGCGTGGAACAGCGCCTCGCGCGTCTTCGCCAGCTCTTGCTCGGCCTCGCGCCTGACGGTGATGTCGCGGGTGATCTTGGCGAAGCCGACGTGCCGGCCCTGATCGTCCAGGATGCGGTCGATCACGATATGCGCCCAGAACCGGCTGCCGTCCTTGCGCAGGCGCCAGCCCTCGTTCTCGAACCGGCCCAGCCGCGCGGCGGTGGCCAGGCCCTTGGCCGGCAATTCGCGCGCGCGGTCTTCCTCGGTATAGAAGGTGGAGAAATGCTTGCCGATGATTTCGCGCGGCGCATAGCCCTTGATGCGCTGTGCGCCGGCATTCCAGCTCGATACCTTGCCTTGCGGGTCGAGCAGGTAGATGGCGTAGTCGGTGACGCCCTGTACCAGGATGCGGAACTGTTCCTCGCTGCGCCGCTGGTTTTCCTCGGCCAGTTTGGCCGCGGTGAGGTCGCGCGCCAGGATGGCGAAGCCGATCTGTCCGCCGTCGTCGCCATAGACCGGGTCGACCGTCAGATGCGCCCAGAAGCGGCTGCCATCCTTGCGCAGCTGCCAGCACTCCGTCTCGTGGCGGCTATCCTCCAGTGCTTGGTCGAGGATTCCGGCGGGCAATCCCAGCGCGCGGTCTTCGTGTACGAAGAAGGTGTCGAAGGGTGCGCCGAGGATGTCCTGCGCAGCGTAGCCTTCGCAGCGTTCCGCCCCTTTGTTCCAGCTACGCACGGCGGCGTCGGTGCCCAGCATATAGATGGCGTAATCGATGACGGCGTCCACGGGATAGTCGGCAGGTGTGCTTTTCGGTATGCGCCAAACGCTTCGCCATCGGACGCTAATCGCCCCAAAGTGATCGTGACGTGACTCATGCAGCACCGCATCTCATGCCGCTAACTTGCATGAAGGGGTTCCCCTTCAGCGTCCCCAAGCGCGAACATAAGCGCTTCGTTTCCGGAGCCCCGCGATGCCAGCGCCAGCCCAGTCCCTCGTCCACGCCCCGCTCATCGCCTTCGACCTGGGCGCACTCGATGCCCTCATCCGCGGCCTCCCCGACGACTTCCCGCCCCCGCTCTACCGCACCCTCGAAGAACTGCATACCCGCCTCAGCGACTATCACCGCCTGGCCGGCACCATCGTCCCGCGCGAGGAACTGGCCGCCCTGTATCAGGCCATCGTCGCCCCGCTGGACGAGGTCGAGGCGCAATCCCGCGCCCGCGTGCTCAGCGAATCGATGGAACCCTGGTGCCATGAAGTCAATCGCCAGATGACCCCGCTGCGCGAGGCGATCACCGGCGAAGTCACCGATATCGTGGCGTTCGACGACGAAGGTTGGGACGCCTGAGCCGCCAGGCGCATGTTTTTTCGGCCAAACTGACTGGCGGCGAAACCAAGCCATGGTGTTTCACTGCTTTTTTGACAGCCCCTTCACCGCGCATTTCAAAAAGTCCGTCATCACCCGTCTAGGCTTCCGTTCAAGTGGTTTGGACCGGAAACGTCATGAAGGCAGCGGTACGCGAAGAGTGGCTGGAAGAGGCCCCCGTGGCGATGGCGCCGCGCGCGGGAGCGCTATTGCTGTGGCGTTCGTTCCAAGGCCGCTGGGACCTGGGCTACACCCCCGTCCCGCGCCAGCTCCACGGCTATCTCAGCCACGCGCGCCATAGCCTGGCCCATCTGCCGCGGCAACTGGCCTGGCTGCGCTTCCTGGATGGTTCGGAAGAAATGCGCCAGGCGGTGCGTAGCGATCCCGGCCTGTACAGCCGCTGGCATGCCCCCTTCGTTTCGCGCGAACTAAGCGCGTCCGCACGCCTGCGCATTCTCGAAGCGCACTATCGCTTCCTGCTCGACCGCTTCCCGCCGCGCCTGCGCGACAAGCTGCTGCGCGGCCACGACGTACGCATCGGCACCCTGCGCCTGCGCAACGGCGAGCCGATCCATCTGCATCTGCGCAAACCCGCCGTGCGCGCGATGGGCGAACTCGGGCTGTATCTGGTCACCGGCAACAAGGAAGTGCTGTCGTCGTGCATCTTTACCTTCGGCGGCGAGGAAGGCCTGCTGATCGGCGCCATGCAAGGCTCCTGGTCCTTCCTGGGACGCGCGCCGATCCGCGAATTCACCCGCGGCAGCCATGGCGTGCGGCCGAAGAACCTGCTGCTGACCCTGATGCGCGTAATGTCGCGCCTCTACGGCATCGAGCGCCTGCGCGGCGTCGCACACTCGGCTCATCCATTCGCCACGCGCATCCAGTCCGACTACGACAGCTTCTGGCAGGAGAACGGCGGCATCGCCGGCGACGACGGCTTCCACGAACTCCCGCGCTTCGGCGCACGCCGCCCCGTCCGCCTGCTACCCAGCAAGCGCCGCGCGGCGCGCCGACAACGCGAACAGTTCCTGGATGAAGCACGCGCCGTGTTCCTGCGCGCGCTGGATTGGCGCCGGCCTTCGCAACCGTCGCCCGACGGGCGCCGCGATGGCTCGCGGGTGCCGCCGGTAACGCTGCGGCCACGGGCCTGGGCGTGAGCCGTCTCAACGCAAGGCGTGCAATGCCTCGCGCAGCACGGCTTGAAGACGGGGATCGCGCGACATCGCCTCGTTCACCGCGCTGACCACACCGGCGAACGCCGGATCGCCCTCCACGCCCTGGCCCCACTCGTGCTGCAGGATGCAGCGCAACAGCTGGGGCTGGATCGTGCGCAAGCCTTCTTCGCTATCGATATCGACGCCCACCGAAAGCTGGCGCAATTGGGCCCGCAGATCCGCCGGCACCGCATCGCTGCCGGCGTCCGTCTCCGCCGCGCCGGCTTTCGACCTTGAAAGCTTGCGCAGCGCATCGATCAAGGCGGACGTCTGGGTGGGGCGTATGCGATCCATCGAAAGACCTGGTTGGGCCGATCAAGCCGGCAGCTAGAGCACGAATTGCCAGGCATCCGCCTGCATGAGCGATCTTAACCGTTCAAGCCCCTGCCGATGCAGCTGGGAAATCCGCCCCTTGGTCAGAGCCAGCGCCAGGGCGATCTCGACGAAGGCCATGTGCTGCAGATAGTGCAGCTGCAATATCAGGCGCTCCCGTTCGGGCAGGCGCGCGAGGTGGCGATGGATGCGCTCACCCAACTGGTGCCGCACCGCTTCGTCATAAGGCGTGGGCACGCTGGTGTGCTCGGGTTCGAGCGGGACTGACAAAGCGTAACCGGCGCCGAGTGAGGTGACCAGGCGCACCAGGCGCTCCACCGGATCGCCGTCGGCATCTTCCAGCAGGGAATCCACGCTGTCGACGCGCACCAGTTCGCGTACCTCATGGGTTGCCGCCAGCGCCCGCAGCCCGTTGAACACGGCGCCGCGCACGCGTTGCCGGGCATAGGCCTCGAATGGCACGCCGCGCAGATAGTCGAAAGCGTCGATCGCCTCGATCAAGCCGATCGAAGCGTTCTGCACATAGTCCGGCCAGTCTGCGCTGCGCCCGCGCACCCGCATGAACACCGCGCGCGCCAGCTTGCGCGCCCAGCCGACGTAATGCGCGAGCAAGGCTTCGCGTGCTTTCAGGTCGCCGGAAACGCACCAGCGCGCCCATAGCTCGGCCCCGGGATCGGCAGCCTGCTGTTCCGCTGGATACGGCATGGCGGCCATTTCAGTACCTGTAGCTTCCCAGCAAGGCCTGCGCCACCAGCACCCAGCCGTTGATCAGCAGGAACAGCAAGACCTTCAACGGCAGGCTCACCGTGGCCGGCGGCACCATGATCATGCCGAGCGCCATCAGGATCGCGGCCACCACCAGATCGATCAGCAAGAACGGAAGGAAGATCACGAAACCGATCTGGAACGCCGTGCGCAGCTCGCTCAGCATGAAGGCCGGAATCAGATGCAGCGCCTGCACGTCCACCAGCGACTTCGGCTGCGCCGCGCCGGCCATGTCCACCACCGCGCGCAGATCGCTTTCGCGGGTCTGCCGTATCATGAATTCCTTGAACGGCTGGAAGCCCTGCGTCACCGCGGTTTCCGTGCTGATGCCGTTGGCCAGCCACGGGTCCAGCGCGTGGTCCTTGGCCGATTGCAGCACCGGCATCATCGAGAACAAGGTGAGGAACAGCGACAGCGTGATCACCACTGCATTCGGAGGCGTCTGCTGCAGGCCGAGCGCCGTGCGCAGCATCGACAGCACGATCACGATACGGGTAAACGACGTCATCGCGATCAACAGCGCGGGCAGCAGCGACAGTGCCGTGAGCACCGCCACCTGCCGCAGCGCCGGCGCGAGATCGGCGCTGTTCTGGTTCACCGCATCGCGCAAGGGATCCATCGCCGCAGCCGCCGGCAGGCAGAACGCGACGCCAAGCACCGCCGCGCCGGCCAGCCACGCATGGCGCTGCCACCGACCCTTCATCGAAACTCTCCCTCGTTCGCCGGCCGTTCGAGCGGACGCAGCGCGGTAACCTGCACGCCGCTGCGCGCTTCCACCACCAGCAGCCGCTCGTCGCCATCGTGCAGCACGTAGGCCGAACAACCCGGCCCCAGACGCAGGCGTTGCGCCACGCTTACGCCAGAAGGCGGCATACGCGGCCCTTTCGCCAGCGCAGCGCCATTCCAGCCGCGGCGCTTGAGCACCCACAGCGCGGCAAAAGCCGCACCCAGCAACAGCGCGGCAACCAGCAGACTGGTGCCGCCCGAAGCGGCAGGCGCAGGCTCCCGGCTGAAGGGAATCGGCGTGGCCGGCGCGACCGAAGCCGCGACCGCCGGCATGGCGGCATCCACATGCATGGGCTTACAGCACCTGCACGATCTGCACGCCGAAGTGATCGCCCACCGCCACCAGCTGCGCGGTAGCCACCGGCTTGCCGTTGAGCTGCAGGGTCACCGGCTCTTCCAGCCCCTGCCCCAGCGTGAGCACCTTGCCCGCCTTCAGCTCGAACAGCTCGGCCAGGCTCACTTCCGTCTCGCCCAATACGGCGGTGAGGCGCACTTTGACGTGACCTACCAGGTTCAGATCAGGCGCAGCAGCGCGCGCAGTGGCGCTATCGCCAGCCGCCTCGGCATCGGCAAGCGGCGGCAACGCGAGGGGTTCGACCAGTACAGAATTCATGGCGTGGACTCCAGATGTTCGGTGGACGCAAGGCGCAAGGCGCGACGTCCGTCGCGTTCGCCGAGCTGTCCTTGATAGAGCGGCCGGTCGATGCCGGCCACGGTGATATCCAGCGGACGGGACAGCGGCGCCAGCGTGGCGATCACATCGCCCGGCGCCAGGCCTTGCAGTTCGTCCAGCGCGATCTCGCCCAGATCGAGCGAAGCGCACAACCGCGCGGACGCGGGCGCGATCGCTTCGATCCGCGCCACCAGCGGCGTCGCGCGCGATGCGGGCGAAGGCGCCCAATGCGCGGCGGCGCGGCGGTCCAGCCAGAGCCGCAGCCGCAGTCCGCCCACACCGAGCACGAGCGCGCAGCCGCCCCAGCGCGGGTCGGCCAGCGTGTCCGGCACCTCTTCGATATCGCGCAGGCTGGAACGATCGAGCTTGTCGACACCGGTCATGCGACGCGCCAGATCCACCAGCGCGGAACGCTCCAGATGAGCCGCCAGCTCGCCACCCTGATCAGCAGCAAGACCGGTCAACGAGCCGACCAGATCGCCATCGATGCAGAACACCACGCCGCGGCCCTCGACCTGCCGGCACACTCCATCGGGCACCACATCGATACCGCCATCGGCAGCCACCTGCGCCGAGCTCATGGCCCAGGCATCCCACCACGCCTGCACGATGGCGCCCGCCTTCGCCGCGACAGCGCGGCGGCGCGTCTCGCCCATCCATCCGAACGCCTTAGCCGCCACCGCCGCCTCCGGTGCTGGAATACAGCTGCTGCAGCATGCTGTCGGTCACGGTGAGCACGCGCGAACTGGCCTGGTAGCCGCGCTGCACGATGATCATTTCGGTCAGCTCGCGGGTGAGGTCGACATTGGACTGTTCCAGGCTGCCGCCAAGGATCTTGCCCAGATGGCCGGACGTCGCCTTGCCGTAGTTGAGCTTCACATCGGGCCCGGCGGTATAGAGCGCGCCGGGGCCCATCTGCAGCAACTGCTCGTCCGCCACTTCGGCCAGGGCCAGCTGCGGCCCGGTCTTCTTCTCGTTGTCCGAGTAGGTGATCTGCAGCAGGCCGGCGGCGTCGAAGCTCACCTGCGACATGCCGACCACGGCATGTCCGTCCACGGCATGCGCGCCGATATTGGAACTCGCGCCCGTGATCTGCGTCGCGCCCGAGAACCCGCCCGGCGTACCCGCATTGAACGTCACCTGCTGGCTCGCACCATTGCCGCTGATGGTGACGTTGAAACTGCTGAAGCCCGGTGTCGGCGTGCCGCTGGTGTCGAAACGCAACTCACCGCTGCCGACCACATTGCTGCCTTCCTTGACCGAGACCAGCCAGTCGTTGGCAGTGACGGTCTTGTTGTTGGTCAGCGTGACGGTCAGCGTGTGCAGGCCGCCGGAGGCGTCATATACCTGCAGGCCGGTGACCTGCTGGGTGGTGTCGTTGGGCGACAGGTTGCCGCTGAAATTGACCGAAGTGGTGGCCTGCGGCGGCAGTGTCTGCAGATCCTTGATGGTGAAATCCGTCAGGCCGCCAGCAGCGTCCAGCGCGGCGACGCGGTAGCCGGTCACGTCGTCGATCAGATAGCCGCCGTCGTCGAAACGGAAATGGCCGCCGCGCGTATAGAACAACTTGCCGTTGTCGTCGCGCAGCACGAACAGACCCTTGCCCTGGATCGCGGCATCGGTACTGGTGCCGGTCTGCTGCGTATCGCCCTGGCCCAGGTCGGTCACGTCCTGCGACAGGCGGCTGCCGATGCCATCGCCGGCGTTCTCGAAGAACGCGCTCTGGCCGGGGCCTATCCTAGATTTTGTGTAAACGGGGCATTGGCAGGAAACTGCCATCTGACCCGGAGACACCATGAGTCCACGCAAACACGAAGTGCCCGACGAGCTGCTTAGCAGTCTGTTAGCCAACTATCAGAAGCCCGAAGATCTCGTT